>DIKJ01000008.1:27765-42188 GCA_002424525.1 Bacteroidales bacterium UBA5621 | reverse complement strand
AGGATGGAACAGGCGACCTCTCTTTGAGGATTTCATCCGCGCAGGCTCAGCAAGCTTTTAATAACTTCATCAGGGCGGTCCGCATGGATCCAGTGGCCCGCCTGTTTCACCTCAATCAGTTCGGCAGCAGGAAATATCTTTTGTATGTCACTCAGATCCTTTCCCGGCAGATAATCTGATAGTTCACCTCTAAGAAAAACAACAGGAAAGCCTGTTATCTGATGTACATTATTGACAGGACGACTGATACCTTCCATAATCCTGTCGAGGTTGTCAAGAAGCGCCCGGGCGTTGATTTTCCACTCAAACTTATTATCGGTTGTCCGCTGAAGGTTTTTCATTATGAAACCCCTGATCCTTTCTGATCTGATCGATACCGATAGTTCGGAATCAACCTCTGAACGGCCCGGTAACCGCGATATATCAGTATTAAGGATCGCATTTAAAATCTGCAGGTGCAGGTTATAGGATGTCCGGTAGTTGTCTTCACCTGCGAATGGCGAAATATCTGTAATCAGCAGGCCATACAGTTTCCCGGGATGGCTAATTGCATATTTTATTGCAGTTTTTCCCCCCATGCTGTGGCCTGCCAGAAAAAACCTGTCAAGATTAAGATCTTCAACCAGTTCTTCAAGATCGTCCCGCATCACATCATAATTATGTTCGTTGCTGTGAGGGGAGCGACCGTGATTTCTCTGATCGGGCAGATAGCAGGTATAATATTCCCCCGCCTTCCTGGCTATCTGTACCCAGTTGTCAGACGACCCGTACAATCCATGCAATATTATCAGGGGAGGACCTGAGCCATATTTTCTGCAGAAAAGCTTCATTGGGCGGTCGTGTCAGAGTAGTTGCCGTTTGTACATCTGTATTGTATTTTCCAGGCCCAGGTAAAGGGCATCGGAGATAAGCGCATGACCGATAGACACTTCTTCAAGCCATGGGATTGACTGGCGGAAATACCTGAGGTTATCGAGGTTGAGATCGTGCCCTGCATTAAGCCCCAGTCCTGCATCCCGTGCAACTTCAGCCGCAATGATAAAAGGCTGTATGGCAGCATACGCATCTGAATGAAATCTGTCAGCATATGGTTCTGTGTAGAGTTCGACCCTGTCAGAACCTGTATATCTGGCATTTTCTATATTAATCAATTTAGTATCAACAAATAATGAAGTTCGTATACCCTCTTTCTTAAAGGCTGAGATCACATCTGTCAGGAAGCCCCTGTGTTTCAGAGTATCCCAGCCGGAGTTCGAGGTGATCGCATCGTGGCGGTCAGGCACTAGTGTTACCTGATCAGGTCTGACAGAGAGGACAAGGTTAATAAAACTGTCGGATGGGAAACCTTCAATATTGAATTCCGTTTTAATGACCGGCCTGATCTCCAGAACATCCCTGTAGCGGATGTGCCTCTCATCGGGCCTGGGATGGACCGTGATACCGTCGGCACCAAAAAGCTCACAGTTTATTGCTGCACTTTTCACGTTCGGGATATTGCCTCCCCTCGCATTTCTTAGGGTCGCAATCTTGTTTATATTAACACTTAGCCTTGTCATTATAATATTTGTTAAGGATTTGCGTATTCTGATTGTGATGCAAAAATATAACAACTGGCTTTTTTTTTATTAATTTAGATGAAAATTAAATGATTAAATTCTGATATGGTAGCAAAGGACTTGATTTCAGAGATAGTCCCGGCCCTGAAAACATCTGATCTGGGCCAGACGGCGTTGAACTGGATGGAGATCTTCCGGATTTCTCATCTGCCAATAGTAAACAATCAGGATTTCCTCGGGCTGATATCGGACAGTGATATCTACGATACCAACGAGCCTGAGGAACCGATTGGCAATCACCCCCTTACATTACTCAAGCCTTATGTGACCGCCGATCAGCACCTGTTTGAAGTTATAGGACTTGCTTCAAGGCTGAAGCTGTCGGTGGTTCCCGTACTGGATTCCAACAACCATTATAAAGGTGTAATAACAACCAACGATCTGATAAGGCATATTGCCGGAATATCATCGCTTGAGCAGGCCGGAGGGATAATTGTGATAGAGCTTATTGAGCGCGACTATTCCCTGTCGCAGATAGCCCAGATAGTTGAGAGCAACAATATCAAGATCCTCAGTATGTATATTACCTCTCCTCCTGATTCCACAAGGCTTGAAGTAACCCTGAAAGTGAATTCAAACGATCTTGTTTCAGTTATCAAGACCTTCGACCGGTATAATTATGATGTAAAAACATGGATTACCGATGATGATTCGATGGACCGTTTTTATTCCGAGAGATTTGACCTTCTGATGAAATATCTTAACATGTAGTACCGCGATGCTTAAAAAAGTTGCCATATACAGCAAGGAAACCAATGTCCGGACCTCAGAGGGAGTAGCAATACTGGTGAAGGAATTTAACAGCAGGGGAATTCAGACTCATATACATCAGAGATCAGCGGGTGCATTATTCTGGTCAGGTTCAGGCCTGCCGGACCTGCCTGACATGGTTATCAGCGTGGGGGGAGACGGGACTTTCCTTGAAACGATGCTGAAGGTGAAGGACCTTGGCATACCAGTGGCGGGAGTCAATACGGGACGAATGGGATTCCTGGCAAACATCTCCAACGAAGAGATAAGTCATTCCGTCGATATGCTCTGCAGGGGAGATTTTGAATTGATTGACAGGTCCCTTCTGGAGATCTCCGAGCCTGACAGCCTGTTTGGGGGCAACGGTTCAACAGCCCTGAATGAGATCACCATTCAAAAGAATACCCCGAGCATGGTCACCATCAACGTTTATGTCGACGGTATTTATCTGAATACCTACTGGGCCGACGGCCTCATAGTATCGACGGCAACAGGATCGACAGCGTACAATCTGAGTGTGGGCGGCCCTATCCTTTCACCCGGAGATGAAAGTATAGTAATCTCTCCTATTTCACCCCACAATCTGACCATCAGACCAATCATCCTGTCGGGTGTGAGCAGACTCAGGCTCAAGATAGAAGGCCGGAGTGACAGTTACCTGGCAACATGCGACTTCAGATCGGAAAAGCTGGATTTCGGCAGGGAGGTCCATATAATGAGATCGCCGAAAAAGCTCAGGACAGTGATGCTTAAAGGCATGGATTTTTACAGCACCCTTAGAAATAAGCTTATGTGGGGAGCTGATAAACGAAATTAGATTATTATATTTGTATTAATTAATCTAAGTTACTGGTTAGCACCTGGCAACTTGAGTTAGATACCTAATTGTGACACAATGAAACGATCAGTTTTGTTTATGATCCTGTTCTTTTTCCTGGCGGCCCCGTTTACTGACGCACAACTCTGGAGGTACAAACGATGGGAAGCTGCGGCCGGGGGAGGGGCATCCTTTTTCTTCGGGGACGTTGGCGGATATTCCAGGTCAGAAAACCTGCTGGGCTTTCGTGATCTGACATACAGGCAGACCAGGTTCGATGTGAATGCAAATGTCAAATACAGGATTACCCGTACACTCAATGTGAGAACAAGCTTTACTTACGGACTGCTTCACGGCATTGATGAAAGGGGATCTAACGAGGGGAGGGATTTTGAAGCGACAACAACTATATTCGAGCCTGCACTTCTCTTCGAATATTACTTCATCAAAAACAAATCGGAGAACAGTTATCTCTTTCTCAGGGGAAGAAAGGGATTTATGAGACTGATCACTTCACTGGACTTTTACGCCTTTGCCGGGGCAGGAGGGGTTAATTACAATGTTAAGGTTAATGACAACCTTGCAGCAAGGGGTCTGCCAACGGATGGTTTTTCCCTGGTCATTCCCGGAGGTCTGGGAGCTACTCTTATCTATACCCCCAATATCAACTTTGGAGTGGAACTAGGGCGCAGATATGCATTCACTGATTATCTTGACGGTTATACTTCACAATTTTCCAGCGCAAATGACGTTTATTATTTTTTGAACTTTCTTGTTACATACAAGCTAAAGAATGGCCCCAAAGGCTGGCCATCTTTCAGGTAATAAAACGAGCTGGATCTGTTTTTGATGAAGAAATTACACTGGTTTCTGATCTTTCTTTTGCTCTCCTGGCCGGCGTACGGGCAACGAAATGCTGATTATGGAGTCTTTGCCGGCGTCTCCACTTATATGGGCGACATAAATCCGTCGAGGTTTATGTATTCCCCTCTTCCTGCAGGGGGACTATTTTACCGTTACAATTTCCATCCCCGACAGGCGCTGAGGACAAGTGTTTTTATAGGTGGACTACGGGCCGACGATCTCGATTTCAATAATGATTTTCAGCAGGCCAGAAATGCTTCATTCACTGGTTATACAGGCGAATGGGCCCTCCAGTTTGAATTCAATTTCCTGCCCTATTCAACCCAGGGCAAACGATGGAATTACACTCCCTATTTTGCTGCCGGAGCAGCGGTAGCCTTCATAAATACAAATGGCACAATTGCCTCTGCCGGTGAACAGTTGACTGCCTTTACATATGTCCCGGTAATCCCGTTTTCGGTCGGTTTTAAAATCAATATCGGTAAAAATATGGGGTTGGAAGCAGAATATGGTTTTCGTAAGACTTTTTATGATAACTTTGACGGCCTGAAAGATTTTGTTGATCCTTCAGACTATTCCTGGATCCACAATAACGACTGGTACTCGTTTGCAGGACTTGCTTTTACCTGGAAATTTTTCAACAGGCTGGCAGATTGCCCCGCATACACAGATGTGGATTCAAAAAGAAAACGTTAATATGTCATCTAAAGAATTGATTAAAACCGACAGACTGCCTCTTCACGTAGCCATAATTATGGATGGGAACGGACGCTGGGCCAGCCAGAAGGGAATGGACAGGATATTCGGCCATAAGCATGGAGTGGACGCTGTGAGGAAAGTGATAGAGTGCGCTGCAGAACTGGGTATAAAATATCTTACCCTCTATGCATTCTCAACAGAAAACTGGGGCAGACCCGACGAAGAGGTGTCTGCCCTGATGCATATTATGGTCGAGTCGCTCAATAATGAAACAGATACGCTTATCAGAAACAATATCCGGCTCAAGGCAATCGGAGATGTCGGCCGGCTGGCTCCTGATGTAAGAAAAAGATTGTTCGAGACAATTGAGCTCACTTCATCGGCCAAAGGCCTTAACCTGATCGTTGCGATGAGCTACAGCTCAAGGTGGGAAATATCTGAAGCCGCGAGACGGATTTCCACGGATGTCACTTCCGGTAACATTGATCCCACATCAATAGATGAACATGTTTTTGAAAGCTACCTGTCCACACGGGGAATCCCTGATCCCGACCTTCTTATCCGGACAAGCGGTGAATTAAGGATCAGCAATTTCCTTTTGTGGCAGCTGGCATATACTGAACTTTACTTTACCGAAATACTTTGGCCTGATTTTGGTAAGGAGGATTTCTATAATGCTATTGTAGATTATCAGAAAAGAGAGAGGCGGTTTGGGAAAATACATGAACAGCTACCGGAAAAATAATACTAACATGTTGATAAAGAAATTCAGGAGTTTTTTTGCGGGAGTTACGATGATTCTGATAGCCGGTTCGCTTTACGGACAGGAAAAACAGGAGCTTATCGATTATACAAATCCGGATGAGTATGTTATTGGCGGTGTCACCATTTCAGGCATCAGGTATCTCGACCAGAATGCGCTTATAGGGATCTCAGGTCTCAGGAGGGGACAAAGGCTGGAAATACCCGGCGAAGCCATGACGCTGGCAGTACAGAAGCTGTGGCAGCAGGGGCTCTTCTCCGATGTCAGGATAAGCATTGCCAGGCTTCAGTCCGATACAGCCTGGCTCGATATCTTCCTTCAGGAAAGACCGAGGATCTCCTCAGTAAGGTTCAATGGATTGAAGAGTTCTGAAAGGCAGGACCTTACCGAGAAAATAAACATGCCTGTAGGATCGCAGCTAACAACGTTTGTCCTTAACAATACAAGGAAGACCATTACCAGCCATTTTGTCGAGAAGGGATTTCTCAATACCCAGGTTGAATTCATCCAGAAAGATGATCCGGAACAGCCCAATAATGTCATTCTCACCATTGATGTTGACAAAAAGTCAAAAGTGAAGATCGCTGAAATAACATTTTCCGGCAATGAGAGCTATGATACCAAACGCCTTCGAAAGGCAATGAAGAATACAAAACAGAAGAACCTGAATTTCTTCAAGCCTTCAAAATATATTGGTGAAAAATATGAGGAAGACAAGGATAAGCTCTATACTTTTTACAACGATAACGGATTCAAGGACTTCAAGATACTTTCTGATTCAATCTATACGATATCCGAAGACCGCATCGGTCTGCACCTGAGGGTTTATGAGGGGAACCAGCACTTTCTGCGCAGTGTGAGCTGGGTCGGAAACAGTGTATACAGGAAAGAGGATCTTGAAAGGGTTTTTAATATAGAGGCCGGCTCCGTCTATAATCAGTCGCTTATTTCCGACAGGCTGAACGGGACATCCGGGGCACAGGATGCCGTAAGCTCATTGTATCTCGATTATGGCTATCTGTTCTCGAAGCTGATACCGCTTGAGTCCAATGTTGAGAACGATTCGGTAGATCTTGAGATCAGGATATATGAAGGCGACCAGGCCTATCTCAACAATATCATTGTGACCGGCAATACCCGTACCAATGAACATGTTGCCAGACGTGAACTCTACACCCTGCCTGGCGATCTTTTCAGCAAGGATAAGATCATCAGATCGATCCGTCAGCTTGGTGTGCTGGGACATTTTGACCCTGAAAAGATCAATCCCGCCCCCATGGCTGATCCCATTAACGGAACGGTAGATCTCCTTTACCAGCTGGAGGAGAAGGCAAACGACCAGTTTGAAGTATCAGGAGGCTGGGGCGCCGGAATGCTGGTCGGGACAGTCGGGGTAAGGTTCAATAATTTTGCCATGCGCAACTTTTTTAACCTTAAGGAATGGAGACCCTATCCTTCCGGCGACGGTCAATCCCTGAGTATACGGGCGCAATCGAACGGACGTATTTATCAGTCATACAACATCTCTTTTGTTGAACCCTGGCTGGGCGGAAAGAAACCCAACTCGTTCTCGGTCTCCCTCTACAGATCGATGATGACCAACGGCAGAAGGAAGAATGAGGATGGCCGCCAGTCGATGATAATTGACGGTGCCTCACTGGGGCTCGGAAAGAGACTGACATGGCCGGATGACTTTTTCTCAGTTTACGGTGAAGTCAGCTATCAGCGGTATAATCTTGATAATTACAACGTTATGAGGTTCCTGTTCGAGAACGGGACCTCGAACATGATGAGTCTGACTGCACGTATCACACGTTTCTCCACAAGTCCCAACCTTATCTATCCCAGGAAAGGCTCAACATTCAACTTATCCGTTCAGGCTACACCTCCCTATTCTGCAATCACCGGAAGGAATATGCAGGGGGCACCGGATGAGATCAAATATCAATGGATAGAGTTTCACAAGTGGGTATTCAAGGCCGATTATTTTGTTCCGATCTCAAACAATGACAAGCTGGTTCTTAACACACGCTTTGCTTTCGGCTACCTGGGATTCTATAACCGCGATATCGGACCTTCGCCTTTTGAAAACTTTTACATCGGTGGTGATGGTATGACCGGCTATAGTTTTTATGGCCGTGAAGTGATAGCCATGAGAGGGTATACAAACGGTTCCCTTACACCCAGCGATCCGGTCAGGGGAGTCTCCTCCGGAAACGTATATTCAAAAATCACCTTTGAAGTGAGATATCCTGTTTCGCTCAACCCTTCGGCCACTATTTACGGACTGGCATTTCTTGAGGCGGGAAGGGCCTGGTACCAGTTAAAGGATTATAATCCATTCAAAATGAACCGCTCGGCAGGTATCGGACTGAGGGCTAACCTCCCGATGTTCGGATTGCTGGGCATTGACTGGGGCTACGGCTTCGACCAGGTGCCGGACCCGGCTAATTACCCGAATGCAAATAAAGGACAATTCCATTTTATGATAGGACAGCAGTTTTAACATTTAATCTTAAAGATCAGATCATGAAAAAGATAATTCTGTTTATAGGGGTATTAATTCTGACATCATCACTGGCTGTTGCTCAGAAATATGCATTTGTCGATTCGGAATATATCCGGAAGAATATTCCGGCTTTTACAAAAGCACAGGATCAGCTTGACCAGTTTTCCAAACAGTGGGAAAAGGAGATAGCCGACGGGTATGCTGTTGTTGAAAAGATGTATAAGGCTTACCAGAGTGAGTCGGTGCTTCTTTCACAGGAGATGAAAATCAAACGCGAAGAGGCAATCATAGCCAGGGAGAGAGAGATTAAGGAGCTTCAGAATAAATATTTTGGAATGGAGGGGGAACTGTTCAAAAAAAGGGAAGAACTGGTTAAACCCATCCAGGATGAAATACTGAAAGCTATCAAGACAATCGCAGTTGAAGGAGCTTATGCAGTTATCTTCGATTCTGCGGCAGGAGGAAACATATTGTTTGCCAATCCCAAGTTCGATATCAGCGACGAGGTCCTTGAAAAATTAGGTTATAAGAATTAAATATTTATTTTTACGCGAAATTTAACACACGATACTGAAATGAAAAGATTTATTGGAATAGTGGCTCTGATCAGCCTTTTTACCCTTACCGGTCAATACTCCTCAGCGCAAAATCTTAAGTTCGGCCATATCAACAGGAACGACCTGATCCAGGCAATGCCGGAATTTGATGCAGCAACAGCCTCTCTTGAGAAAATGAGAACAACTTTCCTTAATGAACTGGAACTGTTACAGGTAGAGTTCAATAACAAGTATGATACATACCTCAAGGAGATGAAGAACTACACCGACCTGGTTCGTCAGACCAAGGAACAGGAGCTGGCTGATTATCAGAACAGGATGCAGACCTTTCAGAACAACGCCTCAACAACGTTGCAGGAAGAGCAGGCAAAGCTTTTTACTCCTATCACACAAAAGGCCGATAAGGCAATCAGCGATGTCGGGAAGGAGAACGGTTTTATATATGTATTTGATATATCAGCCGGGACGATTGCCTATTTTGACACTACGAAAAGCACAGATGTTCTTTCGCTTGTAAAAACCAAGCTTGGTATCAAGTAATTCACTTACACGAATATAATGGGGTGTCTCATGGCCAAGTAATACATTTGAGGCACCCTTTTTTTAATCTGCTGTAATGAAGAATAAGCCAATAGGGATATTTGATTCAGGTGTCGGCGGACTTACTGTTGCCCAGGCTGTAAAGCAGATAATGCCCGGCGAAAGCCTGATCTATTTCGGCGATACAGCACATCTTCCCTATGGAGACAAATCAGAGGAATCGATAAGGTATTATTCGCGCAGGATAACCGAATTCCTTCTTGAGCTTGATGTGAAAGCTGTACTTGTTGCCTGCAATTCCGCGTCTGCCTCCGCTTATGAGTATCTCCTTGCAGAGTTCGGGGATAAAGTCATACTCCTGGATGTGATCGACCCCGTTGTGGACTGGGTGAGTGCAAGGAATTTCAGAAAAATAGGGGTCATAGGAACCAAACGGACCATCAGTTCGGAAACATACAACATGAAACTGAAGCAAAAATCTCCCGCGACAACAGTCGTTTCCCTTGCTGCTCCCCTGCTTGTGCCGATGATCGAGGAGGGATTTATCTATGATGACATAAGCAATGCCATAATACGCACCTATCTGTCAAACGAAACGCTTGAGGGGATCGATGCGCTTATCCTGGCCTGCACCCACTATCCTGTAATTAAGAACCAGATCAGCAAATTCTTCAATTTCGGCCTCGAGGTGGTGGATTCATCACGGATAGTCTCTCTCAGGCTGAGGAACCTGCTCGAAACGCGCCAGCTTGTCAACGATTCCGGAACCTCTTCCGACAAATTCTTTATCTCTGATTATACTGCCTGGTTTGAGAAGATCGCAAGGATGTTTTTTGAAGGAAACATTAACCTTCAGAAAGCAGATATCTGGAGCCAGAGCACTCCTGTTCAGTATAAATGAAAACATGACCAAAATCATATATGAAGATCTTTTTTTATATGATTTTGCCATTCTTAAAGCTTAATTTTGCAGACCATAAGTAATTGATATGGTGGTTTTCATGCATCGAAACTAATATCTGATGTGATTATGGGTAAAAAATCCAGAGTTATCGAGAAGGATGAGGTTGTGATCCGGTTTTCAGGTGACTCAGGCGATGGTATGCAGCTGACAGGTACCCTGTTCTCAGACACGGCAGCCTTATATGGCAACGATCTGTCAACATTTCCTGATTACCCCGCCGAGATACGCGCCCCTCAGGGATCTGTGGGAGGAGTTTCAGGTTTCCAGGTACACCTCGGGCATTCGGAAATATTCACACCGGGGGATCTTGCCGATGTGCTGGTTGCTATGAATCCGGCTGCCGTAAAAGCCAACGCAAAATCCGTCAGACAGGGCGGGACACTCATTTATGATGAGGATAATTTTACAGATAAGAATATAAAGAAAGCGGGCTATGAGGCGGATCCGTTAAAGGAAGAGAAACTTGAAGGGGTGAATATTATTGCAGCCCCGGTTACTTCGATGGTAAAGGAAGCTTTGAAGGATTTCGGCCTCGATCCCAAGTCGGTCCTCAGGACAAAGAATATGTTTGCCCTGGGCATGGTTTACTGGCTCTTTGACCGGAAGCTCGATTATACAGAGAAATATTTTGAGAAGAAGTTCAGCAAGAAGCCCCAGATTGCCGAAGCGAACAAGATTGCACTCAGAGCGGGTTATTACTATGCCGAGACCATCGAAGCCTTTACACCGGTCTACAGGGTAAATCCTGCCAGGATCGCACCCGGTACATACCGTAACATTTGCGGTAACGCCGCTACAGCGTGGGGACTTATGGCCGCTGCCGAAAAGGCAGGACTTAAGCTCTTTGTGGGATCCTACCCGATAACCCCGGCCACCGGAATCCTGGAAGAGCTGGCATTGAGGAAGGACCTGGGAGTTAAAAGTTTCCAGGCCGAGGATGAGATTGCCGGTATCTGCACAGCCCTTGGAGCCAGTTTCGCCGGATATCTGGCGGTTACTTCGACTTCAGGTCCTGGCCTGGCACTTAAGACTGAAGCAATAGGCCTTGGGGTAATGGCCGAGCTTCCGATCGTAATAGTAAATGTTCAGCGAGGGGGACCTTCAACCGGGCTGCCAACTAAAACCGAACAGGCCGACCTTCTGCAGGCACTCTACGGCCGTAATGGCGAATGCCCGGTCGTAGTGCTGGCGGCAAGCACACCCTCCGACTGTTTTGATTATGCATTTGAGGCGGCAAGGATAGCGGTCGAGCATATGACCCCGGTTATATTGCTGACCGACAGCTACCTGGCTAATGGTACCGAACCATGGAGAATACCTGAGATGAAAGACCTGCCTGACATAATGCCACCGCGACCGGCACAGGATGAGACTCCTTTCATGCCATATAAACGGGATGAAAAAAGATTGTCGAGATACTGGGCCATCCCCGGAACCCCCGGTTTAGAGCACAGAATAGGCGGTCTGGAAAAAACCGTAAAGGGCACAGTCTCTTATATCCCGGATAATCACGAACTTATGGTAAGGCTGAGAGCCGAAAAGGTGAGCAGGGTGGAAGAAAAGGTCCCCGATCTGAAGGTGACCGGACATGAATCAGGCGAACTGCTCGTGGTTGGCTGGGGCGGCTCTTACGGATATATTATGGCTGCAGTGCGGGAACTTCAGTCGGAAGGCTTTAATCTGGGATTTGTGAACTTCAATTATCTGAATCCTCTGCCGAAGAATGTGAGAGAAATATTCAGCAAATACAAAAAAATAGTCGTTTGTGAACTCAACCTGGGACAGATGGCGAATTATCTGAGGATGAAGTACCAGGAGTTCACATACCTGCAGATCAACAAGGTACAGGGCCTTCCCTTTACCTCGCAGGAAATAAAGGATCAATGTATTAAAATACTGGAGGGCAAATAAAATGGATGAGCTTCGTTCTACTGAATATACTCCGAAGGATTTCAAGAGCGACCAGGAGGTAAGGTGGTGCCCGGGCTGCGGAGACCATGCAGTGCTTAATGCGGTGCAGAGAGCTTTGTCGGAACTGGGTATCCCGCGCGAGAATTTTGCTTTCGTTTCAGGAATCGGCTGTTCTTCACGCTTCCCGTATTATATGAACACATACGGATTCCATAGTATCCACGGAAGAGCATCGGCAATTGCTTCCGGCGTCAAGACAGCCAACCCCCGGCTATCGGTCTGGCAGATAACTGGCGACGGGGATGCACTGGCAATAGGTGGCAACCATTTCATACATGCCATAAGACGCAATATTGATATAAATATTATCCTGTTCAATAATGAGATCTACGGGCTGACCAAAGGCCAGTATTCACCCACCTCTGAAAGAGGACTCGTTACAAAGACATCACCCTTCGGAACAGTTGAGGAACCATTCTCGGTTGGCGAACTTGTCATCGGTGCAAAAGGAAAATTTTTCGCGAGGACAATCGATGCGAATGTTACCCTTTCAACCCAGATCTACATCGAGGCCGCAAAGCACAAAGGGACATCAGTTATTGAGGTTCTGCAGAACTGCGTGATCTTTAATGATGGTATCCACGATGTTATTGCCGATAAGGAGGTAAGGGAAGAGAGAACCATTATCCTTAAACAGGGGGAACCGATGATTTTCGGCAGGAACAGCGACAAGGGGCTTGTCCTTGACGGTCTTAAACTGAAAGTTATTGCTCTCGGTAACGGCATCACAGAGAAGGATCTGCTGGTGCACGATTCTCTGGAGCCAAATCCCGGAATACAATACATGCTGGCAAACATGAGATATCCTGAATACCCGATGGCGCTTGGTATTATCAGGGCAGTAAGCGGACAAACCTACGACACCGCCGTTGAGGAACAGATCAGTGAAATGCAGAAAAAGTCACCGGTTTCATGCATGGACGATCTTCTTAAGAGCGGTTCGACATGGAAAATTGAATAGGTACGCACCAATGTGAAGAATCAGAATCTTAAACTATTTTAGTAATTTTAAGGTTTATTCTGATTGATTTGAATCACAATGGAGGAATCCGGTTACCAGCATCTTGAATATAAACGACTTCTTCACGATCAGCAGGAGAGGCTGAAGGAGCTGGGTTGCATTAACCAGACAACATATATTCTGAAGGAGGGAAAGCCCGTTGACGAAACGCTCCAGCATATCGTACTGCTCTTACCAGCGGCGTGGCAGTATCCTGATTATACATGCGCCAGGATAACTTATAACGGCAAGCAGTTCGAATCGGTTGATTTCCAGGAATCGGCATGGCATATGGCCCAGGAATTCAATACCATCGATGAGGAGAACGGCCTCATCGAGATCTTCTATACAAAGGAATTCAGCGCTGATTTCGAGGGTCCTTTCCTTAAGGAGGAGAGGGATCTGATACAGAATATTTCGAGCCTGATTACCGGGTACATCAACAGTTACAAGGCCAGGGATATAATCCACATGAAAGGCGCTCCCTTCAGGGAGGATGAGGATCCGGCCAGTGTCCCGAGCGAAAAACTGCTTCAAAGGTTTCTCGACAGGCATAATGCTGACCGCGACGTTTTTCATGACCTTCAGCCATTTAAGGTTAAAGAGATACTTCTTATAGCCAATCTTTACGACGCCTATTCCATTGAGGGAGAAGGCAGGTTCTCAGACCATATCCTGGGAGAATACCGTCATCTCAGCCTCTCCTCCCTGCCGCGCGTTTCCGGTGTCTCCGGTGAGGATGAAGCCTTCAACCGACTGAAATCCAGACATTACGACATGATCATTTTCATGGTCGGCGTCGATAAGAAGAGCCCGATGAGGCTTTGCAGGAAAATAAAGGATAAATATCCCTATATACCAACCTTCCTTCTGCTGAATAATCCGGGTGACATCGATTATGTGAAAAAGCAAAAGGCCGCCGGAGTTCCCTTTGATAATTATTTTGTCTGGACCGGTGAGTCGAAAGTCTTTTTTGCCATGGTCAATCTGCTGGAGGACAGGGTTAATGTTGACAATGACACAAGAAAAGGGCTCACGGGCGTTATCCTGATCGTTGAGGATTCAGCGGATTTCTATTCCAGCTACCTGCCCATGCTTTATGAACTTGTACTGGAGCAGACAAGAACCCTTATCGAGGATGTTTCGACGGATGAGTTATATAAAGTATTGAAGCTGAGGGCCAGACCCAAAATTATCCTTGCTTCGACATATGAAGATGCCTTAACGGCATTTAACAAGTATCGCGACAACCTTCTGTGCGTCATTTCCGATATGCGGTTCCCAAAACACGGTGTTCTTCTCGACAAGGCAGGTTACGATCTGATAAGTCATGTCAGGAAGGAACTCCCTAACCTGCCGACAGTACTTCAGTC
>DIKJ01000008.1:17951-27722 GCA_002424525.1 Bacteroidales bacterium UBA5621 | reverse complement strand
TGCGCGACATAAAATCCTTCATTAATTATTATCTCGGCTTTGGCCATTTTATTTACAGGGACAATCAGGGACGTCAGATCGCAGTTGCAAAATCCATGAAGGAGTTTGAGAATTATCTCGAGTCAGTTCCTGAAGATTCGCTTGCATATCACACCATGAAAAACCATTTTTCGCTGTGGCTCATGGCGCGGGGAGAGGTTAAGATCGCCAGGATGATAAACCCTGTGAAGGTGGCCGACTTCAGCAACCTTAAGGAGCTGAGGGAGTATCTGATCAATATCATCAGAAGGCGTCGAAGGGAGATGAACAAGGGAAGGGTGATAAACTTTGAAGAGTCGGCGGTGATTGATGAAACCAACGTGGTAAGCCTTGCCCCCGGGTCCCTCGGAGGGAAGGGGCGCGGACTCGCTTTCATCAATACCCTCATATACAGTTTTGAGCTTGGCCGTTTAATACCGGGTATTAATATCAGGACACCCATAACCGCAATAATCGGTACCGATGAGTTTGACATGTTCATGGAGAGAAACCACCTTTGGGAAAAGATAAAGGAGGATAAGGATTTTGGATTGATCCAGGATCTGTTTCTGAAAGGCAGCATCAGCTATACGCTGGAAAAGCATCTGAGGGTACTTCTCAAACTCATACAGAAACCTGTGGCCGTCCGCTCATCGAGCCTCTTTGAGGATTCGCTTACCCAGCCATTCTCGGGAATTTTTGATACATACCTTCTGCCCAATAATCACCCCGAACAGGAAATCAGGTTGAAACAGCTGACAGATGCCATCAAACTTGTTTTCGCATCGATCTATTCAAAGAACGCACGTATCTATTTTGAAGCAATAAACCATAAGATCGAGCAGGAGAAAATGGCCATTGTAATACAGGAAGTTGCAGGTAACAGGTATGATGATACATTCTACCCGCATATCAGCGGTACTGCCCAGTCGTTCAATTACTATCCGGTCGCGCATATGAAGCCCGACGACGGATTTGCCGTAATTGCCGCCGGACTTGGCCAGTATGTCATGGAAGGTGAGAAAACTTTCAGGTTTTCGCCGGCTTACCCCGAGCTTGATATGGTACCGAAAGAAGATCTCTACAAGAATTCACAGGTTAAGTTCTATGCTGTCAACCTTGCAGAGAAAGAGATTGATCTGCTTCTTGGTGAGAACGCTGGCCTTGTGACGCTTGACATTGCGGTTGCGGAGAAACATGGTACGCTGAAACATTCAGCCTCAGTGTATAATGCTGATAACGACATGATCATCCCCGGACTGGATTCTCCCGGCCCCCGTGTTGTCAATTTTGCTGATATCCTGAAATATAACTACATACCGCTGGCATCGGCGCTGAAGACGATCCTTAATGTTGTCACTGAAGCATGCGGTACACCTGTGGAAATCGAATTTGCAGTTGACATGACAAAGGACGAGTCGGACCATGCATCATTCTATCTTCTTCAGATAAAGCCGCTTATTGGGATGGGGGCAGGTTATAATATTGACCCGGATTCTATCGATGAAGATGATCTGTTGCTCCTGACCAATAAAAGCATGGGCAACGGAATTATTGATTATATCAGGGATATAATTGTTCTTGAACCCGGAAGATTTGACAGGTCTGGTACGGTTGAGATGGCTTCGGAGATAGAGCGGATAAACAAGAAAATGCTGAGCGAAAACCGCAGATATGTTCTGATAGGTCCCGGAAGGTGGGGCACGAAGGACAAATTCATCGGTATACCGGTAGTCTGGCCTCAGATCTCAAATGCAAAGGTAATAGTTGAGGTTAGCCTGCCGGATTTTCATATCGACGCATCACTGGGCTCTCATTTTTTCCACAACGTTACTTCAATGAATGTGGGCTACTTCTCGGTCGGCCAGGAATCGAAAAATTCCGGGATTTACTGGGAAAAGCTTAATGATCAGAAGGTTGTGAAGAACTATAAATATTTCCGCCATGTACAGACGGAAAAACCCCTCCTTATAAGGATGGATGGAAGAAAAGGGATGGCCGTAATCTCCATGAATAAATAAAAACAGAAAGCTTATGACGATCATCGAAGGAATACTCGATCTTCAGAAATATGATTTTACCGATACGTCGTTCGACCTTCTGATGCAGAAACGTATTCGCAGAGTGCTCCTAATCTGCAGTAATTACGACAGCTATATGCTTGAAGAGGACGGCAGAATAGACGAACAGATCTTCAATGAATATATATCGCTTAATCTGAAATATCCGCCATCTTTCGTTCAGACCGACAATGCAGAGGATGCATTCAGAATACTGCAGGAAGGGAATATAGATCTTGTCATATCAATGCTGAGCCTGAGGGGAACAGATGTGTTCGGGCTGGCGAAAAGGATTAAAGGCGAATATGAAAAAATACCTATTGTCGTTCTTACTCATTTCTCCCGGGAGGTATCCCTGAGACTGGCAGGGGAGGATCTCAGTGCCATCGACTACGTTTTTTGCTGGCTCGGGGATGCTTCGCTTATCCTTGCGATTATCAAGCTTATCGAGGATAAGATGAATGCAGACCACGATATTGAAAGTGTTGGAGTACAGGCGATCATACTGGTCGAGAATTCGATAAGGTATATTTCCTCTTACCTCCCAAACCTGTACAGGATCGTGCTCATGCAGTCGCTTGATTTTCAGCGGGAAGCCCTCAATGAACACCAGCGGATGCTGAAAATGAGAGGCAGGCCGAAGATCCTGCTGGCAACCAATTTCAATGACGCACTGGACCTCTATAATAAGTACAAGTACAACGTGCTTGGGGTTATCTCTGACATAAGCTATAAAAGGAACAATATGCTTGATGAAAATGCAGGGATCGAGCTGTGCAAGGTGGTACTGGAGGATGATGATCAGGTGCCGTTTCTTATCCAGTCGTCAAGCCTGGCGCATAAGAGGATTGCAGAAGAGCTTGGTGCAGGTTTTATTTATAAATATTCCAAATCCCTCTCACTCGAGCTCAGGAACTTCATTATCCAGAATCTTGCCTTCGGCCCGTTCGTTTTCAAGAATCCGGAAACCATGGAGCCGATCGCAATTGCGACTGACCTGCATAGCCTTCAGCAGAAACTGCTGACCATCCCTGACAAAACACTTGAATTTCATGCGACCCGCAACCATTTTTCGAAGTGGCTCAATGCCAGGGCTCTCTTTCCTGTTGCTCAGCTCTTCAAGTATCTCAGGAAGGAGGACTTCGAGACGATGGACGAGCTCAGGAGGTTCCTCTATGTGGCAATCTCAAGCTTCAGGCTTGGAAAGGGGAGAGGTGTAATAGCCAAATTCGATAAGACAAGCTATGACGAATACCAGGTTTTCTCCCGGATCGGAGAGGGCTCAATAGGAGGGAAGGCAAGGGGTCTTGCTTTCATCAACCGGCTGATTAAAGACAATAAGCTTTTCAACAGGTATCCCGATGTCATGATTACCGTTCCAAGGACTGTTGTGCTGAGCACCGACATCTTCGATGAGTTCATGGACCATAATAACCTCTACACCGTCGCGCTGTCTGATCTGCCCGACGAAGAGATACTTAACAGGTTCATTAATGCTGAACTTCCAGGCAGGGTTTACCAGGATTTTTATGCTTTTCTTTCAGTTTCGAGGAATCATCCCCTGGCTGTCAGATCGTCCAGTAAACTTGAAGATTCACATTATCAGCCATTTGCCGGAATTTATTCGACTTACATGATCCCCAGGATATCCGATAACAAGATAATGGTCAGGATGTTGTCAGATGCCATAAAGGAAGTTTACGCCTCGGTCTATTACCGGGGGAGCAAAGCTTATATGACAGCTACCTCCAATGTGATTGATGAAGAGAAGATGGGAATTATCCTGCAGGAGGTGTGCGGAAACCGGCACGGGGATATCTATTATCCTACCTTTTCTGGTGTTGCCAGATCGATCAACTATTATCCCATAGGATCAGAAAAGGCCGGTGACGGAATAGTGAATGTTGCTTTCGGCCTGGGAAAGCTAATTGTCGAGGGCGGGCTCTCACTGAGGTTTTCTCCCAAGCATTCAAAAAAAATACTCCAGCTCTCTTCACCTGAAACTGCCCTGAGGGATACTCAAAAGGAGTTCAGGGCACTCGATCTGAATATAGACAGTTTCGTTCCCTCCACTGATGACGGTGTAAACATCAGAAGGATCGACATAAAAGATGCAAACAATGACGGTGCAATGAAATTAATTGCATCAACATACGATCACAACAATAATATACTGCGCGATGGGATAAGTCACCGGGGCCAGAGGGTAATAACCTTTTCAAATATCCTTCAGCATAACCTTTTTCCCCTGTCAGAGATCCTCACGACAATCCTCGGCCTCTGTCAGAAGGAAATGAACTGCCCTGTCGAAATTGAATTTGCCGTGAACCTTGAGACTCCTCCGGCTACGCCAAAAGTCTTTTATTTCCTGCAGATCAGGCCGATAGTCCAGACAGATGAATCGTTCAGCATAAACCTCGACAATGTCAGGGCTGAGCAGACGATCATATACTCCGAATCGGCACTCGGCAACGGTATCTTAAAGGAGATACACGATCTGGTCTATATAAAGCCTGAATCCTTTAATGCGGCACATAATAAGGAGATAGCAGGTGAGATTGAAAAGGTCAACACTCTTTTTCAGAGGGATGGGGCAGGCTACGTGCTTATCGGACCGGGAAGGTGGGGGTCAACGGATCCCTGGCTGGGAATACCGGTAAAATGGCCTCAGATTTCAGCATCGAGGCTGATTATTGAATCAGGACTTAAAAACTACAGGATTGATCCGAGCCAGGGAACTCATTTCTTTCAGAACCTCACTTCCTTCAGGGTGGGATATTTTACCATAAATCCATATATCAGCGAAGGGTATTATGATGTTGAATATCTCAACAGACTGGATGCCGTATTTGAGAATAATTTTCTCAGGCACGTCCATTTTGAGAAACCTCTTGAGATTATGATCGACGGAAAGAACAACAAGGGAGTGATAATGAAACCGGAAAGCTGAGGCTGAAAACTTACTCGGGTTGCTGGTTACTGCCCGCCGTCGCCGCCACCTTCGCTAAAGCTACGGTGGCCACAGGAGGCTTTGGCGGTTAAGAGTTGCTGGTTGCTGGATGAAACGTTACTCGTTACTCGGTACTCGTTGCTCGGTAACCAAGTACCCAGTACCCAGTACCCGGTACCCAGAAACAGTTACTTGTTCAGAAAACAGCACTTTCCGTAGTCACCTCACAACTGATCTTCCTGATCAGACCCTGGAGAACGCAACCCGGGCCCACTTCAATAAAGGTGAGTGCGCCGTCAGATATCATATTCATTACGCTTCTGCTCCATTTCACCGGCGACGTAAGCTGTGCGATCAGGTTCTCTTTAATGACCGTGGGGTCGGATGACGGTTGTGCATTAACATTCTGATAAACAGGGCATACAGGACTGCTGAATGTGGCTGCCAATATGGCCTCCTCAAGTTCAGCCCTGGCAGGTTCCATAAGCGGGGAATGGAATGCTCCGCCTACCTGGAGCCTGAGCGCCCTTTTTGCACCCCTGGCCTTCAGAGCTTCAATCGCTTTATTTATGCCATCATCAGAGCCTGAAATAACTATCTGTCCGGGACTGTTGAAGTTGGCGGGCACTACCGTCTCCTCAATGGAGTCACACACTTCCTCAACTACTCCATCATCAAGTCCGATAATCGCGGCCATTGTTGAGGGATTTTTTTCACATGCTTTCTGCATCGCATTCGCTCTTTTGGCAACTAGAATCAGCCCTTCCTCAAAGCTTAAGGCACGGCCGGCAACCAGGGCGGAGAATTCGCCAAGAGAGTGGCCCGCTAACATATCCGGATTAAAGTTATTTTCCATTATGGCAGACAGGATAACAGAATGCAGGAAAATGGCAGGTTGTGTCACTTTTGTCTGCTTCAGGTCCTCCTCAGTCCCGGAAAACATAATATCGGTGATCCTGAATCTGAGCAGATCATTGGCCTGCTCAAACATCTTTTTTGCCATTGGGGATGTTTCATAAAGATGCTTCCCCATTCCGGGGAATTGCGCCCCCTGGCCGGGGAAAACGAATGCTTTCATAGGGAGATTGGATTAATGCAGTTTGGTGCTTATCAGATGCATATATTCTTCGCGTGTGGGAATATTCTGAAGAAATATCCCGGTAAATGCTGATGTTGTTGTTACAGAATTCTGTTTCTGTACGCCTCTTATCTGCATGCACATATGCTGAGCCTCAATTACCACCGCAACTCCAAGAGGATTAAGACAATCCTGGATGCAGTTCCTGATCTGAGTTGTTAACCTCTCCTGAACCTGAAGCCTGCGGCTGAAGGCCTCTACAACCCTGGCAATTTTGCTGAGACCCGTGATGTAACCGTTGGGGATGTAAGCTACATGAGCCTTGCCGAAGAACGGAAGCATATGATGTTCACACATGGAATAAATGTCAATATCCTTGACCAGGACCATCTGTTTATACTCTTCCCTGAATTTGGCAGAATTGATGATGGCGCACGGATCCTGATTGTAACCCATCGTAAGGTAATTGAGCGCTTTAGCCACCCTGACGGGAGTATTCCTGAGCCCCTCCCTGTCGGGGTCCTCTCCAATAAGACCCAGAACCCTGTAATAGATGGATGCAAGTTCATTGATGTTCTCCTCATCCCATGTCTCGATCTTATTGTATCCTTTATTGAGTTTCCCGTTGCCGTTATTGATCGTCTCTATCCTTTTGCCCATAGTATTCGATTGAATTGTTTTCTGTTTCCTCAATTTTTACACAGTGAAGATAAACCCCGTCTTTTTCTACAAACGGTTTAAGTTCGTTCCAGATTGCTACTGAAAGATTTTCAGTTGTGGCGATTTTGCCCTTCATGAAGCCGACCTCAAGGTTTATATTTTTATGATCGATTTTTTTTATGATTCTGTCCTGGATAATCTTTTTGAGGATATTAAGATTCATGACGAATCCTTCTTCTTCCGATATATCTCCCCTGACTGTGACGTACAGTACATAATTGTGTCCGTGCCAGTTCGGGTTGGAGCATTTGCCAAAGACTTCCAGGTTCCTGTCATCAGGCCAGTCGGGCCTGTACATCCTGTGAGCCGCACTGAATCTTTCTCTTCTGGTAAGGTAGATCATAGGGCAGAGTTATAATTCGCATATTAAGGCAGCAAAATTGTGCTTTTTAATTCATAAAAACAATATATTTAGCCTCTTCTTTCCATCAGGGCTACAGGTCGCAATGAATCTGAGAATATTATATACCAGTGCCACTGCCGGCGAAGCGGATTCGCTCCGGCATATTGACGGAATTATCCCTGTTCCGGGAGGATTCAGGATTGGAAAATGTGAAATCAACACTCTTGTGACAGGAGTAGGTTCTCTCTCACTGGCATGGGCCATGAAACAGTGGGTTAGTTCAAATGCCAGACCCGACTTGGCAATAAACGCCGGTATAGCAGGCAGTTACGCAGGCGATTTTAAAGTGGGGGATGTTGTGATGCCTGTATCTGACTGTTTTGCTGATCTCGGAATTGAGACGGAGGATGGATATCTTACACTTGCCGAGGCCGGATTAAGCGATCCTGATAAATATCCTTTCAAAGGCGGCTGGATCAATGCCAGTAACAGGTATGTGGAGATGGCAAGTTCTTTACTACGGCCGGCCAGGGCAATAACCGTCAATACAGCCACCGGGTCAAAGGAGTCGATAAACCGCCTTGCCGGTAAATACAATCCGGATATCGAAACGATGGAGGGAGCAGCTTTTTTTTATATTTGTGCTTTGGAGGAATTACCTTTCCTGGCAATCAGGGCTGTATCGAACATGGTCGAGCCTCGCAACAGGGACAAATGGGATATTGCCCTGGCGCTAACCAACCTGTCAGCCAGACTGAAAGACCTCTTTTTAATGCTTGAATAAGTAAATGAAACTGAAACTGGGTTTCTCGCCATGCCCCAACGATACTTTTGTTTTTGATGCGATGGTGAATGGCAGGATAGATACAGAAGGGCTGGAGTTTGACTGGTTCCTTGCGGATGTTGAAGAGCTTAACAGAAGAGCTTTTTCTTCAGATGCTGATATATTGAAGGTGAGCACACATGCTTACTCTTATGCTGCATCGCGTTACGTTATACTTGATTCGGGAAGCGCCCTGGGGTATAATAACGGGCCTTTGCTTGTCGGTAAAAAAAGTACCCTGCCTGCCGGAAGAGATCGGCTCAGAGTCGCAATACCCGGTAAGTATACAACTGCCAATCTCCTGTTTGGCATTGCCTTCCCCGAAATAACCGATAAGCCGGAATATCTTTTTTACAAGATTGAGGATGCCGTACTGAATGGTGAGGTTGACGCGGGCCTGTTAATCCATGAAACAAGGTTTACTTACCGCGACAGAGGGCTTCATGGAATTTCGGATATGGGAACATTCTGGGAAAACCTTACAGGACTGCCGGTCCCGCTCGGCACCATAGTAATCAGCAGAGGCATTCCGCATGAAATTGCACTGAGAGTAAACAGGGTTTTAAGGCGCAGCGTTGAATTTGCCATCGAAAACCCCAACGCTTCATCAGATTTTGTTTTATCTCATGCAAAGGAGACTGACAGATCGGTTTTGGAGAGGCATATCGGGCTTTACGTAAATGATTTTACGGTGAACCTTGGCGATGAGGGAAGAAAGGCCGTCACCGGGTTGTTCCGTATCGCTTCAGAAAAAGGTGCTATACCTTCGATGCCTGAAGATATCTTTTTAACTATCAATAAATCAACTTAAAACATGAACAGATATTTATTTGCTTTTTTAACTGCACTATTAATGTCTGCCACTCTTGTGGCGCAACATAACAGAGTTATTGACCGGATAATTGAGCTTGGACAGACTGATAACAGGACAATGGATCATCTTGATGTTATCTCGAACCGGTTTGGTGGGCGTCTTGTCGGGTCAGATGCATATGAGAACACAGCCTTGTGGTGCGCATCTGAGTTTCGTAAATGGGGTATGGAGGTGATACTTGATGAAGCCGGGACAGTGCCGGTTGGATTTAACCGCGGTCCGTGGTTTGGCCGGATGCTGTCGGATAATGGTATGACACTCCATTTTGCAACTCCTTCATATACTTCCGGAACCAGAGGGGTCCAGCGCGGACATGTGCTTATTGAGCCGAAGAGCCGGGAGGAATTTAACCGCATGAAAGGAGTACTGAAGGGCGCCTGGGTGCTGATAAGCGGTATCAATAACGGGTGGCCGGTAGACTATTCCCCGGCAGCAGATTCAGCCAGGGCGAAAATATTGCAGGTCAACGATTCAATTGCAGAAATAAACCGCGAGATACTGCGGGAGAACAGGAGCAACCCGGGCCAGTCGCAGAGAGAACTACTTCCCCTTAAGGATGAGCCTGCTCTCTTCTATAAGGAGATGCGCGAGGCAGGAATTCTGGGAGTTATCCAGTCGTCGGCTGTTCCAATAAGAGCATTGTACGATCGCAGGAATATCGATAAGATGAGTTTTGAGACATTGCCGACGGTATGTGATATCAAGCTCAATGAGCATCAGTATGCGATTATCGGGCAGATGGCCAAAGAGAGACAGTATTTCCAGCTTGAGTTTGATATACGTAATCACTTTAAACCGGGACCTGTACCTTTTCACAATGTTATCGGTGTTATCCGCGGAACCCGGTATCCCGATCAGTACGTTATGATGGGCGGCCATCTCGACGCCTTTGATGTAGCGACCGG
>DIKJ01000008.1:1218-17920 GCA_002424525.1 Bacteroidales bacterium UBA5621 | reverse complement strand
ATGGCTGCCGGAGGCAAGCCCGAACGTACGATACTGGCATGCCTGTGGGCTGCCGAGGAGTTTGGACTGGTAGGTTCCAGGCACTGGGTGGAGACCAATAAGGAAAAACTTCCACGTATATCAAACTATTTCAACAGGGATGGGGGGCCGACGGTAGCAACCGGGCTGACTGTACCCGATGCAATGTATGATGATTTTGAGATAGTCTGCAGACCTTTGAACAGGATCAATCCCGATTTCCCGTTTACTCTTGCCAGGCGCACCCAGCCGGCACGGCCGCGGCCGGTTACGGCAGGCGGCTCCGATCATGCCTGGTTTGCAATAAACGGTGTGCCGACACTGTCGTTCGATACCCCCGACAGTAAAGGGTATAACTTTAATTATATGGAGATCTGGCATACCGAAAGGGATACATACGACAAAAGCATACCGGAGTACCAGGAACACACCTCAGTGGTAACTGCCGTGGTGGTTTACGGACTGGCTAATCTTAAAAGAATTCTTTCAAGGGATGGACTCTATTCCGATTGAGAAATATATCGTAAATTGAGGGGAATTTGATACAAACCACAAAGGGACCAACAATGAACAGTTTTGACGAGCTTGTTTTAAAAACCCGGTCGTACAGGCGGTTCGACGAATCGCACAGGCTGAGTGATGAGATCCTCAGAGAACTTGCAGGACTTGCAAGGTTGTCAGCCTCAGCGGCTAACAGGCAACCTCTGCGGTTTCTCCTGTATTCCAGCCCGGAAGATTGTGAAAGGATCTTTCCGTCGACTGCCTGGGCAGGCTATCTTAAGGATTGGGACGGACCGGTACCGGGCGAAAGGCCTTCAGGTTATATTATCATTCTTGGCGATACAGATATCACAGGGAATTTCATGGTCGACCATGGAATAGCCGCGCAGAGCATTATGCTTGGAGCTACTGCCAGGGGACTGGGAGGCTGTATGATAGCGTCGATAAAACGAGACGATCTGCGCAAGGAGTTTGGTATTCCCGACCGGTACGAAATACTCCTGGTCCTTGCCCTGGGCAAGCCTGTGGAAAATGTTATCATTGAGGATGTTAAGGGCGACGACATCAGATACTGGAGAGACAGCGCCGGCAATCATTATGTTCCTAAAAGGCGTCTTGATGATCTGATATTAAAACTCTGAGCCGGTTTTCGGTGATGAAGAAAATTAATGTCATATTTTTTTTGACTATTCTTATTTGCCAGGCCCTTTATTCCCAGACGGAAAAGGGCGCCGGAGTAAGATTTGTTTTTCATGGCATCGTGATGGATGCCTCAACCCTCAAACCAATCCCAGGTTCCCAGATCTTTATCAACAGGTCGTTTCATTCAGTAAGTGAGACAGACGGTACTTTCGCGCTTAATGTCAGGAGGAACGATACCGTTCTCTTCTCGGTTCTCGGATACAAACCTGTTTCATTCAGTGTAAGCGATACCCTTATGGGAAGGGAGTTCAACACCGGTATCTTCATGCAGACCGACACTCTTGCAATCGGAGAGGTAATAATACTCCCCAGGTATGCAAACCTGAAATCAGATATCCTTTATGCTAGGCCTGAGCAGAAAACCGAAATTGACAATGCCAGGTTCAATGTTGCAGTCTCGGCTTATCAGGGGCTTCATAGTCAGGGTTCAATCGGGGATGCTGCCACCAACTACGAGATCCTGCGTCAGAAACACAGAATTGAAGCTTATGAGAAGGGAGGGATCCCTTCCGACAGGATGGTAGGAATCAGCCCGTTCTTGCTGATACCTGCGGCTTATCTTCTGATACATGGTTTCCCCGAGCCGGCTCCTTCCATGAAGCCGGCCCTCACTCCGCAGGAGATTGACCAGTTGTTCCGGAAATACCTGGAAACCTCAAGGGCGGATAAGAAATAACACAAATCTCCGCTCTCCGCTCTACGCTCTCCGCTCTCCGCTCTACGCTCTACGCTCTACTCTCCTTGCTCCCCGCTAACCTTTATAGAATATCGCTTTAATGATATGGCTCGCCATTTTGGGATTCTCCTTTAACCGTCGCGTGGAGTATCCGAACCACTCTTTCCCGAACGGAACATACACCCTCATGCTATGACCCTTGCTTACAACAGAGTCGCGCAGCCGGGGTGTTACCCCGTACAACATCTGAAATTCATATAATTCCTTCGGCACGTTGTATTTTTCAATCAACCTGTACGCCCCTTCGATAAGAGGCTTGTCATGAGTGGCAATGCCGGCAAATATTCTGTTCCTGAACATGAATTCAAGATCCTCAAGAAAGTGCTGGTTAATTTCCTCGTATTTTTTGAATGCAATCTCCTCAGGTTCTATATATATCCCCTTGCATAACCTGAAGCTCAGAGGAGACTCAGGATCATTGAGCTCCGCCAGGTTCACCAGATCGGTCATTGTTCTTCTGAGATATGCCTGAAGCACCAGTCCTACGTTTCCGGGAAATTCCACCCTCAGTTTACGGAACAATTCTATTTCGGGATCGGTGCATGGCGAGTCCTCCATATCAATCCTTATAAAAGCGTTCAACGAGGCGGCCCTTGCCACTATTTCACGTATGTGATCATAGCAGACATCTTTATCAAGCAGAAGACCGAAACTTGTCGGCTTAAGACTAAAATTGCCAACTATTCCCGTCCTTGTGGCTACATCTATCAGATGAAGGTACTCCTTCTTATTGCTTTCAGCCTCATCAAGAGTCTTTATAAACTCCCCCAGAACATCAATCGTAACCTTTATATTCTTGTTGTTCAGCTCTTTTGATACACGCATGGCATCGTCAATAGTCTCTCCCGAGATATAGGGCCTCGAAAAGATCCACACAAATTTTCTTGGGAACCAGGGCAATATTGCCGCAATGAATTTGTTAATCATTTTACCGGTGGGGTTTACATATTAATTTTTGCGCAATTTCAGACAATTTCTTTATATAATTAGAAACGCTAATAAAATAGTTGCTTCCCGGTTTATAAATGACGTTTGTCACACGAACAGGATGATTTAACACAGGGTTTTAAGCTTTTAACAAAAAATATCAGGTTGATGCAACCATTTATTTTCATGGAGTGTCTTCAAATTGACCTCTGCCAGGAATGACGGGCGATCTTCAGATAATTGAGGGATGCGCCAGGCATAACAGCAAGGCGCAGAAGTTATTGTACGATAAATACTCGCGTTTTCTTCTGGGTATTTGTATGCGGTATGCTTCCGACAAATCTGAGGCTGAGGATATTTTGCAGGAGACTTTTCTGAAGATTTTTTTCAGTATTGGCGATTATTCAGGAACAGGTTCTTTTACAGGCTGGTTGAGAAGAGTGGCAGTCAATACCGCTATTACTCACTATCATAAGAACCTTAAGCACAGGTATCACATGGATATTGATGAGTATGTTTCGGCTGAAGCCGGATCTTCAGGGTTCGAGGAGGATTTTTATACTGCCGACGAACTTTATAACATACTGAACGGGCTGCCTGACGGTTACAGGATGGTATTCAACCTTTATGCCGTTGAAGGATACAGGCATAAGGAGATAGCCGGATTCCTGAAGATTGATACAAGTACATCAAAATCGCAGTACAGCAGGGCCAGGGCATTGATACGTGAGAAGCTTGCGATTCTCAGAAAACTTAAAGACAGCTATACAGACAATGGCTAAAAGGAAATCAGATCGAATGACGACCTCGTGAAGGAGAACAGGGAAGATATAAACATAAGGAATCTGTTCAGGCAAAAGCTTGAAAATGCAGAAATTGTTCCGGACGCATCGGTCAGGAACCAGTTGATGCGCAAACTGGGCAGACGAGAATTCCTTCGTTTTAATCCAGGAAGGTTTAATGTTTATTATCTCGGCACTATCGTCACTGCTGCCCTGGTGACCGCTCTGATTATTAATGCAGGATCCGGTGGCGACAGGGACAGGGAAATAGCGCCCCCTCTTCCCGCCGAAAGGATCATACCTGATGTAACCCTCAACCTGACAGGTGCTGAAAAAAGCCAGGCGACCGGAGAAACAGGAGAAAAAGTATCACAAGAAGGCATTTCCGGCATTTATGCGGATAGTTCTCGGGATATCAGGCAGTTGTCCAGAAACAATATAACCCCTGTTACAGATCCGGTGGTAACTGAGCAGGCTAAAATAACCAGATATGAGGCTCCCCTATCGGTTCCTGGGGGCAAAATAGTCGCGGATACAGACCGGGCCGGAAGTAACCTTCAGATTATTAATATCCCCGGGAAAGCATTGTTTGTGCCGACAGTGACGTCCGGCTGTATCCCGCTGAAAGTACAATTCAGGAATTATTCGGCTTCATCCGCTTCGCCGAGGTGGAGTTTTGGTGATGGAGGTTATTCCGGCGAAAGGGATCCTGAGTGGATCTATGATATTGAGGGAGAATACAAAGTCACGCTCAATATCGTTTATGAGGATGGCAGAAAGGAGCTATCATCTGCAATCATCAATGCATACCCGAAGCCTGTGGCCCATTTTGAGATTATCCAGGGCGATCCTGCAAATCCCGATCACGAGGTCAGGTTTATAAATTATTCAATAAATGCGGTGAAATATTTCTGGGAGTTTGGCGACGGACAGACTTCTGAAGTTTTTGAACCTTATCACAAATATGCCAGACCGGGAAATTACAATATTAAGCTGACTGTATACTCTGAGTCGGGATGTCAGGATTCCCAGACCGTCATCAATGCCTTTTCGGGATCGGGGAGTTTCATTGAATTCCCCAATGCATTTATTCCAAATTCCGGAGGACCCACCGGAGGTCATTATTCCTACACAAGTGACCTGACTGCCAGTGTCTTCCATCCTGTTTTTTCTGAGGTGACAGAGTATCAGCTGAGAATTTTCAGCAAAAGAGGCATCCTTATTTATGAGAGCAACGACATAAACATCGGATGGGACGGGTATCTGAACGGACAGCTGTGCGAACCAGGGGTATATATCTGGAAGGTGCGCGGGAGATTCCGTAACGGAGAATCGTTTACCCGGCTTGGTGATCTTACCCTTCTCAGGAACCAGTAATACTCCTCACTTCGAACCGCTTTTATCTCCGTTATCTGCCGCAACCCGCAGTATATTCCCTTTTTAAACCGTCCGGGCCACTTAATTGTTCATAAACTTGTCACTTTTTGGGGAAAATTACGTAAAACAGGGTAATTAATTTGATTGGTATTATCTACTTTCGTCAATGTAACCTAACAGTATAGATTTTGTTTAAGCGGATTAAATATTCTTTAATACTGTCAATCTTCTTTATTATAGATAGTTCAGGGCAGGATCCTACATTTTCGCAATTCTATGCTAATTCTCTTTACCTGGCACCATCTTTTGCCGGTGCAACAGAAGAATACAGGGTTTCCATCAATTACAGGAACCAGTGGCCGGCAATTCCCGGGGTGTTCCATACTTACAGTTTCTCCTTTGACAAGGCACTGATTAACTTCAATTCGGGAATAGGCGTACTGGCAACCTATGATGTTGCAGGTTCCGGTGACCTCAGCACGACGAATATTGGCCTGCTCTATTCCTACGACTTCAATATCAGCGAGGACTGGCACATTCGTCCGGGCGTTACCTTTAAGTTTTATTATCTGGGCCTTAATATTTCCAAGCTGGTCTTCAGCAGTCAGATGACAGGAAGCGGAACTGTGCCTTCAGTTTATCCCCCTCCGTTTGACAATGTGGCTGATGTTGATTTTGCCACATCGGCACTGGTTTACAACGACAGGATATGGGCCGGGATCACCCTTGACCACCTGCTCGTGCCAAAGCAATCCTTCTATGGTGAAAATGCCAACCTTCCAGTAAAGGTAAATCTCTTCGGAGGGGTCCAGATGCTGAGGCGTACCAGGCTGAAACAAAAATACCAGGAGGTATTGTCGATCGCAATGAATTTCCAGAAACAGGCAAAATTCTATCAGTCCGACCTTGGACTATATTATTACAGAGATCCTCTTATTTTCGGAATCTGGTACCGTGGAATACCATTTGCCACCTCCCAGCCCGGCGATGCGATTATCGGCTTGCTGGGAATAAAAACCGATCAGCTGCATTTCGGATACAGCTACGACTTTACCATATCGAACCTCATCACCTCAACTCACGGAGCCCATGAGATCTCACTCGTCTATGAATTCAATTCCTTTAAGCTCGGTGACCGCGCAAGAATGAGGGCTATCCCTTGTCCTGAATTCTGACGCTTTTCGTTTTCTTCCCCTTTAGTTATTGCCAGCTCCCTGCACTGCCCGGAAAGTGAATTTTCATCAGCTTGGCAGATAGTGATAATGAGTTATTTGCAATGAGTAATTATTAATTTGTTTATATTTGCGCCTTATAAATGTTTAATAAATATTAAAATCCCGATGAAGAAGCTATCTGTTATTCTGTTTGTTGCCCTTTTTCTGGCCGTGGCAGCGCTGTTCGTACTTCATTTTACTTCAAATAAGAGCAAACCAGCCACCTTTATTACCGAGGCTGGAATAGAGATCCCGGAACAGGCTATCGCTTATGTAAATATCGATACCATAATCTTCAATTTTGACATGTTTTTTGACAGGAGGGAAGATCTGCTTGGGAAACAGAAGAAAGCGGAGACTGAACTTACGACCAGAGGTACCAGGTACGAAAGAGCTGCAAAGGATTTTCAGGAAAAGGTCAATAAAGGACTGGTAACAAGAGCCACAGCCGCTGAAATGGAGCAGGCTCTCCTTCAGCAGCAGCAGGAGCTTCTGAACCTCCGCGACAGGCTCCAGTCCGACCTGTATGAGGAGGAGCAGGTAATGAACAGGCAGATCCTTGAGTATATAACTAAATATCTCGAGGCTAACCGGTCAGATTATAATTACCAGTATATCTTTGGTAAAAGCTTCGGAAGCGTTGTACTTTACAGTAACGAAGCTCTCGATATAACAAGAAGGGTACTTGATGGTCTTAACAGGCAATATAAGACCGAGAAAAAGAAATAGACCATGGCCTTCGCCTCAGAATGGCTTGATACAAGGGCTTTATTCCCGGACCTGATCATTGAGGCACCTGACGGAGAAACAGGCGTAATAGTTGTGATCCCTGCATACAATGAGCCCGGGATTGCTGATGTGCTGAATTCCCTTAAAGCTTGTGATGAACCTGATTGCAGGACGGAGATCCTGATAATAGTCAATTCTCCCCTGCAGTCGAACACCGATCAGGAGACTGACAAAGCAACACTTGCATCCATAGAAAAATGGAAGAATGAAAATCATGATTATTTCTTCCGGCTCTATCCTCTGTGCGTCGACACTTCCCCATTCACCGGATGGGGGGCCGGGCTTGCAAGAAAGACCGGCATGGACGAGGCTGTCAGGAGATTCAATAATACCGGCAGGTCCGAAGGAGTGATTGCCAGTCTCGACGCCGACTGCGTTGTTGAGAAAAATTATCTGACAGCCCTGTGCAACGAACTGCTTAAAAGAAAGGAAAGATCAGGGTGCTCAATCAGTTTTGAGCATCAGCTTGCCGGCAGCCAGTATCCTGAGACAATTCTTAAAGCAGCAGCTCTTTATGAGTTACACATGAGGTATTTTTATCAGGGACTAAAATATTCCGGATTACCCCATGTTTTTCATACCATTGGTTCAGCTTTTGCAGTCAAGGCTTTTCCTTACGTCAGGTCAGGTGGAATGAACCGGCGTCAGGCAGGCGAGGATTTCTGGTTTATTCAGAAACTTATCCCTGCCGGAGGATGGTTCAGCCTTAACACAACCAAAGTCTATCCTTCACCCCGGCCATCCGGCAGGGTGCCTTTCGGCACGGGCCCGGTGGTTGCAAGAATAGTCAGCGAAAATCAGAAGGATCTCCTTACATATAATATCCGGGGATTCAGGGAACTCAGGTCATTATTCGGTGTTATTGACAGAGCCTTTCATCATGGCACCGAACAGAACAGTTTTATTTACGGCGATATCCCCTGCGGAGTACAGTTATTCATTTCTGAAAAAGAGTGGTGTGAGCGGATTAAGGAAATAAAAACCAATACTTCCGGTCTGCAGTCATTCAAAAAAAGGTTTTTTAACTGGTTCAATATGTTCAGGACTGTAAAGTATCTGAATTTTGTTCATAAGAATATTCTCAGCAGAGTGCCGGTAACTGTATCTGCCCGTGAATTGCTTCACAGCCTGGGAATAAATTCAGTTCCTGATGATCCGGAAGGGCTTCTTATGATCTGCCGGGCTCTTGAAGACGACGGTCAATAGGTTCTTTTCCTGATCTTTCTGTCTTCCGCCACAGTTACAACGATATAAAGATCTTCATCGGCCCTCTTCATACGGTACTGTTCCCTGGCGTACTTCTCAAGATTACGGCTGTCGGTTTTCAGCTCATGCAGCTTGCGCCGCTCTTCCTCGATCCGTTTTGCGTAATACTCCCTGTCTGCCCGAAGTTTATTGAGGTTCCGTAGTTCCTTGTATCTGGCAATCAAGTTATTTGAGTCGAAAAACAGAAGCCAGAGGACAAAAATAACCGATGTCAGAAGGTATTTGTTCCTTAAAACAGGTGGTATCCGATCTATGAACTTAGGCCTTAACATCATAATGCAAACCTACAACTTTTTTTTTATCCGCCGCTCATAAGATAAAGCATCTGGACATTGTCTCCATCCTTAATAAATGCTGAGTCATACTTTTCTTTCGGGATGAAGAGCCCATTAATCTTTACTATCCTCATGCGGAAAGAGAATTTTTTGATTTCAAGCATTTCAGATACAGTGATCGTGTCTTTATCGAACTCCTCAGTTATGTTGTTCAGTAATATCTTCATTCGGAACTTTGCTTTTCATTTCATCTCCATCAGGATCTCAATCACAACATTTGCCTGCATACTGGCCACCATGCCAACGCGGGGAGCCATCGGGGGCATTTCATCTGTTGTCTCTGACGATTCATCGCCGCATACATAAAATGTGTCATCGACCTTCCTGCATCTTATTTCATTGCTCATTCCCCATCCGGCCAGACCTGAACCAACAACAAGAGGTATTCCCGGCATTAATGTCTGAACAGTTTCAATGAGCATCTCTTTCATTTCTGCTGTGTCAAATGCCTCAACTATCACATCACAACCCGAAAAAATTACAGGGATATTCCCGCGATCAAGTTTTTTCTGATATATGATCACAAATACTTCAGGATTGATACGGGCAAGATTCTCTTTCAGGGCTGTTGTTTTCATCATGCCCACCTGATCGGTGAAGTAGTACTGGCGGCTTAGATTGCCCTCCTCGATTCTGTCAAAATCGGAGATTACCAGTGTTCCGACGCCACACCTGGCAAGAGCTGCGGCGCAGTTTGAACCGAGTCCTCCGGCACCTGCTATGCCAACCCTGTACCCGCGAAGATGATCCTGGATGTCTGATAACCTCATTGCTGGTTAATTTTCTGCCATAAAGATATTTACAAATATTGTTATTTGAAACATTCCGTTATTCTGACTTCTGAGTTAACCTTCAATATTCCGGCGGGACTTAACTTATTGATTATTGTCATGGTGCAGATTATTAATAAATTCTACCTTTGATAAAGCCGGTTCAATTTTACGTCAGTAATCTAACATACTAGTGAACAATAGAATAAGATGGGCAGGGCTGATAATCCTGAATTTAACTTTTATATTTTTATTGCTGTCCGGTTGTATCAATCAGGGCCGGGGGAAACGGAACGTGATAATCTTCCACGCCGGCAGCCTTTCGGTTCCGTTCAAAAAGCTGGCAGAGGAGTACCGGAAGAGTCATCCTGACATTAATATTCTCCTCGAGTCTGCAGGAAGCCTTGTAAGTGCCCGCAAGATCACTGAACTGAAAAAATCATGTGATATAATGGCCTCCGCTGATTATTTTGTTATTGATGAACTTCTTATTCCTGAATATGCTGACTGGAGCATAAAATTCGCGACCAATGAGATTGTTATAGCCTTCACTGACAGATCAGAATATTCATCAGCAATAAACTCAGAAAACTGGACTGATATCCTGCTCAGGGATAATGTCATCTACGGACGATCTGATCCGGATTCCGATCCTTGCGGTTACAGATCGGTGCTTGCAGTAAAGCTTGCAGAAATCTATTACGGTGAGCCAGGCCTGACAGAAAAAATTTTGAACAAGAACAAAAATTTCATTCGCCCAAAAGAGGTGGACCTTATCGCACTCGCAGAGTCGAATGCCATTGATTATATGTTTCAGTATAAGTCCGTTGCGATACAACATGGATTCAGGTTCATTGAATTGCCTTCTGCGATTAACCTCTCCGATCCCGACAGGAACGATCTCTACGGATCTGTATCGGTCGATATAGCCGGCAGAAGCCCCGGCGAGAGGATGCAGGTGAAGGGTGATTATATCAATTACAGCCTGACAATCCTTAGGGATGCTCCAATGAAAGCGGAAGCCATCAGTTTTATCGGCTTTATGCTAAGTCCGGCAGGAGAGAAGATATTCAGGGATTGCGGGCAGGAACCGCTGGTCCCTCCGGTAACCTACAGGCCCGGACTGATACCGGAGCAGCTTAAGAAATATTTTGAAACAGAAAAAACGGCAATATAATCTTATGATAAGATATAACCCTTTTAGCTGGATTCTGCTCGTATTATCTTCACTTGTATTGTTGTTCATTCTGGCTCCCCTGGCAGGGCTGTTCATTCACACAGCTCCGTCCGACTTCTTTGAGACAGCAGGCGACAGGGAGGTTCAGCAGAGCATCTGGCTGACTCTCTGGGTCTCTTTTACCGCTACTTTTATATCTGCCCTGGGTGCTGTACCGCTGGCATGGTTTATGGCACGGCGTAACTTCCCCCTTAAAAATGTGGTGCAGGGCATTATCGACCTGCCTGTGGTACTGCCACATACAGCCGCAGGGATTGCGATTCTCGGCTTTATCTCGCGCGACGGAGCGCTGGGCAGGGCAGCTGATGCAGTGGGGTTGAACCTTATTAACAACCCCGCAGGAATTGCCCTGGCCATGGCCTTTGTCAGCCTGCCTTTCTTCATTAACTCTGCCCGCGACGGCTTTGCCGCTGTACCTGAAAAACTCGAGAAAGCGGGGCTCAATCTTGGGGCAAGCCGTTCGAGGGTCTTTTTTACAATATCGATACCTCTCGCCCGGCAGAGCATTATTACCGGATTTGTTATGATGTTCGCCCGGGGGATGAGTGAGTTCGGAGCGGTGGTTATTGTTGCCTATCACCCGATGATAGCCCCGGTGCTGATATATGAAAGGTTCAGCTCATATGGCCTGAGCTATTCACGACCCGCTTCAGTGCTTTTTATACTGGTTGCTCTCCTGGTCTTCATTATGCTGCGCTTAGTGGCGAGAAGAAAAAAAATAACTCAAATCACTGATGATGCTGAGGCTTGAAAATATTAACAAGAGATTTGGCCAGTTTGCTCTGTCAGACATAAACCTCAATATAAGGGAAGGTGAGTATTATGTGCTGCTGGGGCGGTCAGGGTCAGGAAAGACACTGCTCCTTGAGCTCATTGCCGGACTGACTCTTCCGGACTCAGGAAGTATATGGCTTGATGATGAGAATATTACGCACAGAAAGATTCAGAAACGAAATACCGGCCTTGTGTTTCAGGATTATGCAATATTTCCTAATATGACGGTATTCGGCAATATAGCCTACCCACTGATGGCCAGGAAAACTGACAAAAAGGAAATTTTTACAGCAGTTAAAAATATTGCAGCCGGAATGAACATTGATCATCTCCTGAACCGCAATACACCAAACCTGTCGGGAGGTGAACTGCAGAGGGTGGCTCTGGCACGCACACTTGTCACATCACCGCGCCTCCTGCTCCTCGACGAACCAATGGCTTCGGTAGATGCAAGCCTGAGAGACGATATCAAGAGAATACTAAGGAAGCTTAACAGGGACGGACATACAATCATACATGTTACTCACGATTACAGGGAAGCTGTGAATCTGGCTTCAAGGGCGGGAGTTATCCATAACGGAAGAATAATACAGGAGGGTTTGCCTGCCGAGGTCTTCAGAAAACCGGTCAACAGATTCGTTGCACGATATGCGGGGATCAGAAATTTTTTCAGGGTCAGGTTCAGTCAGGAAAGAGGAAAATGGAAAGCCATCTGCCCGAACAAGCTGGTTTTCAACATAGAGGGAGATAATCATCCCGGCGAGGGCCTCGTCATAATACGGAGCGATGATGTTAAAGTCTTCAGGGAAAAACCAGCCGGGGAATTTGACAACTGCTTTATGGGAACCATTGCCGACATTATTCCTTGCGTTTACGGGATGGAGCTCCTGGTTGATGCAGGCGAGAAATTTTTTGTTGATGTCAGGCAGGAAGAATTTGAACAACTTGAAGCAAGGGAATTGTCTGACGTCTGGATAACTTTCCCTGCCCGGGCTGCCGTGGTATTGAACGAACGCATATAATTATGAAAAGTATAACAGACACACCAATAATACAGTTTGAAGAAGCGCTGAGGATAGTTGCAGATTCCGCCTTTGAAACCGCTGTCGAGACAATCCCTTTTGACATCTCATCAGGAAGGATTCTGGCTGAAAATGTTCTGAGCGATATCGACATGCCACCCTTTAACAGGTCTGCAGTTGACGGTTATGCCTGCAGAAGGGAAGAAATGGGTTTGGAACTCGAGGTTATTGAAACAATTCCTGCTGGTAAAATGCCGAAAGTACCTGTTGGTAAAAGGCAGTGCTCAAAGATTATGACAGGGAGTGTGGTTCCTGCAGAATGCGATATGGTTTTTATGATCGAAGATGCAGAAATGCTTCCTTCGGGCAGAGTAATCTGCAGGGGATCGTCGGCGAAGAACAATATTTCATTGCGGGGGGAGGACATCAGAGCCGGAGAACAGGTCCTGGAGGCAGGCAAGCTTATTAAACCTCAGGATATCGCGGTTATGGCTGCGGCCGGTTACACGCGGGTGCTTACCAGAAAGAGGCCGGGGCTGGCAATCATAAGCTCAGGAAACGAACTTGTTGATCCTGCAGCGAAACCAGCTCCCGGACAGATACGGGACAGTAATTCTTATCAGCTCGCCGCCCAGGCTGAAAGGGCAGGAGCTGCGCCAACATTTTACGGGATTGCCTCTGACGATGAAGATGAAACTTACAGAATAGTTGAAAAGGCGATATCCGAAAATGATATCGTTATTATCACCGGGGGTGTTTCAATGGGAGAATTTGATTTTGTGCCTATGGTGATGGAAAAGGCCGGTGTGAAAATACTCTTTACCAGGGTAGCCGTTCAGCCAGGAAAGCCAACCACATTTGGAGTTCATCCCGCAGCACTCGTTTTTGGCCTGCCGGGCAACCCGGTGTCATCCTTCATGCAGTTTGAACTGCTTGTCCGTCCGCTGATCCTGCGGATGATGGGATGCCACAGCGGTATTACGGATATTGCCCTCCCGGCAGGAGTTGATTACTCACGCAAGTCTGCCGACCGCATGGCATACATACCGGTAATAACTGATAAAAGAGGATCTGTTGTTCCTGTAGAATTCCACGGATCGGCACACATTGCATCCCTGACCCATGCCGATGGCATAATGCAGGTACCTGCCGGGAAATTAAGCCTTAAAAAAGGGGAGATAGTAAATGTTCGACAGATTTAACAGAAATATAGACTATCTGCGTATTTCAGTCACCGACAGGTGTAACCTGCGATGCAGATATTGCATGCCGGAGGAAGGGGTAAAACTGCTGAGGCACGAGGATATACTCTCATTTAATGAAATTACGGAGTTCACCCGCGTTGCTGTCAGTAATGGGATTTCCAGGGTAAGGATAACAGGCGGGGAACCTCTTGTCAGAAAGAATATTGTGGCCCTGGTAGGAATGATTGCCGGAATCAGCGGGATCACCGATCTTTCGATGACAACCAACGGAATACTTCTCGGAGAATATGCAATTGCGCTTAAACACTCAGGGCTTCAGAGAGTTAATATAAGTCTCGATGCCATTGACCCCCGGAGGTACAAATATATCACAAGGAACGGGAACGTTAAAGATGTTCTGGAGGGTATCAGGGCTGCCACAGATGCAGGATTGCTCCCGGTGAAGATCAACTGTGTTGTAAGTGAGTCGCGGAACGAGAAAGATGCATGGGCATTGGCTGAATTCTGTATGAAAAAGAATCTGTCAATCAGATATATACGACAGATGGACCTTTGCCGGGGGGTTTTTTCAGTTGTGGATGGAGGGACAGGCGGGAACTGCATGATGTGCAACCGTTTGAGGCTCACGGCGAAGGGAAAGCTCAAGCCTTGTCTCTTCAGCCCGGCAGAATTCGATATAAGGGAGCTAGGTTATGAAAAAGCCCTCAGACTGGCAGTCGAAAATAAACCTGAAGCCGGTATAAACAACAACACAGGTGAATTCTATAATATAGGAGGCTGATAAAAAATGAAGAAACTGACACATACTGATAATTCCGGCAAGGCTTCGATGGTTGATGTCGGGAATAAGGAAATACAGAAGAGGAAAGCCAGGGCAAGCGGGCATATAAGCCTTTCGGCTGAAACACTGAAACTGGTAGCCGGCAATAAGCTTAAGAAGGGGGATGTGCTTACGGTAGCACAGATTGCAGGAATCAATGCTGCTAAAATGACATCGGGACTTATCCCCCTTTGTCATAATATTCTTCTCGATAACATAAGGCTCGACCTGAAAGCAGACAGTACCGGGATCGTGGCTGAGAGCGAGGTTGCCACCACCGGTAGAACAGGCGCAGAGATGGAGGCCCTTACCTCAGTTGCGGTAGCGTTGCTGACACTCTATGACATGTGCAAGGCGGTCGACCGGGAGATGGTTATCGACAATATTTCACTTTTGGAAAAAACCAAAGAATGAGATTACCTGAAAAATTTGAGATCCTTGTTGTTACATTAAGCGACCGGGCCTCTGACGGGAAATATGAAGACCGGAGCGGTCCCGCGATTTGTGAAAAGATATCTGAATACCTCGGTTCAATTGACTGGAGGTTTAAGATCAGTACTGCCATAATCCCTGATGATGCCGGTATTTTGCGCAATATGCTTTTAAAGGCAGGGAATGAATTCAATATAATCTTCACTACAGGCGGAACAGGCATCGGGCCGAGGGACATAACAGTCGAAACGGTTGCCCCGCTTATGAAAAAAACGATCCCCGGAATAATGGAGTTTATCAGGGTCAAATATGGATCAGTCAAACCAAATGCACTGCTTAGCGGAGGAGTAGCCGGCATTATAGGCAATTCTCTTGTCTACACACTCCCCGGTTCGGTCAGGGCTGTTGAGGAGTATATGTCTGAAATAACTAAAACACTTAAGCACACAATATTAATGCAATATGGGATAGATGACCATCCAGCTCATTAACCCGAAATACGGTTTAAGGTATTTGCTACAACTGAACCAATAACACGGTCGTAACGGTCCCGGGGGTTCCTGTAGTAGATGAGGATCAGGTAATCGTTCTCTGTCTGATAATGACTGCCTTCAAACATATCGGATTTGCTATCGGTGGTCCCCTCTTTCAGATAAGCGTATTCAAAGTTATACCAGCCCTGTTTGAGCATAATAGTGCATTCATATGCCTGGTTATCATGATTATAACGCATAAGGTTCCCGTCATCGCGATTCCAGTTGTTAAAAGCTCCCGTTACAGATACCCCTCCGCCTGACAGCATGTATTTTAATGGCAGGGTAAAAAACACATTAACGTAGTCGGCATCAGTATTGTGATTCTGCCCTTCCTGAACAGCAATAACATATTTTCCATTGAAATCCTGCGAGTAAAAATAAGGTTTGAACTCCCTGTTCTCTGACGGGTGAAGCAGGATATTGTAATTGGGAAAAACATAGTCTATTCTGCTGATAAATTCAGATTTGTATCTTATGCTCCGTATATCGAAGTATCTGAATTCATTTCCCCCCGGAAATATATTTTTGTCGGACAGTGAATTATATTTCAGCTCATTGTTGCCTGTCAGGTCAGCTTTCAGGTTTGTTTTGGCCCGGTCCCATCTTCCATTCTGAAGAATGAATGCATAAATGTTCCGGTAGGGATCAAGAATTGTGAGGCCTGTGAAGCTGACGGTGAAATGCACCTGCTGGTTCCTGTTGTTGTCATCCGTCATCTGAGGCCTCCGCAGGTCAGCGGTTATTCCTGCGGCATCTTCGGTTACCACGAACCTTCGGGTAAGGACAGGTTTGTCCGGGTTGAAGCCGGGATAAACCACAATCACATAATTTCCCGAAAGGTTGAGACGAACCCTCTCGTTCGGAAAAGCGAGCTCATAGTGAATATAGTTTACAGTGGTGTTGAATGATGACTTGAAAACCTCTATCTGGTTCTCATCGAATCCCTCAATGTAACTNNGATCTGTTCCAGTCCTTATCACAGTGAATAAATGTATAATAGTATGTTTCTGCCTGATCTGCAAGCAGGTCGAAATGCAGGACAAGCCTCTCCTTGCTGTTAAGCTTCATCACCGGATAGGAAAGATTCCATCCTTCTTTATAGAGTTGCACAGTTCTTATTTTCCCGTCGAAGACGCGGTCGCTGAACGATTGCTGATCGCTGTACCGGACAGACAACTGACAGAATAATGCCAGCAATATTACAAGAAACGCGTGCATGAAATGACAGTTTAATAGATTGTTGACAAAAATAGTGCAAA
>DIKJ01000008.1:755-1150 GCA_002424525.1 Bacteroidales bacterium UBA5621 | reverse complement strand
AACTGCAGAAAATTTATCACGATATTTTTTTAGAAATGACCGTAATTAAAAAGCTGAAGAGAGGATTGGATCTGAAAATACCGGGTAAGCCGGAAAAGATACTTGCCGGCGAGGTTTATCCTCTGTTTTTTGGAGTCAAGCCTGTCGATTTCCCGGGTCTGGTTCCAAAACTATGCGTAAAACCCGGCGATAAAGTCAGGGCCGGATCGCCCCTGTTTATGAATAAGATTAATCCGTCAATCAAATTCACGTCACCCGTAAGCGGTGAGGTAAAAGATATTGTTAGAGGCGACCGGAGGAGATTACTTGAGATAGTGGTTGAAAAGAAAGGGGAGGATTATATTGATTTTGGAAGAATAAAGAGGGAAGCCTTCAGCCGTGAGAATATCATAGGT
>DIKJ01000008.1:412-583 GCA_002424525.1 Bacteroidales bacterium UBA5621 | reverse complement strand
CTTACGGAGGGGAAGGTAAACCTGGTCCTGAACGGAAAGGATCAGGGCTCAGAAGTATTCAGGAATATTGATGGTGCGGAAATATATTATTTCACCGGGCCCCATCCTGCCGGCAATGTCGGTGTTCATATCCATCATCTGGATCCGTTGAACAAGGGTGAAAAAGTGTGG
>DIKJ01000008.1:0-287 GCA_002424525.1 Bacteroidales bacterium UBA5621 | reverse complement strand
TCAGGGAGAATGTGAAACCGGGCGACCTGAGGTTCATCAGCGGCAACGTTCTGACAGGATCGAAGATTGAGCCTGATGGTTATCTCGGGTATTATGATTCCCAGGTAACCGTCATTCCTGAGGGAAATTACTATGAGTTTTTCGGATGGGCGGTTCCCGGNNTCAGGCTTCTTCCCGAAGAAGGAGTACAGGCTTGATACTAATTTTCACGGGAGTGAGAGGGCTTTTGTCCTTACCGGGCATTACGAAAAGGTTCTTCCCATGGACATTTATCCCATGCAATTGCT
>DIKJ01000197.1 GCA_002424525.1 Bacteroidales bacterium UBA5621 | reverse complement strand
TTGAGAATGGCATTTGCAGAAAACTATTTTGATGAAGGTGTTTCAGTAATCTTTATTTTCGGTAATGTTTATATATTTGAAATTATAATAGAACACATGCAATACTTTCTAAATATCATATGCGCTTCTTATATTGTGTTATACGAAATTATTATACATTATTAATACAAAATTAATACATCCAATGACCCGTTTATTGAACTTTTTAATGAACATTTTTTTCTATCCTGTTTATTGTTTGATTAGAAATTAACAATTAGGATGTTATAATGAATTAAATTCTCTAACCATTAACCATGTTTGCAAGTTACAGCAATAATATTTAAAAGCCATTGCACTGGCCACTTCATCCGCATCAGGCAACTCGATCAGATTGTTTCCGGGCAAGTATCCTCATTATGTCGGCAGAATCCCGCTCCCGTCAGCCTAAGAAGAGCTGTTTCAGAATTACCCGGCTATTTATTTTTATTAAGGTGCTATGATTATTTTTGCTGAAAATACTTTATCGGAACCGGATGGTTTCAAATTTTTAGACAAGATTTATGGACCACTACATTGTTTTTGGAGTACTGATACTTGCCCTGGCACTTTTTGCCTGGGGTCGAATACGCCATGATTTTGTTGCGCTGATCTCATTATGCATATTGTTGATTTTTGGTATTATTGACCCCGACGAAGCTTTTAACGGCTTTGGGCATCCGGCTGTGATCACTGTTGCGGCTGTGCTGGTGATTGGCAAGGCGCTGGAATTTTCAGGTGTAGTTGATTTACTTGGCAAATGGGTAATGAAAATCGGCACAAACCTCCAGCTGCAGATTTTTTCACTATCCGTGCTGGTGGCTGTGGCATCAGCCTTTATGAACAACGTGGGTGCGCTGGCTATTACGATGCCCATTGCCATACACATGGCCCGCAAAAACGGTAACCCGCCTTCCTACTTCATGATGCCAATCGCTTTTGCTTCTTTACTTGGCGGTATGACTACCCTGATCGGCACCCCACCGAACATTATAATTGCCACATTCAGGGCTGATGAAACCGGAGAGCCTTTTGGAATGTTTAATTTTTCACCCGTCGGTGTTGCACTCACCATTGCGGGAGTAGCTTTTATTACTTTATTGGGCTGGCGATTGATCCCAAAAAGAGCTGCAAAAAAATCAGATGCAGAGCTATTTGACATTGACGATTATATCACGGAGGTTGAAGTAACAAAAGAATCAAAGCTAAAAGGCACCAGTATAGCTGAAATAGGCAAACTTTCCAAAGCTGATGTGCAAATACTGGGACTGGTTCGAAGAGGAGAGCGAATCCATGCCCCTGAGCCTGAAGAAATGTTAAAGTTAAATGATATTATCATTATTGAAACCGATGCGCAGAATCTTAAAACACTTATCGAAGACACCGGGGTGAAACTTGTTGGAGGAAAAAAACTCCGCAAGGATGCCAAAGGATCAGAAAAGATTATAATTACCGAAGCCATTGTGATGGCTGACTCCTCACTGATCGAACGCACTGCGACATCCCTCCGTATGCGTGGCCGTTACGGGATTAACCTGCTTGCAGTCGCCCGCCGTGAGCAAAAAATCCATCGTCGCCTTGATCAGGTGATTTTTCGCACTGGTGATGTTTTGCTTTTGCAAGGCAGGGAACATATTATTTATGACACCATCACTTCCATGGGTTGCCTGCCATTGGCCCGCCGCGGCCTACGGCTGGGGTACAAGACAAAAGTTCCGCTGGCATTGGGAATTTTTGCGTCCGCAATTGTTTTTGTCGTTACCGGCTTATTGCCTGTTCAGGTTTCCTTTACAATTGCTGCAATTGTAATGGTGCTTTCAAGAGTATTGCCGCTTAAAGAATTCTATACAAGTATCGACTGGCCTGTTATTGTTCTTCTTGGAGCAATGATTCCGGTGGGTATAGCGCTTGAAACAAGTGGAGGAGCGCAATTGATTGCCAATGCCGTGCTGAATATTGGAGACAGTATGCAGCCATGGGGAATCCTGGCTATTATTCTTACAGTAACTATGTTATTGTCAAGCGTTATAAACAATGCCGCTACTGTTGTGCTGATGGCACCAATTGCGATTGGTGTGGCCAAAGGCCTTGGGTTTTCTGTTGATCCATTCCTGATGATCGTAGCCGTTGGTGGATCATGTGCATTTCTTACGCCCATCGGGCACCAATCGAACACGCTGGTAATGGGTCCCGGAGGTTACAGGTTCACAGATTACACGATCATGGGCCTGCCCCTGACCATCATCATTATACTGCTGAGTGTGCCGTTGATCATGTGGGTGTGGCCGCTGTAAAAGATCCATTAATGAAACTCCCTCAGGCTTTCATGTATCCCTTTGTGTATCTCAAACCAGAACTGCAGGGCAGCTTCAAACTTGTCATCCTCAAAGGCCTTTATCCAGTAATCCAGTTTCTGGTCGCGTACGTTATCTTCATCAGCTTTCTTTCGCAAAAACCGGAACAGGAAATCTACATTGCGTTCAGACTCCCAGAATATAGATGCATTACGGCTATTGATACGGGTAGCGGTAAGCTTAAGATTTTGTATGAATTTATCTTTCATGCCATAGAGTTCTTCCATGACATCGGGCATTATCTCTTCTGCCCATGCCCGGTGGAAACGGCAGAACCCGAGGTTGTCCATCATTAACTCCATGATCATGCGTTGGGCATTCCTGCGACCCAGTTCGCGAGGGGGTATGAAATCCTTGCCGTAAACCATGTAATACTTCCCCATGATGGCCATAGGAGATAAAACTCCGGGTGTCCAGTACTGATTTGGGACCATCCATCCCTGCCGGGCAAATCCGATATGCACGAAACGGTCCATTACGCCGATACCTTTTTCACGTGACAGGTGACGGGCAAGCTTCCTTGCTCCCTGCTTCAGATTGATTAAGCCGCCCGGTTTAACCATCTCGTCGAGCATCGCAGAACCAATACGGGCGTTGTGCATAGAGTCGTTAACAACATCAAAGCCATCGGGTGAAAACTTTGGGGCTGCATCTGCTCCCAGCTCCCCGGGATTGATCAGTCCATCGACCATACATTCCATAAGCCAGGCCAGTACTCCGCCTACAGAAATGGCATCAAAGCCATAAGTGTCGGCTTTGCCGTTGAGCAGTTCAGCAGCGCGTTGGTCAAACACTCCGCATAAAGGACCCATAGTCTGATAGGGTTCATAGTCCTTTTTGTAATGTCCGTGCATCTTCTTACACACTGCGACACAAGGCTCTCCACAATTCTTTTGCTGTTTTGTTTCAATCGTCTCCTCATTGAACTGCCTGAGGTAGTGATCAACGATAAACCTCTGATGCAGATCAAGTCTCTCCTCCTTTGTCATAAAGATTGACCGGTAATTAAATGCTATGATCCTTTCGGCCACGGTTGCGAAGTTTACTCCAAAGGTGCCGCCGGTGTTAAAATCAGGGTCGTAGCGGTATTTTGTTGTTGCTTCAAGATCTTTTGCAGCCATTTTCTTTTCGTAGCGGTCATGAAACCATTCATCGGCCACTTTCCGGTCACGGAAGTCCTCATCAACCCAGGTGCCACCGTAGATTATCCCGATAATACCATGTTGCTGTAAAAGCTTGGTTCCAAACCCACCACGACCAGCCCAGCAATCCACAGCCGTTAGTTCTCCTTTTTTTACCGGCGCCGATGCAATGGCCCCGATATCGGTGTACAGGGCAGCCGGACCAACAGCCAGAACCCTCGGGTCTTTTTCGTATCGCAGGGAGTACTGATTGAGGGCATGTTGCATAACCCCGTATATTCCTCTTCTTCCTGATTGCCACAAGGAATATGGATCAATGGGATAGAGCTCCACCTCAACCTCTTCTCCGTGATGACGATTCAGGTACAGAATAGAAGGCGTTTCAGCCTTGCCGATAATGGAAAAGAGGTTAATACCCAAATTGTCAAATACCAGGGCAGCGCCTCCCATTGAGGAGATGAAGAATCCATGCCATGATGGTGAAATGCCGCTGAATATCAGCCTGTTTGACCCAGGGAATATGCTTCCTGCCAACAGGCCGCCTCCGATATTCAGGCTGTTATGCTTATGTGCCAGATGAATACCCAGGTCAACGGGACCAAAAAATGAGCCAACCGGATATTTATTGATACGGTAAAATCCGTTTGAGGCATCAATCATCAGCACTCTCAGATGCGTCTCTTTTTGCTCCATCATTTTATTTTGGTAATTGAATACAGATCCGATCTTCTGTCATTAAGTTTTAATGAAATGCGTAATCAATCTTGATCATAAAACTGTTCCGCGGGAAGGTCCTGAATAGCTCTGAAACCTGTCCTCCAAATGATTGTACATATAATGAATCATTCCAGGGAGCAAGCGGATTCATCTCATCATCCTTTCTGCGGGAATGGCTCCAGACTAAATATATGGCTGATCCGGGCCTGTATTCCCATCGCGTCACAAAATTGGAATGCAGGTTTTTGTAGTTGAAATCCCTCCTTTTGGGATATTCCGGGAAAGCAACCATTTTGTCGGGATTGGTGAGGATGCTGAAATTGTCGTACCTTCCTTTTGCTGCGAAAAGTTGCGAATAAAGCTGCATCGAGAATTTACTGGTTAAAGTAAGCGAAGCTCTCACCGTAAAGTCCAGCGATCTTGTATCGCGCGTCCCGAATACCGGTACATAATACTGATCAGGTTTATATTCTTTCACGTCAGCAAGGATGCCGGCAAGTGTCCCATTGTCATCGAAATCCGTGAAATCAGTCTCGCTGAGGTTCTCAGGAGGTGCCGATTTATTGCCTATTTTCCAGCTGTTATTTTCCGCAACGAATGTTTCATTCGATGCCCATGCAGTTTTATTATTCTCCCAGGAGCTTTTAATGTTTGCCCTTAATGACACTTTTGTGCCGGGATTAATTGTTCCCTGAAAATCTATCAGGTATTCGGAACCTTTGTTGTCATATTTCCTGACCGATGCTTTCGGAGTTATTTTCCAGTTCTTCCTGTCATCGCCTGAAAATTCCCCTGATATTTCGGCGCCCTTTGGCCTTGCCCAAACCCACAAGCCTCTTGTCTCCCACAGATCGTATCCCCCGAAAGGATCAAGCAGCCTGGTGCCGGTCCTGATCTGCCTGAATTTTTTTGTTATCAGGGTTGTCCTGAGGTTTGTTGCGCTTCCCATGTCATAATGTTCGAGAATCGAAAGTCTTCTTTCGTAATCGATGCTGAGTTCTCCCCTCTGGAAACTCCCGAATTCTTTTCCTCCACTGAGTTTGTATTTGATGCTGGCCCATATCTGGTACCAGTTTTGTTCAAAGGTTATCCATCCGATATCGTTAGGATTATACTGATCGGTAAACATCAGGAAAGCCACATGCCCATCGATGATGCCCTGTCTTTTCCGCAGGGCAAGGCTGCTCATCATTCCTGACTGGTCCTTTACTCCCTGCACCAGGGAGTTTCTGTCGGAAAATGCGACTATTCCTTCCAAACCGTACTTGTTGCCGTTAAATCTTAAATCCCAGTCAACGCCGCCGGTAAGGCTTTGCCACCCGCTTCCCTTTCCGGCAGGACTGAAGTAATAAGTAAGAATTCCTCCTGCCGATGAATGTTCCTTTATTCTCTGGCTTGCACGAAATACGGCATAATTATTTGAGGGATTAAAATTTTCTCCGGCAGTAACCCCCATGAGGCCGAATGACAAGTCTTTTTCAGTGCGTCCTGACAGTTTTAAGGCTGCAATTACAGGTTCATCAGCGCCAAAACGTCTCGAATAAAAAAGCCTGCTTAATCCGATGCCGAATTTAAAAATGTCGGCACCTTCAAGGAAAAACGGCCGTTTTTCCGGGAACAGGGTCTGGAAAGCTGTGAGGTTCAGAACAGCAGGATCTGCTTCAACCTGTCCGAAATCAGGTCTTATAGTTGCATCAAGTATAACGTTGGGCCCGATCCCGATTTTGATATCACCTCCGGCATTGCTTTTCAGTCTGTGATCAGCCTTTCCCGGAATATTTTCATTTTCGAATATGTCGAGACCGGCAAGCACATATGGTCGTACCTGAATATTAGGCCTTGGGTCAATGCCTCTGATCCCGGTAATTTTCCCATAACCTGAAACAAGGTTGTTCCTTCTGTTACGCGGAATATAGGGCCATTCAGAAACCTCACCCGATTTCGGGATCCGCCTTAAGAAATAAACACCCCAGGTCTGTAACTCCTTTCTTGAATACCTGAGCATGTTGTAAGGTATCCGCATTTCCACAACCCACCCCTCATCAGTTATACTTACTCCTGAAAACCATATCGCATCCCACGAGACATCAAGACCCGCCGGGAGCAATGGATTGACCTCCCCGGAACTGACCCTTCTGCTGTCGTCCTGTTGTCCGTCAAGCTGTACTCCTCCGGCATTGACGGCAAAGGTGAAAGCTGTCTTGCCGCTATTGTACGAATCGATTGATACCATGAACCAGTCGGCCCTGTTATACTCGTCTCTCCGTCCTAAATTGTTCTCAATATCCTCCCTAATGTCATATAACATTGCACCGACGTACAGATCATCCTTTCCAAACAGTATCCTGACCACTGTTTTGTAGTTTGATCCTTTACCTTCGGCTGGTTCATATTGAATAAAATCAGATACTGCCCAGGCATCCTTCCAGGCTTCTTCATTTAAGTTTCCGTCGATGACAATGGCAGAATTTGTGACGGAGGCTGTAACCGACCCGCTCTCCTGTGAGAAAAGCTCAGGGGTAAATGCCAGGATGCTGAATACCAGCGTGAGGATAATTATCTTAAGCATACGGTGGTCTGTCAATCGCTCCTAATATAATAAATTTAATAAACGTTACCGTCGTTAATTTCCTTAGCCATCCGGGTTGCAGGTGTTTGGCCGGATTGTCAGGGCCGGCAGCTTTTTCAGTATGGCTTATTCAGGGTAACCGGGGAATGATTTCTCATAAACCAGCCGGGCAGCATACAGGTCAAATATTGCACTGCCTGTTGTTTTGAAGAACCTGGTTGAATCGTCTGAAAGAGATATATCTTTCTTAATAAGCGAACCAAGTGAATATATATTTTCTCTGTTGATAAGGTTTTTTTGCAGCGGATATATCAGATCACCACTCTCCTTCAGTCCATGAAGGGTATCTGTAAATATCTGTCCGGTGTATCTGAAAAATGCATCAGGGTATTCCCGGCAATCAGGTTTATAGGAACCTATCCCGATGAAGGTTTTGTTAAAAAACAGTTCCGGATCTTCCGGAAAAACCGGACATTTTGAATTGGTTGCAGTTATTATGACCGAAGATTCCACACAGACATTGGCCGGATTATCCATTCTTCTTATCCGGATATCAGGGAACAGCCGGCTGAATTCCTTTTCAAAACCGGACATTGCTGTCACTGAATTATCGTAGACGGAAATCTGCTTTATTGGTCTTACACTGCAGGCAAAAACAGCCTGCCGGATCCCCTGGGTGCCTGTCCCGATAATCCCCAGGCTGTGAATATTATCATCAGTAAGATATTTTATCCCCAGGGCACTTACTGCTGCGGTCCTGTAGGCAGTTAATGTGGTCCCGTCGATTATGGCCAGGGGTTCTCCCGTTACCGAGCTGTTAAGTACAACCGTCCCGAATATTGAAGGAAGATCCTTCTCCCTGTTTCGCGGACAGAATGAGACCAGCTTTGTTGACCAGTACCTGTCGTCAATACATGGCATTATAAGGAATGTATCATCACCTTTGTCAAGGTGTGACCTTTGCGGCATCTGTACATCTTCAGTCAGGCTTTTGAGGATTGCCTGTTCCATCGCTCCTGTCCATTCTGCCTCGCAAGCAGCTTTTTCCACGGCGATCTGGTCAATGATTATCATGTGAAATTACTATTATTATATTGTTGAAAATTAAGCGGTTCACATGAAACCCGCATGAATAAATTTTTTTTATGATTTTTTATGATTTTGTATCATGCGGGGTTCATAACATAATTTCCTGTGATCAGTTCTTCTTCAGTTGTTCAAATATTCTCTTTGAAGAGGGAGTTTGGGATAATCCTCCAAGCCCGGTACAGCATAGGGTACGAGGTAATTCATTGCCAACCGACCTCAACGCTTCAATAACTTCATCCAGCGGAACTACATGATCGAATCCCGCAATGCTCATGTTTGCGCAGTTCAGTGCATTGGTTGCAGCAAGAATATTTTTGCCCAGGCATGGTACCTCTACCCGGTCAGCTACCGGATCGCAGATCATTCCCAGGCAGTTCTGAAGGGCCATCGATGCTGCATTTACAGCTTGTTCCGCATTACCGCCCATAAGCTGTACAAGTCCCGATGCAGCCATTGCCGAAGCCGCCCCGCATTCAACCTGGCAGCCGCCCTCTTCAGCCGAAAAAGTGTACCTGTCTGCGATAAAGACGCCAATCAGCCCGGCTGCAAGGTATGCTTTAATGAGTTCTTCGCTATCTGTGTGCAGATACTCTGCAGCTGCGAATACAGCTCCCCCGAGAGCGCCGCATGAACCGGCGGTAGGAGCAGCAACAATTGGCTCCATCGAGCTTTTTGATTCCATTATCGCTGTAACATAGGTAATTATTGTGTTAAGTGGCGACTGGAGGATTATGCCTGATCTTTCTGCTTCCGGGATAAGATGTGACTGATGCCCAAGCACCCTGTCAGGATACGACTTATCCTTTAATCCATTTGTAATTGAATCTCTTACATGCCCAACAATATCCTTCATCATTGATGTCACTTCTGACGGATCAATACCGGCATAGGTGCTTTCGTACCTTACCGCCATTTCCGCCAGGTCGAGTTTTTCATTTTTTGCCGTTCTGAGCATCTCTTCCAGGGTCGTGAAAGGCATAGTGATACCTGTTTCAGGCATAACAGGCAAAACCGGATCAGTGTGCCTGATCCAGATTATGCCGGGATCCTTCAGATACTTATCTGCCAGGCTTCTGCCCGGTATTCTTGTTTTGATTCTGAGAAGAATTTGATCTTCCGACTCGATTACAGATACTGATACTTCCTTATTTTCACTACAGATCCCTTCAGGAATCGTGTCAAGCATTTCCCCGGATACGGAACTGAAACAGGCAAGGGTTTCATAGCAGTCTCCTCTCATTGAAAGCCTGAATCCGTTGAGGTTTATTATCTCAATCATCCCTCCGCCGGTTGAAATTGCTATGATTTCATATTTGTGATTATCAGTTGTTTCGATTAACATTTTGTAAGTATTCGGATGGGATGCCTGATAATCAGTTATCCTGAACTCAATTCTGAAGTTATATTTTTCAGGCAGAGACCTGTAACCGGTGATTTCGGGATCGAGAATGCTGATACCGGCTAATCCGCTGATCAGTCCCATAGCGCTTCCCTGTCCTTCATAAGTTTCTGCCAGAGAACCATTCCGGTCAAACTCAACCACAATCCTGCTTCCTTCGACAGGAAATAACTGTCGCACAAGAAAACCAATCCGGTGTGAAGCAGCCGTGTGCGAGCTTGATGGTCCTCTCATAACCGGACCGATTACATCATTGAAAATCCCGGCTTTCATAAGGTCGAAATTAAATTTTTACAAGAGAATAAATATTCGTAAATTCATACGTATATAATTTTATTTTTAAAGGTCGTATGGAACTTGCATGAAGTTTAATAATCAAATCCTTTCGTGAGCTTTAGCTCATGCAAGTTTCATTTCATAAAAGTAAGTTAAAAATGGGCAGATCAAATTATCCCTGGCTTTTTATCTGGTGGAAGAGCAGTAGAATTACCAGATGTCTGCTTCTCCCGGTTTTTGTATTTGTCTCTAACTGCAATATTTCAGGTCAGGATGCAGAGGTCTCGTCTTCGATAGAAAACAGGTCTTTCAATCCTGCTGAAATACTATGGTATACAGCTCCTGCAGGAAAATGGGAAGAAGCTCTCCCGGTAGGTAACGGAAGGCTGGGTGCCATGGTATTTGGAAAAACGGATGAGGAGAGGATCCAGCTGAACGAGGATACCTACTGGACAGGAGGACCTTATTCCACGGTGGTGAAAGGCGGGAACAAAGTACTTCAGCAAATTCAGCAGTTGATTTTTTCGGGAGATATTATCGGTGCTCATAAACTTTTCGGGAGAAACCTGATGGGGTATCCCGTCGAGCAGCAGAAATACCAGTCGCTGGGTAACCTGGTGATCCGGCTGAAGAACACCGGTGAGGTAAGCGGATACAGGAGGTGGCTCGACCTTGGCAGTGGTATCACCGGAGTTGAGTATGAGATGAACGGAGTCAGATTCCGGAGGGAAGTATTCTCTTCCGTTCCCGACCAGGTAATCGTGGTCAGGCTTACTGCAGACAAGCCCGGATCACTCTCATTTACAGCAAGCCTGCGGGGAGTCCGCAACAGCCAGATGTCTAACTATGCCACCGATTATTTCAGAATGGATGGTTACGGGTCCGACCAGTTGATCCTGTACGGAAAATCTGCTGATTACCTCGGTATTACAGGCAGTTTAAAGTATGAAGCCAGACTGAAGGCGGTTCCCCGGGGAGGAAAAATGCACATCGAGGATACCGACCTGATAATAGAAAATGCTGATGCAGTAACACTCTATATCGTAGCTGCCACCAGCTTTAATAACTATAAGGATGTCAGTTCAGATGAGCGTGGGAGGGTTGAGGATTATCTTGCCGGAGTTTCATCGAAAAGTTACAGTGAGATACGCAGTTCGGCGCTTGATGACTACAGGAAACTGTTTGACAGGGTGAAACTTAAGCTTGCTGCAACAGACAATTCTTACCTCCCGACAGATGTCAGGATGGAAAAGATACAGGAGTCACCTGATCCGGCCCTGGCAGCTTTGTGCTACCAGTTCGGCAGGTACCTTATGATCTCCTCTTCACGTCCCGGAACTCAACCTGCAAACCTCCAGGGTATCTGGAACCAGGATATGAATCCTTCATGGGACTCGAAATACACAACAAACATTAACACGGAGATGAATTACTGGCCTGTTGAAACAGCCAATCTGTCTGAATGTGCTGAACCCCTGATAAAGATGGTCAGGGAGCTTACTGATCAGGGATCACAGGTTGCCCGTGAACATTATGGCTGCAGTGGATGGGTTTTTCATCAGAACACTGATATCTGGCGTGTTGCTGCACCGATGGATGGTCCAACCTGGGGTACGTTTACCGTTGGTGGCGCCTGGCTCTGCACACATCTGTGGGAACATTATCTGTTCAACCTTAACAAAGAGTACCTGAAAGAAATTTATCCGGTAATTAAGGGTTCAGTTGAATTCTTTATGGATTTCCTGGTTCCTGATCCGACTGGCAGGTGGCTGGTCACAAATCCTTCGACCTCTCCGGAGAATCCTCCGAAAGGGCCGGGATACCGGTATTTCTTCGATGAAGTTACGGCTATGTATTATTTCACGACAATCTGTTACGGTTCATCCATCGACATGCAGATACTCAAAGATCTTTTCGGCTATTACTGCCGGGCGTCTGAAATCCTGGGAGTTGACAGGGAATTATCAGTCAGGGTTGCGGATGCTGCAAAGCGGTTGGTGCCACCACAGGAAGGCGGGGACGGTTCGCTCCGGGAATGGACACCCGACATGGAGCAGATGGAAAAGGAACACAGGCACTTTTCACACATGTACGGTTTATATCCGGGGAATGT
>DIKJ01000090.1 GCA_002424525.1 Bacteroidales bacterium UBA5621 | reverse complement strand
ATCAAAGGGAAGTGACTTTTTGACAATTGTCTATTCTAAGAAAGATTACTAATTCATCAGCGGATCTAATCAGAACAGAAACATCGCCTATTTCAATGATTAATAACAATATACTTGTGCTAATACATAGGGCTTCATACGGNNGCCCACGTTGAACTAAATCCCTCCCAGGACCTTATTATGGGAATTCAATAAAGTTTTTAATGGCTGTTTGCTTTTGTGATCAGAATTCCCTTTACCGGATCTGCGCTAAAAGAGCTCACCGAATTTCTGTTTCAAAAGAAAGGAACAGTTAAAATGTCCGGAAAAGAGGCGCTTTTTGGGAAATAGTCAATACAAGTACTGTTTGCCTGGTAAGGCAGACAATTAAGCTGGTATAAACCTCTGCAAGATGAAAGAATTCAATCCTGGTGAAGTCGGAGAACGGCTCCTCGGTATTATACCGGCGGGAATGAGCCGCCCTTTCCTGCAGTGGGGACAACAGGCCGGGTCAACACCTGTGAGACGATTAATCCGCTCAGCGACTGATTCCACCTGCTGAATGACCATCCTGGCATTACTTTTCAGTACGGTAGCCATGAACCGTAAACTGTAAATACCGTAGTGGCGTATTTTAACAAACCCCCGGGGAAGAATATGCATGCAAAAACGCCTCAGGAACTCCTCTCCGCTGACTCTCGTTATTTTTTGCCTGCCATGGTCCCTGTAATCTTTAAGACTGAAGACAACCTCGCTCTCAGTAATATCAACTATACGATGATTGGTTATGGCCACCCTGTGAGTGTACTGGCCAAGATACCCGAGAACATGCTCTGTCGTGCCGAGGGAAGGTTCACAAAAAACTACCCATGGCTTGCTCCATGCAGCTTTAACCTGCTCCCGGTAATCAGGCAGAAGCTCATTTCGAGCAAGATACTTCTTCACCCCATCCATGAACCTGCCTCTGAACTTAAGACTCAGCTGAGTAACAGGATAAAGATATTTGCCCGTTTTACCGATATGTTTCATTTTGCCTTTGATGGAATAGCCAAGGGCCGGAACAATGCAGTGTACGTGAGGATGAAGGCTCAGGTTCTGTCCCCAGGTATGAAGTATGCAGATGGCTCCGCCCTCAACCGCGTAATGGCTGTAGCCAAACGAGCGTAAAACATCCCAGACCGATTCGAACATGTGATTATAGAACCACTTGCTGTCAGTGAGACAGATTTCATTCAGTACCTCAGGTACAGTGAAAACAATATGGTAATGCCTGACCGGATAAGCCTTCCTGATGCGGTCTTCAACCCAGAATGCCTGTTTGGTGGTTTGGCATTTGGGGCAATGTCGATTACGGCAACTGTTATAGCTTATATGTTCCCTGCCACAATTATCACAACGATATTTATGTCCGCCCAGGGCTGCCGTCCTGCACATGGACAAGGCCCTAAGAACGCGGAGTTGATAAGTGTTTGGCTGATGACGGGTGATAAAGTTATCGCCAAACCGGCTGATAATATCTGCAACTTCGTGTTCCGGGCGGCTCATAAAGCCTCCTTATACAAAGTGTCCAAAGGACTATGGGCTTTGATGACATCCAGACGGGCAACATGCAGGTAGATCATCGTCGTGGTAACGTCAGCATGACCCAGGAGCTCCTTTACGGTGACGATATTTACTCCCTCTTCAAGCAGATGCGTCGCATAGCTGTGACGAAGGGAATGAAGATTAATTTTCTTACTGATGTCAGCATTTTTCCTGGCTTCGTGCATAACCCAGCCAAGACCTTCGAGGCTATACCGCCCGTCAGGTTCCTTGCCATTGAAGAGATAAATATGCGGTCTTTCGGCTGCCAGGTATTTTCTCAACCCCAGGGCCATGTAGCTTGATAAAGGAACAATCCTGTCCTTCAGGTATTTGCTCTGACGGATATGAATGGTTTTTCGCTCGAAATCAATATCTGCAATCTTAAGGTTGACGGCTTCCTGCCTGCGAAGCCCTGCAGAGTAGATCAGTGTCAGGATGATACGGTGTTTCAGAAGCTTTGGCGCTTTGAACAGCGACTTAAGCTCACTGCGGTTAAGGATCACCGGCAGCGTGGATTCTTTCTTAAGAGAGGGCAGTTTTATCGCAAGGTCAGTCTTGCCTACATGACGAAAATAATACCTCAGGCCATAGACCATGTGTTTGAATGCACTGCGGGAAGGAGATCGGCTGTCGACAGCCAGGGAGGTCAGGTACTCATTAATCTCATCTTCAGAGATCCTCTCCGGAAGGCATTTAAAGCGAAGGCTGATGATAGCAATACTGCGGAGATAATTGTTAAGGGTACTCTCGCTTTGTCCCTTAAGCTTAACCTGTTGAAAAAGAGATTTACAGACTTTGTCAAATCCCTCGATTGATGAACTGGCCTGTTCAACAATGGTGGGTAATGTTCTTTTTTTTCACGATGTAAAGTTTTTAAATTACACTATGAAATTACAGAAAAGTATGATCAACCAAAGAGTAGCCATCCCGCGAACGCGGGATTT
>DIKJ01000156.1 GCA_002424525.1 Bacteroidales bacterium UBA5621 | reverse complement strand
GGCAATAATCTATGGGATATTTCCCCCACCGATTCCCACTCACCCGACATGCCGGCTTCATGCATCTCTCTTAATCCCCTGTCGGTGGTATCAATGAAGGTGACAAGCATCTGCCTCACAAATTGCTTGTCACCCCCTGAGATATGATACAGATTGTCAAGGTTTAAAGTCTCCTGAGGACTGGTCCCGGACACATTGCCGGGCTCACCTGAAACCTCCTGCGAACCGGCTCCTGTAACCGAAAGTATTGTGTTCAGCAACATCTCTTCAGTAAAAGGTTTCGGCAGGAAAGCGTTCATTCCGGCATCTTTATAAACTCCCCAGTTTTCGTGTACAGGGGTTGCTGAAATGCAAATGACCGGCATCTCTGATGATTTGATCCCCAGTTCCTCCCGGATATACCTGGTTGTTTTTACTCCGTCCATCCCGGGCATCCTGATATCCATGAAAAGCATGTTGTATTTCCGGCTCCTGACCTTCTCCAGGGCTTCCGCCCCACTTGAAGCCTCATCGGATTCTGCTTTCCATCTGTTAAGTATTGCCTTGAAAAGCAGGCGGTTGTATTCCTCATCATCAACTATCAGTATCTTAAGATCTCTGATAAACCCGGGGATTACCAGGGCAGGCCCTGCTTCTCTCCTGATCTTTTCCTTTTCTCCGGTCAGGAATGGTATCACGCAGGTTATCATGGTTCCCTCATTCTTTCTGCTTTTGCATTCAATTGAGCCATTCTGAAGTTCCACAAGCTTTTTTACAATTGACAGCCCCAGTCCTGTTCCCCCGTATCTTCTTGCTGTGCTCATCTCCTCCTGCGCGAAATCCTCAAAGATGTAATTTAGTTTATTCTCATCTATTCCGATACCAGTATCGATGAACTCCATTACCAGGTCGATCTCATTCTCATTTTTTCCGATCCCCCTGATTCCAAAATGGACGCTGCCTCCACTGGTGAATTTAACGGAATTACTGACCAGATTTATCATGATCTGCTTTAACCGGTAAGGATCGCCCAGCAGAACCGGGGGTGTTCCGGGTTCGAGAGAATAACTCAATACAGTATTGTTTTTCCTGGCCTGCAGATCAAATAAAGCATATACGTCCGCAAGGATCTGATTTACGCTGAAGTGTACCTTTTCCAGCTCCATTTTTCCATCCTGCAGTTTCGATATATCGAGGATATCATTTATTATCCTTGAAAGATGATCCGATGATGCCTTTATAATCCTTAGTTTGCTGGCGGTATTCTCATCTAACGACTCATGCAGCAGTTGCTCCGTAAATCCGGAAATTGCTGTTACTGGGGTTCTGATCTCATGGCTCATGTTGGCAACGAACATTTCTTTTGTTCTTGCCAGGTTCTCAGCTTCAGCTTTGGATCTTTCGAGGGCGGCCTGATAGGCAACAGATCTCCGTGCATAGCTGATAATAATAAATACTACAACTATTGCCAGGAGTGTTCCCAGAATTGTGAAGAGAGCGAGCCAGCGATATGTCTTCCCTGCAAGCAGGTCGGCATCTGCAGCTTTGGCTTCAATGATCCCGGAGATTTCATTTTCCATTTTTGAGATCAGGTCATAGAACTGCTCCCTGATCTCACTTCCGGTTCTGGCCAACTGCGATTCCCTGGTCCTCAATTGTTCCTTTATCATCTGGTCCTGCTGGGCCAGCGAATCAAGGTCATAAAGCAATGCCTGCTCATCCAGCAGGCTCGTGCTGCTGCGGCTGAAAACCCGTCGGAGGATCCCTCTTTCAACCCTCTGTTCAACTACTGAGGCATCAATTAACTTGTCCGTTAATTGTTTGAGATAATCTATGACCTTGTAATGACGGTTAAGTATCAGCAATTCGTTCCAGTTAACAATATTCTCCTCAATAAGCCTGCTTATTTTTTCGGTCTGTTGGAGCAATACTGAATCATTCAGGCATTCTGCCCTCAGTCGGTTCACTTTTTCATCTATATTGGATATTACGCTATAGTAGGGTTTAAGATCCTGATTGTTGGTGGTTATTGAATAAATGCGGATACTGTTTTCCGCTTTTTCGAGGTCCATCGAAATATCCCTGATAATCAGAAACCTGCGATCGGGAGTTACATCAACCCTGATTGAGGCTACAATTGAAGAGAGGTTCAGGTAGGATAAGTATCCTGCAGCGGCCAGCAGCAGGACAGCAAGAACCATCAGCAGGACAATCTTTATCTGGATCGATAATCTTTTCAATGGTGCAGAGGCCGGATTAATAATATTCAAAGCTATAAAATTTTATTACCAATTAATTATCCCTGGAAAACACAATGACATAGCGGGATGTTGTTGAACCAATCCGGCTATTAAAAAATGTTCATTTTTGATTTGCCATTCTGCAGCGGGTGAATTACTTTTATAGAAAATTATTCATCCTGTCACCTGGTGTTGAGCCTCCGGTCAATGCAGAGAAGAGGAACTTGTGATACAGGATTCTGAAGGTAATGGTTCCGCAGGTATTATTATTCTAATCTTTGAAATATGAATAAAACGCTGCTATTACTCCTGATTGCATTTTGCGGGCAGGTCACCGCCCAGGATATAACGGGTCCTTCAGTCCAGTATCCTGTGCCTGTTCTGTTCACCACGCTGCTGGACCATCAGAATATGATGGACCAGCTTGGAATAAAAAGGCTTTGTCCGGGTCCGAGCGGAAATGAGTCAGCACCCAATCATGCCAATTATGACGAGTCGGTTGCGACCCCGTATCCCGACCTGCCCGATCTGCTGACCCTGAAAAACGGGAAAAGGGTCACTACTCCCGAAATGTGGTGGAAACAGCGCCGGCCTGAGATTGCTGAGGATATGGAACGGGAAGTTTACGGGCGCCTTCCCGGGAAGACACCTCCGGTAAAATGGATAGTGGATATTTCTGAAAGAGAGATGATAGGATTCATGCCGGTGATACCCGAGAAAGGCGATGCCCCCAATATGAAGTACTTTATTGAATGGGCCAGCAGGCTTATCGGGCATGAAACACCCGTAAGACAAAGATAATGAACTGGATATCCTGGCATTTTATCTGCTTTTAGTTCCTGAACCTAATAATCTTAAAACAATGAAAGACCAGAATTTTTCCCTCTCCCGCCGCAGCTTCATACAAAAAACTGCAGTGGCCGCCCTTGCTGCGCCCTTTATAATCAGATGTTCATCCGGCACCTCTAAACCCGGCAACCGCCTTAATCATGCATGTATAGGTGTTGGAGGAATGGGGTGGAGCGATCTGCAGAAATTCAGGGAGCACCCCAATGTGCAGATTGTTGCCATCTGCGATGTGGATGCAGACAATCTGAAAAAAGCCTCCGAAGCCATCCCCGATGCCCGTACATATACCGACTGGCGCGAACTCTTAAGGAAGGAGGGAAATAAGATCGATTCTGTTAATGTCACTGTCCCTGATCATAACCATTTTCCGATAGCTTATGAGGCAATCCGGAAAGGGAAGCACGTCTATTGCCAGAAACCTATGTGTCACGACGTGACCGAGGTCAGAGTGCTGACAGAAGCCGCGGTAAAAGCCGGGGTGATAACACAGCTCGGAACACAGCTCGCCTCAAGGCAGGGCGACAGGATAGCAGTTCAACTGATAAAAGATGGAGCCATTGGCAAGGTGAAACACGCTTACCTCTGTTCCAACCGCCCGGGCGCCGTGGAAAATTACAGGCTCACAGGGCCACGGCCGGCTCAGGGTCAGGAAGCACCCGCCAACCTGAGCTGGGACCTCTGGATCGGTACTGCCCCGGTCCGCCCATATGCTCCTGAAATTTATCACACGATGAAGTGGAGAGCCTGGCAGGATTTCGGAACAGGATGGTCAGGAGATATAGGTTGTCATATATTTGATGCTGTCTGGAAAGGTCTTGACATGAAGCCGCCGAAATCGGTTATTGCTGAGGTTCAGGGATCATGGAAGGATTCTCCCGAACGCAGAGCTGACACCTGGCCGCAGGGGGACCATATTACATGGATGTTCCCGGGCACCGGGCTCACCGATTCGGATACATTTCCGCTGGAATGGTTCGACGGGGAATTCTATCCCCCTGAAGAGATAATGAGTCTTTACACCGGTGACGAGTATCCGGCCGAATCGGCGATGCTTACCGGCACTGAGGGTGCTCTGCTCATACCTCATGGCGGTATGCCGGTCCTTCTGCCAGAGGAGAAATACGTTAGCTACAGGATGCCGGAGTTTGAAGCGGGCAACCACTACGAGAGCTTCGTTGTTGCCTGCCTGGGAGGACCGAAGACCGAGTCGCACTTTGCACAGACAGGACCGATGACAGAAGCTATCCTCCTTGGCACCGTGGCTATCAGGGTACCCGACAGAGTGCTGGAATGGGATTCCGTGAACATGACCTTCCCAAATTATCCTGATGCGGATAAATTGCTTCGGCGCACATACCGCAAAGGATGGGGAGTAGCAGGGTTTTAAAGATCGGCTGCGAGCCGGATAAGAAATTTAGGGTCCAGGAACTTATCTCTTGTCCGGATTCGGGATAATGCAGGTAAACTCGAAATTCTCGTTAAAGGGATTCCTGAACTGGTGTTTTTCATCCGGCTTTACGAAAATACTCTGGCCGGTCCTTATCACATGCTCATTACCGCCCTCATCCACAATGATGCCCTTGTTGTTTTCCACCTTGACAACATGTTCATAATTATGAGCATGAAACGGGGTATTGCCCCCCGGGGCAATAATAAAATGCCTCATAAAAATGTTTTCTGATCCGTCATCAGGACCGATTAGCATTCTCATTTTCACTTCTTTCGCTCCATCCATCTTTACTTCATTCAGGAAGAGCTCATCGTTGTTGTTTATTTTCATGTCAATATCATTTTTGTGAGTAAACAGTTTTCGGAGTTTGGAGTGCCTGAAGTGTTTGAAGTGCCTGAAGTGCCTAAAGTTAGTAATTTGAAGCTTAATAAACTATTTTTTCAAGGGTCATGGTATTTAACAGAGATAATATATCCTGATTAATCGCTATCTTGCATCTATCCTTAGTAATTTTTCAGTCCGCCCTTTCAGGGAATAAATACCTTCAATATGGACCATTATTTGAAAAAGCTGATCGCGGAGGGTGAAAATGGTCATCTTGATTTTAAGTACTGCGTCTCTGACAGCAGAAAGATTGCAAGAACATTATCAGCATTTGCCAACACCGATGGAGGCAAAATACTTATCGGAGTTAGGGATAATGGAAGCATTGCCGGTATAAGATCCGATGAGGAGATTTACATGGTCGATACAGCAGCGCATCTGTTCTGCAGGCCTGAGATCACATATGCAATAAAACAGCATATCGCAGAAGGCCGGACCATACTGGAGGTCGATGTGGCGAAAGGGGCTGACAGGCCATACCAGGTCAGAAATGAGAATGGAAGATGGCTGGCCTACTTCCGGCACAATGACCAGAATCTGGCGGCAAACAGGGTTCTCCTTCAGGTCTGGAGAAAAGAGGAAAAAAGGTCGGGTGTACTTGTAAAATTCGGTAAAGCTGAAAACACCCTGATGGATCACCTCAAGAAAAACGGATCGGTGACATTGTCAAAATTCAGGAAATTAGCCAAGATCTCCTCATACAGAGCCGAATCAATTCTGGCTAATCTGATTTTGTTCAAAGTATTGATTATGAATGCCTCAGAAAAAGGTTTTACCTATGAGCTTAATCCGGTTGACCTACAGGAATTAAACCCTTAGCACCGGGCCGGCCAACCAGGAACCAGCAAAAAGAAATCAGTAATCAGTGATCAGTAATCGGTAATCGGTAAGTCTAACCAGCAACCAGTAACAAGCAACCAGTACCGAGCACCCCAGTACCGAGCACCCAGTACCGAGCACCCAGTACCGAGCACCCAGTACCGAGCACCCAGTACCGAGCACCCAGTACCGAGCACCCAGTACCATGAAATTACATATTCTATAATCTCAGAATCAATATTATCTCATTTATTACTCCCCCGGAAATACCGGGAACTGAATTTTTTCCTAATATTGGAGTTCTGATTTTTTCATAAACTGAAATCCGGGGCGGGCAAAATGGGAGTTACAAGTCTTACAGGATTTGACAATGATAAATACCTGAGAGAGCAGACATCTGCCATTCTTGAGAGAGTGAACCGCTTTAACCATAAGCTTTACCTTGAATTCGGCGGCAAAATCCTTTTCGACTATCACGCAGCCAGGGTCCTGCCCGGATTTGATCCTAACGTCAAGATGAGGCTTCTGCAGTTGCTTAAGGACAAGATCGACGTGATCCTGTGCATTCATGCCGGTGCCATTGAGAGAAAAAAGGTAAGGGCCGATTTCGGAATCACCTACGACGTTGATACGCTGAAAACCATTGATGATTTCAGGGAGTGGGGAATAGATATCGCAGCTGTGGTTATCACCCGTTACCGGAATCAAACCCCTGCAAAGTCCTTTAAGAATAAGCTTGAAATGAGGGGGATAAAAGTTTACCTGCATTATCCCACCGAAGGATATCCCACTGATATCGACCTGATAGTCAGCGACAAGGGGTATGGCGCAAACGAATATATCAAAACAAAAAATCCGATAGTAATCGTCACGGGGCCGGGGCCGGGGAGTGGTAAGCTTGCCACCTGTCTGTGCAATCTATATCAGGATTATAAGAATGGCGTTAAGGCCGGTTACGCGAAATTTGAAACTTTCCCGATATGGGACCTCCCCGTCGGTCATATGGTAAACCTTGCCTATGAAGCCGCCACAGTCGATCTTGAGGACAGGGT
>DIKJ01000048.1 GCA_002424525.1 Bacteroidales bacterium UBA5621 | reverse complement strand
CGCATTTCTGAGTTTCTTAAAAGAGAAAACAAATCATCTGCTTTATTTGCAGAGGAAATTGGTGTCCAGCCTTCGGGTATTTCGCATATCTTGTCGGGAAGGAACAAACCCAGCCTCGATTTTGTGGTGAAAATGCTTGAAACTTATCCGTATCTGGCCGTGGAATGGTTATTATTCGGCAAGGGGGAAATGTATAAACGGACGGAAATCCCCGATCTTTTTGGAAACTATCCTGATCAGACTGATGAAAGAAAGGAAAAGAGAGCCCCGGTTTCAGTGAAAGAGGATGAACATTCCACGGAAAAGCCATCACCGGAAGAAAAAAAGCAGTTATTGCTTAAAGTAGCGGAACCGGAGAAACCGCCGGTTACCAGGATTGTCCTCTTTTATAACAACAACACCTTCGAAGAATATTTCCCGGGAAAATAATTTCGGAAAGTTTCTCTTTAGCTTTATCTTTGCATTAAAGAAAAGCAGCATGCCGAAACGCATTGAAGATTTTAAGGTTGTTGATAATCAGAAGTTAAATAACGATTTCTTTATCCTTGAGCTTTCCGGAAGCAGTGGCCTCCCGCAATTAAAACCGGGACAATTCGTTCAGGCAAAAGTTGAAGGTAGCCCTGAAACCTTTCTTCGCAGACCATTTTCAATACATGATGTTGATTATGAGAGGAATACGATTAAACTCCTTATACAGGTAGCTGGCAAAGGGACAGGTGTTCTTTCAGGGCTCGGAACGGGTGATGTTTTAAATCTGATATACCCTCTGGGCAATTCATTCAGCCTCCCAACGGAAGGAGAAAGAATTCTGCTTGTCGGCGGAGGTTGTGGTGTGGCTCCGCTTCTCTTTCTGGGAAAATATTTGAAATCACACGGACTATCACCGGATATACTTCTGGGTTTCAGAAACAGTGCACGGATCATCGAACAGGAGGAATATGCGAAGATTGGCAGGGTATACCTCACCACAGAGGATGGTTCGGAAGGTGAAAAGGGGTTGGTCACAGATCACCCGGTATTATCAGAAACAGAATACGACAGAATTTTCTGTTGCGGACCCGATGCGATGATGAGAGCAGTAGCAGGTTATGCCGCAAAAAGGGGCATAAAATGTGAGGTATCACTTGAAAACCTTATGGCATGCGGTATCGGAGCATGTCTCTGTTGTGTTGTAGCTACGGTAAATGGTAATCAGTGCACATGTATAGACGGACCGGTTTTCAACATAAATGATCTGAAATGGTAGATCTTCGTTTTTCAATTGGCTCTCTTCAGTTTAAAAACCCTGTGCTGACAGCCTCGGGCACCTTCGGGTATGGCAGTGAGTTTGATGATTTTATGGATGTTTCAAAGCTCGGAGGAATTATTGTCAAGGGCACCACTATGGAGCCAAGGGAGGGAAATGCATATCCCCGCATGGCAGAGACGCCTTCCGGGATGCTTAATGCCGTGGGGCTCCAGAATAAGGGGATCGATTATTTTGAACAGCAGATCTATCCACGCATCTCAGGTTATGACACAAATGTCATTGTAAACATTAACGGCAGTTACATTGAAGATTATGTAGCCCTGGCTGAAAGGGTAAGCAGACTCGGGAAGATACCTGCCATTGAGCTTAATATATCGTGCCCGAATGTAAAGATGGGAGGGATGGCTTTTGGCACGAACCCGGTGTCTGCCCGCGAAGTTATAAGCGCTGTCAGGGCAGTCTTCCCAGGCATTCTTATAGTAAAGCTGTCGCCGAATGTGACCGATATTACTGAGTTTGCACATATTGCCGAAGAGGAAGGAGCTGACTCAATATCACTGATTAACACTCTGGTCGGAATGTCAGTGGATATAAAGAGAATGATACCTGCACTCTCCACAGTAACCGGGGGCTTATCAGGTCCTGCAATTAAACCTGTGGCTCTCAGAATGGTATGGCAGGCAGCCAGGGCAGTAAAGATCCCAGTGATCGGGATAGGAGGAATCATGACGGCCTCCGATGCTATAGAGTTTTTTCTCGCAGGTGCCTCTGCAATTCAGGTTGGCACGGCCTCCTTCATTGATCCGCAAGCCGCGGTTAAAATCCTGCAAGGTATAGAAGAATACCTTATTGCCGGGAGATTTACAGGAATTGGCGACATAACCGGCCTTATCAACAGAACTGGCTAGAAAACGACAACCCTTCGGTTAAGATAATCTGCAATTCTGAGAAATTTCTTTGATATTTAGAATAAATATCCTTTTATTTCACTTAGTTTTACATACAGAAAACTATATTGTTTCAAAATATTCATTAATGTTCTGAGAAATGGCTGAAAACATACAAATCGACAATCTCGACAGGAAAATTCTTGATATTATAACCAAGAATGCAAGAATCCCATATCTCGAGGTAGCAAGGGAATGCAATGTATCCGGAGCAGCAATTCATCAGCGCGTTCAGCGGCTTATTAAAACAGGCGTAATAAAAGGCTCTGAGTTCAAGGTTGATCCCGTACTGGTCGGTTTTAAAACCTGTGCCTATATCGGTATCTTTCTGGATCATCCCGGACAATACCGTGACGTTATAAAGAAGTTCAAGGATATTTCGGAAATTATTGAATGCCACTATACCACAGGTAATTACTCCCTGTTCATAAAGGTTTATACGCAGGACAACGAACATTTGCGGGATATTCTGACGAAAAAGATTCAGAATATTCCCGGTATTTCAAGAACAGAAACGCTGATCTCACTTGAAGAATCGATTAACCGTCAGATTCCCGTCCTGCACCAATAGTTAGCTTTTCTGCCTTCAGTCTAAACTGTTTATTCTGGCCAGCTCGCTTAATTTTTCTCCGGTATCAGGATCAATGGCATACCAGGCCCCATCGATCAGCCGGGTTATAATCTTTCCACACAGGTGTGGGTTACCCTGAAAGTGAGGAGTGTCAAGGAGTCCTGTCCTTATGACATCTGATATTACCTGCGGATCGGACCAGGGGTCGTCGCTTACGGGACTCCCTCTCTTTTCCAGTTCACTGAGCAGTGTCATGGCTTCCGATTTAAGCTCATCTTTCCTGCTGATGACTGCTGAATTCCGGGTCAGGTCCGGCATGCCGTACAGGGTATTGTGAAGCACCCCGTGAACGATATTACAGCTCTGGATAAGCTCGTCAGCATAGATAGCATGATCGCCTTCGCTGAAACCGACAACATGCAGAATATGTGGTTTTAATGCCAGGCTGATTACGGCAGAAGCGGCAAGCTGGCCCTGTGCAAATGAAGGATCTGCAGAAAAATGGGCGAGTCCGGCCCTGACTTCGCGGAATACCGTGAAATCAGAGTCAGAAAGTTCCATTATCATTTCATTTTTCGCCATCATTTTTGCAATATCCATCCCGGCAGAGGTTCCCGGCGGATTATTGAACATATATTGGGAAACGTAGTGCCTGACCCCCATCTTTTTTGCATTATAGGCTGCCAGGAAGGCCATGGTTACTGCAAGTGCATCGTGTGCATCACGAAGGCTCCATTGATGTGACTCATTGACTTCAACCGGGATTCCTCTCCGGGCATACCAGCGCATCACCTCCTGATGTTCCCCGATCGCGTCCCTGATCGGACGGGCTGATCTGCCGTCAATCACGCTATACCAGCAAAGGGGGATTGCAGCCCACGCGTTGTTAATCGTCTCTACACTCATTTCAGCCCATTTCAGAAGATCGCGGGTGCCGGCATAGCATCTCACAAGCGGATAATTCCCGAATCTGGTGCTTTCGTATATGGCTCTCAGATCCTCAGGTTTCCGTACCGGCACACCGCCGGCTCCGTCCTGGCTCCGGTCCATCATCTCCGGACTGAAGAAATGTTCCTGTGCATTCTGATCGGGACCAATTGAAAGGACATCGAGAACTCCTGATTCCGAAATCTTTCTGACTCCGGTGATTGTCTCTTCGAGTGTTGGCCTGCCAAAGTGATGCCTTAGAAGAGGATAGGGATATTTCTGATCTATTCTTCCAACCAGTGTATTCTCGAATGATCCTTCTGACACTTCTCCTGTGCCGCCCCTCAGATATGATTTTATTGATTCGACAGGCTCAGTTCCGTTAAAAGTACGCTCAAACAGTCCTGATTGCTCAGCCACAACCCCTACGGGAGGTGTTCCCCCGAAAATCATCCTGGTATTGCTGATCCCTGCCCGGGAGAGTTTTCGTTTCAGTTCAGCGAACAGCTCGCCCGCCGTTTCTGGTGTCAGCCGGTAACTGAGAGCAGTAATATCAGGTTTTTCATCCCGGATGATCCTGACAACTCTTTCTATCGAAACGGCCGGGCCCCAGGAGGTGGTTTTATATCCCTCAGCCTCAGCAAGCTTCAGAAAGTGGTGCAAACCGCCAACGTGAACACAGCTGCCTATGGCAGCACCGGCAATACTTTTCATAGTTACTTCGATTTTTCTCCTATTGCCAACAGCCTGATTTCTCTGAGGCTCATACCCTGAATGCCAAGGTTTTCGACTGTTCTTCCCATTGCCCAGTAATCAGCAGAGTTTATCTCAGATCCAAGGTGAATAACCGAATCGATTGTGGGTGTCTCAACCTTAAACATTTTGCCTATTGACGCAATCGGGACCAGGCTGAACGGAATGTCTTCATCAAGGTATCTCATTTTCAATGCTCTGGGAGCAAGTATTCCCCTGTAGCCGCTGTTCTTTCTCATTGCCTGAAAGAGTGTCTGTCCGGTTGAGCTGTACGCCATGTAAAGCCACTGTCTTGCAGTGATGACTCTGATTCCGAGTGCTTCAGCAACCCTGACACGTTCCTCATCAATTTTTTCCAGAATTTTGGCGACAGAAGGAGTCACTCCTTCATGGTAGAACTGAAAGTCGGTATCGTGCTCAATCCATCCGGCATTTAAAACACAGAGAGCCGGATGAAAAACACTGCCGATATTCTCCATGCTTGTCTTGAAGATATTGTCCCCGGGCATGAATTGCGGGTAAAACTGCCTTAGTTTATTGATAACTTTAGGAATAAGATGAGCCCTGACAGATGCGACCGGAATAGAGTGTTTTATCCTGAAGATCTGCACCTGCGAAGGACCTGTGGCACGCGATGCGTAAATAAATGTCTGGGCTTCAGAAACGATAACGTCGGCTTTGACTTTCATACCGTTCAGGACCCTGATGAATTCCAGTGCCCCGAAGGTTCTGCCCGGATGCAGTACAACTATTTGCCCGTCAACCAGATGAGGAGCCATTTGCTCAGCCATCCATCTGTGACCGCTCGCAGGTACCACAACCATAATCAGCTCAACTCCTTTTATTGCATCTTTCATCGTTGTAGTGGCGAGGTTTATTTTTCCAAAACCTTCCACTTCGCCGGTTACTTCAATCAGTCCTGATGATGTAACACCCCAGAGCCTTTCTTCGCCCCGGTTAAAAAGATTAACCTTATGGCCCATAAGCGCCAGGTGACCGGCCATAGCCAGTCCTCCGTGTCCTGCTCCAAGGACAGCGATTTTCGACCTGATCTTTGAAACTGAATTTGGCATAATCTGACAGATGATAGTTTATTGCGACCCGGACTCACCCCAACAATTTATAAATATATGAAATGTTTACAAGAATTTATGTTTTTCTGATCACAAACCATCAAGAAAAACCCTTATCGTTGTCGCCGGTTTCATTAAAATAGCTAATTTTATTATCTCATAATATTATTACCATCATGAAAAAAACATTATTATTTCTGGTTTCAATTCTTATTTCAGCATCCTTAATGTCGCAGGTGGTTAATTTCACCGGGACCTGGAAGATTAACTCAACAAAGAGCAGTTTAAACCAGGAATTCAGCCTGGCTCCTCTTAAGGTAACTGTTGTACAGAAAGGGAATGATCTTAGTGTTGAGAAAGTATCACGTTTTCAGGATCAGGAGTTTACAACAACCGACAAATTTACCCTCGACGGTAAGGAGTGCATCAATACAGGGTGGCAGGATTCACAAAAGAAATCATCTGCCGTATGGGCCGATGACAAAAAATCGTTAAAGATCACTTCAAAACTGGCTATTGGCGAGGGAGGTGATGTTACGATAGTAGAGGTCTTCAGGATGGATGGCAGTAATATGGTGCTTGAATCCAGTGCTTACTCGTCTTACGGCGATATGGTCGAGACTATTTTTTACGACAAGGGGTAAAAAGGTTCCGGCAGGTTATTGTGACCATTTTTGCGGTCTGCGATTCCACCGGTGTTTCCTGAGTTCTAACATCAGAGAAGGATCCAGCGGTCCGGCATCGCTTGCTGACATATTCGTGGCAACATGGTGAGTTCTGCGCATTCCGGGGATTATCGTACTGACAGTCGGTTCCCCGAGAATGAACCTTAATGCCATCTCAGACATTGTGGCACCCTCCGGTACAAGCGGTTTGAGGGCATCTGCCCGCTCCACGCTTGAGATAAGGTTTTCAGGAACAAAGTATGTATTACGCCAGTCGCCTTCAGGCCATTTACTCTCCCTGGTAAGTGTTCCGGTCAGGGAACCCTCATCGAACGGGACCCTGGCAATAACACCGACATTCATCTCCCGGCACGCAGGGAAGAGCTCATCTTCCGGGCTCTGGTCGAAGATGTTATAGATTACCTGTACGGTATCGATCAGACCGCTCTTCACAGCTCTGATGCCATTCCATGGTTCCCACCGGTTCATGCTTATCCCGATGGCATGGAACAATCCTTTTTCCTTCAGTTCAACCATCTTCCTGATCCCCCTGTCATCGTCGAGCCAGTGGTCTTCCCAGGTGTGGAACTGCATGAGGTCGAAGGAGTCGAGGCCTGCATTCCTCAGGCTTTTTTCGACATAATCTTCGATATGGTCAGGCGGGTAACAGTCTCCAAGTGAATATTCGCGCCTGGCCGGCCATTTGAAGTTCATCGGTGGCATTTTGGTAGCTGTAATGAGCTTCTTGTCTTTGTTTGCCTTTACTATTTTACCGAGCATGCTTTCGCTTTTGCCGCTGCCATAGCCCCAGGCTGTATCGAAGAAGGTGCATCCAAGATCGGCTGCCAGCTGAAGAGAGCGGAGTGATTCTTCGTCATCTGAGCCGGTCCATCCTGCCATGCCCCACATGCCATAACCGATCTCGCTCACATTCAGGTTTGTTCTTCCTAATTTTCTGTATTTCATTGTTTTATTTTTTTGTTAATGAATTTTTGTTTAAGCCATTTTATCGTGTCATCAATTACTAATGTCTCAGCAAATTCTATCATATAGGGAATCTTTTTGATATCATCCATAGGAACAACAACCCCGGACGGGAACACGGGTGCCAGGCGGTGGTATCTGTTCCCGAGAAACTGAAAGCACTGATAGTCAGCAATTCCTGCGGTTCCGTCGAACATCAGGTTAATCAGAGGTTTTAACCATCGGATGTAACCCCAGTCATGTGAGTTCCCTGTGATGTATTGGAGGCTCGTACCTGTCCCAAGAGACAGGAGATAAACATCCTTGATCCTCGGTGTGGGAGAGTAGCGATTGTCCTGTGTCTGCGCGAGGGCACAGATTGAAGGATTGGTTGCATATACGCCACCGTCAATGTATCCGTCAACTGACGGAAAGTAGGTTGGGGCGGCACTTGTATAGAGGCCGACATCGGCAGCATAAAATGAACTGTCGCTGTTCGTGCCAGGGAAATTATGGAAAAGTTTTGGCTTCCATGTCCGCTTTTCGGGATCAGGATCTTCGTTGTCAAGATCAAAAGAAGTAATCAAAACCCTCTTGTTCAATTGTCCGAGTGTTATATCTCCGAAAAGCTCCTTTAACGTACTGCGAAGATGTTTGATACTGTAATCAGCACCCCTGAGCTTTCCCAGATCTTTAAGGTCGTCAAGCCAGGAGTCATCAAAAATAAGAGGCCCCTTTTTGACATAAAGATCACGTATCTGAGCCAGGTCAAGTCCATAAGCTAATCCTAGAGCAAGGAGTCCGCCTGTTGATGTCCCTGAAATCAGATCAACGGATTTCAGAAAATCCTCAAGTCCCGGAGTGGCAGTGATCCTCTGGAGAAGAATGGTCGTCACCAACCCTCTGATTCCTCCTCCGTCGATTGATAAAATTCGGTATTTAGACATCAATTTTCCAGTTTATTATACCAGCTATACAAGCAGTAGAATTGTCATTTATGATTCCTAATGTAAAGTTATAACATCAGATGCCAAAGTCAAATACTGTTTTAACATAAAATACCAATATGGGGGGATTGCTTGGAGATAGTGGTGGTACCCAGGCAGCAATGATGCTTGCCAGGAGCATGAATATTGACGCTTCCACAATCACAAGGATGATCCCGGCACTAACCCCGATCATCCTGGGAGCACTTACAAAGAAACGGGATTCAGGTGGCGCCGGGATCTCTGGCATTGGGGCACTTCTTGATGCTGATGGCGACGGGAGCATACTGGATGATGTTGCAGGCTTCCTGTTAAAGGGCGGTTCCGGTCAGCAAATAAAAGGCAAAGGTTTGCTGGGATCCCTTCTTGGAGGTATGCTGCGGCCAAAGTAAATGACAGGATCATGAGAGTATTTGTTTACATTTTATCCCTGCTGCTGATCCTCTGGATTACCGGCTCATCGCACTGGTATGTATGCAGGATCAGGGGCGACTGCAAGAACTCACCACGCACAGAAGAAAATATTCCTCCCGTTGAAGAGGTCAATTCTGCAGATGAGGCTCTGGCCAGAGAAGCGTCCGCATTGCAGGCATCAATTGAAGAGGCAAGGAATTTTCTGGTCAGTTCGGGCACACAGAAAGTTTTTTTTACTGTGGCTGCATCCGCCACAGATATGAGTGTCATCCCTGCAGATTATCTGAGCAAACTTAAGTTTTACCTTGAAAATCGTCCGGAAGTGAAAATAAATGTAACGGGGCACACAGACAATACCGGCACCGAAGCATCCAATCTCCGCCTTGGATCATCAAGGGCTGACTTTGTAAAATCATTTCTGGTAAACTCCGGTATCAATGAAGACCGGATACAAACATTTTCAAAGGCTTTCAGTGAACCGGCCGCTTCGAACAATAACCGCGAAGGCAGAGCCAGAAACAGAAGAAAAAAAATTAACGTCTTAATATAAAAAGATATGGCAGAACGTTTTACGGCAGATTTGCTGTTTATTGTCATTGTGCTGCTCATTGCAGCAATACTGGGATTTCTTATCGGATATTTTCTGAGGAAATCCATGAAATGTAAAAAATGCGTTGAACTGGAAGAAGAGAACGCTTCACTCAGACTTACGATCAAAAAGCTGGAAGGGGAGATTACCGTGCTTAGAGAAAAAGTATTAAAACTTGATGAAGAGGGTGCCACTCTGAGACTTAAAATCGAGAAACTTGAATCAGAGGCCAGGTCAGCTGCTGACCGGGGTCCTCTGAAAAAGGAAGTGGTTGCTGCAATCATGACAGCTAAGAATGACCTGAAAGTTGTCCTGGGCATTGGTCCGAAAATCTCGGGCATACTGAATAAGCGAGGCATTATTAAATGGAAGGAGCTCTCGGAGACATCTCCGGCCACGATCGGTGAATACCTTCTGCAGGACGGCGGAGAGCGGTACCGCATGCATGATCCTTCCACCTGGCCCCATCAGGCGAAGCTGGCCTATGAAGGCAGATGGGAGGAGCTGAAGCCAGGCAGATCAGCACCGGTGCCGCCGACAGTGATCTCCTGTCCGGCATACCTGATATCAACCAGCCCTGTGGCTTGGCCGTAACTAACCCTGCTCATGGAGGAGACAGATGCATATAAGACAAATGAGTCCGGTTATTCGGTTCTTCATGGTTTGAATATTTAGTTTTTAAATATACTAATAACTCTGCCTGATAGGGTACTAAAGTCCCGAAGCTAAAAGGGGTGAGCCTCTGCATTCCGTCAGCTGAAGCTGACGGCAATTGA
>DIKJ01000187.1 GCA_002424525.1 Bacteroidales bacterium UBA5621 | reverse complement strand
GGCCAGGTAAAAGAGTATGCAGCCGACAGGATGAAAAAAGGGTTCAATGCGGCGCTTCTTATGACCGTTCAGCCCGATATGTATGCCGAGGGGCCGGAAGCAAGGAACACTGTTCTGGGTTTTGCAAGAGGCTTTGAAGATCTTCATGAAGGACATTTGAACAAACTCAAACCCGGTTATTTCCAGTACCTCGATTCGCTGATGCAAATACTGGTTGATCATGGTATCGTACCGGTCTATCAGCCTGTATTTCACGGATTCGGCTGGAAGGGGAAGAGTGTTCTGGGTCCCGTTGCCGATCCTGAAGAATATGCAAGGTACTGTAAATATCTTGTTGCCAGGTATGGCAGTATGCCGGCCTTCTGGCTTGTCAGCGGCGACGCCCATGGCCTGGATCCCGGAGTGAAGCCGGGGGGAGAAATGATTGAAAAATGGGACTGTTATCACCAGCCGGCCGGTATTCACTATAATCCCGCCGATGACTATTTACCTTCCTGGGCAGGAGGCGACAGTTCGCGATGTTTCCATTACAACCGCTCATATCAGGATGAGCCCTGGCTTGATTTTCAGTGGGCACAGACAGGTCACGATGGTTTACATCTCTATCATAAGGTTGAAAGGATGTACGACAACAAACCTACAAAGGCAAACCTGAACGGAGAACCCACTTATGAAGGGATGGGTAACGGTAAAAACGGTCTTGGCTGGTGGCAGGGAGAGGAAGCATGGAACCAGCTAATGCACGGCGGCACCATGGGTGTTGTTTACGGGGCGGTATGCCTCTGGCAATGGAAGATAACGCCCGACGAACCCGGTTGGGACAGCTGGACAAATGCACCGATGTCGTGGAGAGAAGCAATGTCACAGGAAGGCAGTAATTATGCAGGGCTTGTTTCAAGAGCATTCGATGGTTTTGACTTTGCCGATATGGAAAAGAGATGGGATCTTACCGATGCAAATAAACCGCTGCTTGCCACTGAAGGGAAATTCTATATTTCATACCTTGAAAACGGAGGGGAGATTGAGATCAGGAATATACCACAGGGCCTTTCTTTCTGCTGGTTTAATCCCAAAACCGGAGAGTTCGCCGTGGAAGGCAGAACATCCCTTAATTCTGCCTTTAAATCACCCGATAATAACCCATGGGTATTAATTATCGGTGAAAGATCACATAATTAAAACCATACTGTTAAAAGAGAACCTGCAAAACGACTTATCAAATTGATCTGAATGAAATTCCGGGTAACAAATTATAAATAAACAATTATGAGAACGATTATAGTACTAACTCTCGTGGCAACGGTTTTAATCTCGTGCCAGACACAGACGGTCCAAAAAAGAGATGCCATATACGCCGATGAAGAAATTGTAACCATTCCGATGGAGCTCCTTCAGGACAAAATAAAAGGAGGATGGGCTGGTCAGGTTATCGGCTGCACTTATGGAGGTCCTACGGAATTTCAATGGAACGGAACCATGATCGGGGATCGTGTACCCATACCCTGGGACGATAGCCGGATGCTCTGGTATTACGAAAATTCTCCGGGCCTGTACGACGATGTGTATATGGACCTGACGTTTGTTGATATTTTTGAAAAACATGGTCTCGATGCGCCTGACTCGCTGCATGCCCTGGCATTTGCAAACGCGGAATACCAGTTGTGGCACGCCAATCAGGCTGCACGGTATAATATTCTGAACGGAATAATGCCCCCTGCTTCGGGTCATTGGAAGAACAACCCCCATGCAGATGATATCGATTTTCAGATTGAGGCCGACTTTGCCGGCCTTATGTCGCCCGGAATGGTCAATTCGGCAGCCGGAATTGGAAACAGGATCGGACATATAATGAATTATGGGGACGGTGTTTATGGAGGTATCTATGTTGCCGCTATGTATGCCCTCGCCTTTGTATACGACGATATCGAATTCATCGTGACTGAAGCATTAAAAACCATTCCTCAGCAAAGTGAATTTCATAAATGTATTGCTGACATTGTCCGGTGGTACAAACAGTACCCCGATGACTGGAAAAGCACCTGGTTTGAAGCGCAAAAGAGATGGACTTTTGATAAAGGATGTCCTGACGGTGTTTTCCGTCCTTTCAATATCGATGCAAAGATCAATGCGGCTTATATTGTGATCGGACTGCTCTATGGTAAAGGTGATTTCGGGGCAACAGTCGACATCAGTACCCGGTGCGGTTACGACTCCGACTGTAACCCTGCCAATGCTGCCGGTATTCTGGCCACCATGACAGGTTACAGTCAGATCCCAGACTATTGGACACAGGGCATCGATAAAGTAGAAAATTTGAACTTCCGCTACACCGACATGTCACTGAACAAGGTGTATGAGATTGGTTACAGGCATGCCGCCGGTATGATTAAAAGAAATGGAGGCAGTGAGGAAGACGGCAAGCTCTTGATTAAATATCAGGTTCCGCAGCCGGTGCCCTTCGAAGTTGCCTTTGAGAGTATTTTCCCAACTGCGCGTCAGGGTTTGCGGAAATGGCTGACTACCGAAAATACCGAACTCTCATTCGATATGGAGGGTTGTGGTTTTGTAGTAACCGGGAGAGCTGTTAAAGAAAGTAACATGCCTGAGGCAACCCTTGAACTGGATGTGTTTGCTGATGACAGGTTCCTCGAAACTGTGAAAATGCCGACCCAATCGCGTATACGAAGACACGAAGTGGCATGGAAATACGATCTGCCGGAGGGTAAACATACTATCCGCTTAACAGCGAGAAATATTCCAAAAGGATACCGCGTCGAAACAGGAGATATTATTCTTTATTCAACAGTCGATCCCGGAACAAAAGTCTATTTCCAGTAATCATAGCGATAAGCCATAATCAGAATTTGTATTAACTTGGGATAAAAACTTCCGTGACTAAGCAACAACTTTATCAGGCACTTTTAAGAGGGGATGAGTATAAGGAAAAAGTATTCTTCCGGCCAATACTCATGCATTTTGCCGCGAGGTTCAACAATACAACCTACGGCAAATTTGCTTCCGATTATAAGACATTGGTTGAGAGCAATATACGTGCAATGGAGTTCTTTGATACCGATATGGTAAGCCTTATCTCGGATCCCTATCGTGAAACTTCTGCTTTCGGAGCCCCGATCGAGTATATTGATGAAGGCGTTCCACGCTGTCTTGACAAGATCGTGGGAACAATTGATGATATCAGGCACCTGCCTGACCCCGATGTTTATAAATGTGAAAGAACATACGACAGGATAAGGGGAGCAGAATACTACCAGCAATTACTTAAAGGTACAGTTCCTGTAAGCGGATGGATAGAGGGCCCGCTTGCCGAAGCATGCGATCTGGCAGGGGTCAGTGAGATGCTCCTCAATCTGATGACAGATCCTGACTTCTCAAACCTCCTTATGGACAAATGCATGATTACAGCAAAGAAATTTGCCAGAGCCCAGATTG
>DIKJ01000150.1:18274-23753 GCA_002424525.1 Bacteroidales bacterium UBA5621 | reverse complement strand
AAAGCTTTTGATTCCCATTGAAAGACCCACCCCTTCTCCACCGAATCAGCAACATATTTTGAATCAGTATAGATTACGACCCTGCTTCCCGGAATTTTCAGTGCTTCAAGTCCGGCAATTGCTGCCATCAGCTCCATACGGTTGTTTGTAGTGAGCCTGAAGCCCTCTGATTTTTCGAGGCGGTGTTTCCCGGAGATCAGTACAACACCATATCCGCCGGGGCCGGGATTTCCGGCCGAGGCGCCGTCAGTATAGATAGTGATCTCACTTGACATTGGTCAGGGTAATTCCTGTATTGGTAAGGAAGAGCTTTATGGCAATTGAAAGCAGGATTATCCCGAACATCTTTTTAAGGATATGCAATCCGGTAGGCCCGAGTATTCTTTCAAACAGCGAAGTGAGCCTGAGCACGAGATAGACGATTATCATATTCAATATCAAAGCGGTCAGGATATTAACAGTATGATATTCAGCTTTCAGGGAAAGGATTGTTGTTATCGATCCTGCACCGGCTATAAGGGGGAATGCAATCGGAATAATTGAGCCCTTGCTTTTCGGATCGTATTTGAAAAGCTCTATACCCAGAACCATTTCCATCCCGATAAGGAAAATTATAAAGGAGCCTGCTATAGCAAATGATGAAACGTCGACGCCAAAAATTCCCAGCATGGGACTACCTATAAAAAGGAAGGCAAGGAAAATAGAGAGAGCCACAAGAGTGACCTTCCCCGGCTCCACCCCTCCGGTCTTCGATTTGATATCAAGGATTATCGGGATGGAACCAGGGATGTCAATTATGGCGAAAAGCACCATAAATGCGGCAACTATTTCAATAATATCAAAATGCATTTCTCCTGCTGAATGAGCTGTTACTGAATCACTGTCATCTCGTCAACAAGATGCTTTGCACCTGCATAGATATCCATAACCCAAAGGACATATCTGATGTCTACTGCAATGGTTCTCTGCAGTTCCGGCTCGAAAGCCACATCCCCGCTCATCGCTTCCCAGTTGCCGTCGAAGGCAAGACCTATCAGCTCACCATTTGCATTGAGAACAGGGCTCCCGGAGTTGCCTCCGGTTATGTCGTTATTAGTCAAAAAGTTAACTGGCATGTGGCCTTTCGGGGAAGCATATCTTCCAAACTCTTTCCTGTTGTTGAGATCGATAAGCTTCTGGGGCAGATCAAACTCATAATCGCCCGGGATATATTTATCTATCACACCCTGGAGGGTTGTAAAATACTTATATGTTACGGCATCCCTCGGGTCGTAATTGAAGATTGAGCCGTAAGTCAGTCTCATTGTGGAATTGGCGTCAGGATAAAGTGTCTTTTCCGGTGTCATCTCCCTGAGTGCAGCTATCCAGAGCCTGCGCCCTTCTGTCAGGTCGGCGTCGTACTGACTGAGACCCCTGGAGACTTCGGCGCTCACTTTGCTTATTGAGGTTGCGGTAAGGTAAACCGGGTCGCTCTCAAGAGTCTTAAGGAGAGGTTTGTTGAGGAATGCCATCAGCTTATCTTCGCTGGCAAAAACCGACCTGGCAAAGATATCGTCAACGAATTTGTCGGTATCTCCCCTGAACCTTTTATCAACGACATCAGTATAGAAATCAGGGTGAAATTTACCAGGAACATCATTCCTGTAGAGCTTTATCATTGCTTTCATCGCCTTCTGATCGGTAGGAGGATTATAGTCCTTGTAGAATGAGGCTGCTCTCTCCTTCATAGCTGATGTAAGATCGGTTACTCTCCTGCTGTCGCCTGATTTCATGATGCTTATCAGTGACGATGCCACCTGGTTCATGCTCAGGATCTCACATCCCTGAAGGAAGCACTCACTTATGTACTGCTGGGCATTGGCAAACTCCGCCCTTCCTGCAACGGCATTCCTGATAAGTCCCGTGGCGTTGCCGTATTTTGATTTGTGTTCAGGGTTGGCAGATATCCATGTATTGAACTGGTTTTCGATCTGCTCTTTCTTTGCCCTTACATTAAGTCTCTCGAGGCCGGCTTTCTGGCCTATTGAATATTTCCAGTAATTTGATGATCCGGAGTATTTTGAAGCATACTGTATATTGATTTTCTGATCAGCCTGCATGTCGGCCATTAAGATTTCCTGTCTTATCCCGCGGATCTTTATCCTGTTGGGGTGGGTAATTTCGAGCAGTTCGCCGACTTCCCAGGAAGTGGCGTATCTCTGTGTTCTACCGGGGTATCCCAGGATCATTGCAAAGTCACCTTCGTTAAGATCTTTAATTGAAACGGGGAGCCAGTATTTTGGCTTAAGGGGGATATTCTCTTTTGAATATGAGGCCGGTTTCCCGTCGGGGGCCGTGTAAACGCGGAAGACACTGAAATCGCCGGTATGGCGCGGCCACTCCCAGTTGTCGGTATCAAATCCGAATTTCCCGATCGATGAGGGGGGAGCCCCTACAAACCTTACGTCGAGGTACCTCTCATAAACGAGCAGATAGAAGTTGTTGCCTCCGTAGAAAGATGAGACGGTTGCCCTGTAGTGGGTACCTTCGGCGGCTCTTTTTTCGATGGCCGCCCTGGCTTCATTAATAGCTGTATTCCTTTCTGTTTCAGTCATTTCCGGCCTGATGCCCTTCAGAACCTGCCCGGTCACATCTTCTATTCTGAGCAGGAACGTCACTGAGAGGTTCGGATTGGGAAGTTCCTCCTCTTTTGTCATTGCCCAGAATCCGTCAGTAAGGTAGTCGTGCTCAAGGGTACTGTGTGACTGAATCTGGCCGTAACCGCAATGATGATTGGTGAGAAGCAGTCCCTGGGAAGAGACGATCTCCCCTGTACAGCCCCCTCCGAATATCACAATGGCATCCTTGATGCTGGCTTTGTTAAGACTGTAGATATCCTCAGCAGAGAGTTTTAATCCCAGTTCCGTCATTTTCCCGATATTGAGTTTTTCGATCAGCGGCAGAAGCCACATGCCTTCATCGGCTCTCGAACGGAGGCCGGAGATAAGTACGGTGATTATCAGGACCGATAATAATTTCTTCATATATGAAATCTTTGAATGGTTAAAATTTCCGGCAAATATAATTCTTTAAAAGGAATTATGAGGATTTATAAAGGAAGTTCCATCTGGGTGTCGAAAAGGGTGAATGACCTCCTGTGATACGGAGTGATGCCATGCCTGAGAATAGCAGATCTATGGTAAGGAGTCGGATATCCCTTGTTCTTATCCCATCCGTACTGAGGGTAATCGCAGTGAAGCTTTTGCATATACTCATCGCGGAAGGTTTTCGCCAGTACTGATGCTGCTGCTATCGAAAAGAACAATCCATCACCCCTGATAATTGTCTCATGCTTTATGTCCTTATATGGATAGAACCTGTTCCCGTCGATCAGCAGGATGTCCGGCTTTTTTTTCAGTCCCTCAATCGCCAGATGCATTGCCCTGACGGAAGCCCTGAGTATATTGATCTCATCAATCTCCTCATTCCCGACAAATGCCACTTCCCATGCTATTGCAGAGCCTGTTATCTCATCTCTCAGCTGTAAACGCTGCCGGGGTGTAAGTTTCTTTGAGTCGTTCAACACCGGATGCCTGAAATTCCTTGGGAGGATCACTGCGGCTGCAACAACCGGTCCTGCCAGGCAACCTCGGCCGGCTTCATCACAGCCGGCCTCGGTACAGTTAAGATAGAGGCATGATTTAAGCATAAGTCGTTAAGAGAAAACCATTGGTTTTGTAAATTAAGAAAAATAAATCATACCTTTTTAAGGATACAATTTATATAATAGATGGCATAAAGAGATTTAATCTTAAATTTGCCGGAAATTTAACAGCAGTATGATAACCAACGAACAAATAAAGGAAATTGTTGAACGCCGTGATGCGTTGAGGGGGTATCTTTGACATCAGTGGTAAGCTGAAGCTTATTGCTGAAAAGGAATACATTACGCGAGAGCCCGGCTTCTGGAATGATTCCAAAAAGGCTGAGGAGCTTGTTAAATCCATATCACTGCTTAAGTCCTGGACAGGCGATTTTCACAAAGCCGACACATCAGTTGATGACCTGATTGTAATAAATGATTTTTTCAGGGAGGGGGAGGCTTCGGAGGAGGATCTTGAAAAACAGTATGATCTGGCGCTTGCGGCTATTGAAGATCTCGAGCTCCGCAATATGCTGCGGAGGGAGGAAGATCAGCTTGGAGCCATACTGAAGATCAATTCCGGAGCGGGAGGCACGGAAAGCAACGACTGGGCCGAGATGCTGATGAGGATGTATCTGCGGTGGGCGGAGCGAAACGGCTACAAGGCAAAAGAGCTTGATTATCAGCCGGGTGATGAAGTCGGGATCAAATCTGTCATTATCGAGATCGACGGGGAACAGGCGTATGGATACCTAAAGAGTGAGAATGGCGTGCATCGTCTCGTCAGGATTTCGCCTTTCAATGCCCAGGGAAAGCGCCAGACAACATTTGCATCTGTTTTTGTTTCCCCTCTCGTTGACGATGCAATCGAAATAGAGATCAATCCGGCCGACATAACCTGGGAAACATACCGGTCGAGCGGAGCGGGCGGACAGAACGTTAACAAGGTTGAAACAGCAGTAAGGCTCCGGCATCATCCGACAGGCATCGTCATAGAAAACCAGGAGACCCGTTCCCAGATGAACAATAAGGAGAATGCCATGAGGATCCTGAAATCACAGCTTTATGAGCTTGAGCTGAGGAAAAGAAGGGAAGAACAGGCGAAAGTGGAGGGGGAGAAGAAAAAAATAGAATGGGGCTCCCAGATAAGGTCGTACGTAATTCATCCTTACAAAATGGTTAAAGACCTCCGGACAAATCACGAGACAGGCAATGTCCAGGCTGTGCTGGATGGTGACCTGAACCCGTTTATTAAAGCCTATCTGATGGAATTTGCCAGTAGCAATGAGCGTAAAGAGTAAAGAGTAGAGCGTAGAGCGTAGAGCGGGGAGCAGAGGGCAGGGAGCAGGGGGCAAGGGGCAGGGGGCAGGGAGCGCAGAGAGGGAATTAATTCTTATTTTGCGAAAGATTATAGAAGAAGCAGAATATGGGGCAGAGAAAAAGGTTGTTTGAAGATTTCCCGCCGGCAACAGCAAAAGAGTGGACTGAAAGGATCAGTGCCAGTCTTAAGGGCGAGAGCTTCGACAGCAGGTTAATTTGGAAAACCGGCGAGGGTTTCGATGTGAAGCCTTTTTATACCCGGGAGGAATTAAATAACCTTATTTCCGTTCCTTTCAGAAAGGATGGAAACCGGTGGCTTATACGCCAGAACATAGCAGTGACCGGGTTCCCTGCTTCGAATAAAAAAGCCCTTGATCTGCTTGAAAAAGGTGTCGATTCACTTGGATTCATATTGCCTGATCCCGAAACAATTACAGAGAAGAACCTTAAGATCCTTCTTGATGGCATTGAATTGGAGAAGACCGGGATCAATTTTCTGACCAACGGCAAGGCAAGGGAGATACTGGAGATCATTGC
>DIKJ01000150.1:12726-18238 GCA_002424525.1 Bacteroidales bacterium UBA5621 | reverse complement strand
ACCGACCCTGCGGGCAGGCTGATGATCAACGGCACGTTATGCATTCCCGCGGAAGCTGGCTTCGATTACCTGGCCCTGCTGGTAAAAGATTCCGCGGTACTTCCGTCTTACCGTGTTATCCATGTGAACGGCCTCAATTTCAGGAATGCCGGAGCAGGAATTGTTCAGGAGCTTGCATACACCATGTCGATGGTTTGTGAATATTTGTCGCAGCTTACCGCCAGGGGTATTGATCCAGTCTTCGCGGCATCCAGAATCAGGCTCGGGTTCGGTACGGGATCAGAATATTTTATGGAGATTGCCAAATTGCGGGCTTCGAGGATATTGTGGCCGGTCATCATTAAGGGATTCATCGATGACAACAGCGATATCCCTGAAGCTGTGATCCATTGTGAAACCACCGGATGGAACAAAACCATTTATGATCCCTATGTCAATATGCTGAGGACTCAGACCGAAGCGATGTCGTCGGTGATCGGCGGGGCGGATTCCCTTACTGTCAGCCCCTTCAACAGTGCATTCAGCAAGCCTGAAGAGTTTGCTGAAAGGATAGCCCGTAACCAGCAGCTCATTCTCAGGGAGGAGGCTTTCTTTGACAAGACAGCCGATCCTTCGGCAGGATCCTACTATATCGGGAACCTGACAAACCTGGTAGCTGAACAAGCCTGGAAACTTTTTCTTGAGGTTGAAGCGAAGGGGGGATTTTTATCTGTACTGAAGGAAGGAATCATCCAGGAAAGAGTGGAAGAGAGGGCCGGGAAGCATAAAGATGATATTTTGAATGGCAGAGAGCTTGTTCTGGGGGTTAACCATTTCCCTGATCCCAATGAAATGATCGCGCTATCACTCTTTGAAGCCCTGGTTGCGGAAAGCAATATGAAAGCTGATGATCTGACGGTACGCCCGTTGAGGTTGTCGAGGGGAGCATTGGATGCTGAAAAATCGAGAGCAGAAGAAGCTGTGAGTCAGGAGCGCAATAACACCAAACCAGGGACCGGACATTAATCTGATGAGCATTATGAGACCGAAATTCAGATACAGTGACCTTAAAGACCTTTCAGCGGCTATAACAGGGCCGGACAAAAGAAGTGAGACGGATGTCAGAGAGTGGGTAGCTGCTGAAGGCATACCTGTAAAAAGCGCTTACAGCAACGAGGACCTGAAAGGTATGGAGCATCTTGATTTTGCAGCCGGGATCCCGCCATTTCTCCGGGGACCCTACCCGGCCATGTACACTCTCCAGCCCTGGACCATAAGGCAATATGCCGGCTTCTCGACAGCAGAGGAGTCAAATGCATTTTACAGGCGGAACCTTGCTTCAGGCCAGAAAGGGTTGTCGGTGGCTTTTGACCTGCCTACGCACAGAGGATACGATTCTGATCATGAGAGAGTTACGGGAGATGTCGGCAAAGCGGGTGTCGCAGTCGATTCTGTCCTCGATATGAAAATCCTTTTTGATCAGATCCCCCTGGATAAAATGTCAGTCTCGATGACCATGAGCGGTGCCGTACTGCCGGTAATGGCTTTCTACATTGTTGCCGCACTCGAACAGGGAGTTAAGACGGAACAGCTCACCGGTACCATCCAGAACGATATCCTGAAGGAGTTCATGGTAAGGAACACCTATATCTATCCACCTGAATTCTCCATGAGGATAATTGCCGACATTTTCAGGTATACCTCAGCCAGGATGCCCAATTTCAATTCGATAAGCATTTCGGGTTATCATATGCAGGAAGCTGGAGCCACCTGCGACCTGGAGCTGGCATATACCCTTGCTGACGGGCTTGAATATCTGCGCACCGGCATTAATGCCGGTCTTGATATTGACTCCTTTGCCCCCAGGCTCTCATTTTTCTGGGCCATCGGCATGAATCACTTTATGGAGATAGCAAAGATGAGGGCGGCAAGAATGCTGTGGGCAAAGATAGTCAGGCAGTTCAATCCCCGCAATCCTAAAAGTCTTGCTCTCAGGACCCACTGCCAGACCTCCGGATGGAGCCTTACGGAGCAGGATCCTTTCAATAATGTCGGCAGGACCTGTATAGAGGCGATGGCCGCAGTGCTTGGCCATACCCAGAGCCTGCATACCAACGCACTTGACGAGGCCCTTGCCCTTCCCACCGATTTTTCGGCCCGTATTGCCCGCAACACTCAGCTATATATTCAGGCAGAGACGTCGGTTTGCAGATCAATAGACCCCTGGGCGGGTTCATATTATGTCGAGAGCCTGACAAGCGGGATAGCCAGGCGTGCATGGGATCTTATTGAGGAGATTGAGAACCTTGGAGGGATGGCTAAAGCCATAGAATCGGGAATCCCGAAAATGAGGATCGAGGAGGCTTCTGCAAGGGCGCAGGCGAGGATCGACTCGGGCGCTCAGATAATTGTCGGGACCAACAGATACAGGCCGGAAAGTGAGGAGCCCCTCGAAACACTCGAAGTGGATAACAGCGCTGTGCGCCAGGCACAGATCAGGAGGCTGGCTAAACTGAGGGAAGAGAGAAATGAGGCTGAGTGCAGTGCCGCTCTTGCCGCGATCACCGAATGTGCGGCGACCGGTAAGGGGAACCTTCTCGAGGCAGCAGTGATTGCCGCAGAAAAACGTGCAACCCTCGGTGAGATAACTTATGCATGTGAAAAAATAACCGGGAGGTATAAAGCAGTGATAAAAACAATATCAGGAGTATATTCTTCAGAGAATAAATCGGATAAGGACTTTGAGGAAGCCAGGGCGCTTGTTGCAAGGTTCGCTGAAAAGGAGGGGCGCCAGCCCAGGATAATGATAGCGAAGATAGGCCAGGATGGCCATGACAGGGGAGCAAAAGTCGTGTCGACCGGATATGCCGACATCGGATTTGATGTGGATATAGGTCCTCTGTTTCAGACGCCCGAAGAGGCGGCAAGGCAGGCAGTCGAGAATGATGTTCATGTGCTTGGCATATCAAGCCTGGCTGCCGGCCATAAAACTCTTATACCCCAGGTTATAGCTGAATTAAAGAGACTGGGCAGGGAAGATATCCTTGTTGTAGCGGGCGGAGTGATCCCTCCCCGCGATTACAGGTTCCTGTACGATGCAGGAGTTACAGCGATATTCGGACCCGGTACCTCAGTATCGGGGGCCGCAGGGCAGATCCTGAGAATTATGCTTCAGATGTTTCATTGAAAGATAATATTTGTTCAGGAGGACATACAGATTTATTCGTTAAACTAGCAGATGCCGTCAGTAAATATCCTAATATTGAATATTGTACCCCTCTGGGCTCAGGCACAGAACTTCGTTCCTGATAAGGGGAATCTTCTTTTTGCCTTTGGACTTACCCTGTTTGCAGGCCTCTCCACAGGGATCGGAAGCGTCATTGCACTGCTGGCACGCAGGACCAATATCAGATTCCTTTCGGTCTCCCTTGGTTTCTCAGCCGGAGTAATGATCTATGTCTCCTTTGTGGAGATTCTGACTAAAGCGAGAGAGACGCTGGCGGCTGACATGGGTTATATTCCGGGAAACTGGGTCACTGCAGCTGCCTTCTTTGGCGGGATGCTGTTTATAGCATTGATAGACAAGTTTATCCCCGCAGCGGAAAACCCTCATGAAATGAAACGGATCGAGGAAATGAATATCAGTAAAACCGCTCCGGATAAACACAGGCTGAAACGATTGGGGGTTTTTACTGCTCTTGCTATTGCAATACATAACTTTCCCGAAGGACTTGCAACATTTACCGTCGCGTTAACCGATCCGGGGCTTGGAATAGTAATAGCTGTGGCTATCGCAATACATAATATACCAGAGGGGATCGCGGTCTCGGTTCCTATTTACTATGCCACGGGAAGCAGAAAGAAGGCTTTCTCTTACTCCTTTCTGTCAGGCCTGGCAGAGCCGCTGGGTGCGGTTGTCGGTTATCTGATACTAATGCCGTTCATGAGCGACATGGTCTTTGGTGTGCTGTTTGCAGCTGTGGCCGGAATTATGGTGTTCATCTCAGTTGATGAGCTATTACCGGCTGCAGAGGAATACGGTGAACACCACTACTCAATCTATGGTCTGGTGGGTGGAATGGCTGTAATGGCTGTAAGCCTGCTGTTATTTATCTGAATATTTTGTAATTTGCATTCCGAAAAACAGATTGATGAAGAAAATTATTATCCTTTTTCTGATTTTGATATTTACAGCCGGTGGTTGTAAAACCAAACAGGCTCTTGTTACTGAACCTCCTGTCGCCGCAGAACCGGCCGCCGATCCTGAGCCGGCTCTCAATTTCTCAGAGCAGTCAACCTGGCTCCTGGGTTACGTTAACCCCCTTCAGATGACACGTTTTCCCCATTCTGAATGGTACAGGGACGAATTTAACAATTACCGTGCTGCTGATGAAGTTGTTAACAAGTTGAAAGCAATAAGTACAGATGATCTTTCAATCCTGATCGTCCTGGGAACCTGGTGTCCCGACAGCAGGCGGGAGGTTCCGAGGTTCATGAGAATCATGGAAAGCTGGGGCTTCCCGGAAGGCAGTCTTGAGTTTATCGGAGTGGACAATACCAAAATCGCCCCGGTAGGAGACTACGAAAAGCTTAATATCGAGCGGGTCCCGACATTTATTATCAGCAAAAATAATATTGAGACCGGACGCATCATTGAAAATCCTGTAACGTCTTTAGAGCAGGATATGTTAAATATTCTCACAGGTAATCAGAAATAACAAATACCGACAATACCATGGAAGATTTCAGTAAGAATACAGCAGAGAGCAGGGACCAGGTAAAGAGTGATTTTACAGGTCAGAATCTGGGGATCGCAGCTCTTATAACTGCAATTATAACCTTTGTACTCGCAGTTATTCCTTGCATTGGCATTATAGCAATTATTCCCGGAATAATTGCTATTGTCCTTGCCTCGGTAGGTTTGTCGCAGGCCGGAAGGAACAGCTCACCGAGAGGCCTTCTTGTGGCGGGCCTGATAATAGGTGTAGTCGCCTCGCTGATATCCTTATCTCAGATTTTTGTAACCGGAAAGCTCGCAAAGCATGCGGAAAAGAGATGGCCGGGCGATATACAGAATATAATTCAGGATGTCCGGAGGGATGTTCTCAGGGACCTTGAAGACGCGAGTATTTCCATTAAGGTCGAAAGCAACGGGGATAAAATTGAGATCAATACCGGAACCAACCGGAGAGACGGGATTGAAAAGCTTGAGGAACTTGAAGGGTTGAAGGACCAGAAAAAGGACGAGATCAGGGACACAGTACCGAAAATTGAGTAAGCTTATAAATCATATGCTTTCCGGTATCCGAAATGAACCGTATCTGATCATCAATCTGGTTTTTGCTGCGGCAATCATGCTTATAATGGCTTATTCAGCCATCTTTTCTCCGGAAAAAGATAAATATCCTGTTGTATGCATCCATGAAAAGCTTACAGGAGAACCATGTGCATCATGCGGACTGTCGCATAGCTTCTCCCTTATAGTGAGGGGCAAAATATCTGAGGCGTCTCAGTGGAACTCCTACGGAATGAG
>DIKJ01000150.1:11622-12708 GCA_002424525.1 Bacteroidales bacterium UBA5621 | reverse complement strand
AATATACCTGAAAAACAAAGAGATACGAAGACAACTCATAACCATGGATATTACAGGTTCAGGCATAATCTTCCTGATCGCATTCTGGCCGCTCATTGCAGATCTTATTACCAGGTTTCATTGATTATCTGATAAAGCAGATCACTTTCAAATCCCCTTGATATACCGAACCGCCAGAGTTTCCCTTTCAGATCATACTGGTTTTTAGCCTTGATAAATCTGCGGTGCGCCAACAGCAGGTCCACCAGCGTTTTCCTGTAGAGATCGCTGTCAATCGAGGCCAGGGATGAACTGATTATGTCTGCGGGAATCCCCTTTGCTTTGAGATGAGCAGAGATCTTTGTCTTTCCCCATCTGGCAGAATTGAATTTATCCCTTACAAAAGCAGAGGCATACCTGTTATCATCAATAAATTTTTCACTGATGAGTATATCGATTACCCTGGCTGTATTATCCGCACTCAGACCCCATCCCTGCAGTTTGTTTGTGATATCCGCTGAGCAATATTCGCGGCCTGAGCAGAGAGCCATTGCTCTGGCAAGGTTTGTTTTAAACAGTTCATCTTCAGGCATATTTAACAGCTTTAATTATCCTTTGTTTCCCATTGATATCATTTATGATACTGATTCCGGAATAACCGTATGTATCGAGTAATCCTGAGAGCCGGATTCCCATCGCTTCATTCATTTCAAAATATATCTTCCCGTTTCTCGCCAGCAGATCCCCGGCAAGGTCCAGTACAGCCCTGTAGAAAACAAGGGGATCCTCATCGGGGACGAATAACGCAATATGAGGTTCATGCCCGAGGACATTTACTGACATAAACTGTTTTTCAGACTCTCTGACATACGGGGGATTGCTGACAATCATTCCGGTGGTACCGGTCTTTCTGATATCGGGATTGAAGATATCCCCCACAAGGAAAGAAGCATTCGCATTATTGAGCAGGGCATTTTCGCGCGCAACTTTTATTGCTCCTTCGGATATGTCGATGCCGGTGATATCTGCATCCGGGAGGTTGAGCGCCAGGGCAATTGCAATACAACCTGAACCGGTACCGATGTCGAGGATTCTGCCGGAGTACCC
>DIKJ01000150.1:702-11579 GCA_002424525.1 Bacteroidales bacterium UBA5621 | reverse complement strand
GGTCACCTTTATTCTGCAGTTGTAAAATACTGTTTCACCGGTAATATACTGAATGGGGATCCCTTTTTTCAGAGCGGCACATATTGAAACGACTTTTTCCGAGTCCTCTGCAGAAAGGTGCAGGTCCGGTTCGCGGGCAAAACGCAACTTTTGGATGCCTAAAACCGTATAAACAATGATAGACGTGAGTGAACTTATCTCACGTTCCGGATAGATATCCTTAAGTTCATTCGCAAGATAATTCCTGATATCTTTTAACGTTTGTAAATTGACGCCCATAACTCAAAATTAACACTTTCGAAGCAATGCCTGAGGATGTTGACATAAAATTCATGCATCGGTGTCTCGAACTGGCTGGCAAGGCAGAGGGGATGACCTATCCGAATCCCATGGTCGGGGCCGTGATAGTGCATAACGGAGTAATAACAGGGGAGGGATATCATACGAAAGCAGGCTCTCCTCACGCCGAATTTCATGCCATTAAGGCCGTCGCGGATAAAAGCACACTCAGATCTTCGACCCTTTATGTAAATCTTGAACCCTGCTCACATTTCGGAAAGACGCCCCCCTGTGCCGACCTGATAATTTCTCACGGAATACCTGAGGTAGTTGCCGGGACCATCGACACGAGCGGGAATGTCTCAGGCAGGGGAATTGCCAGGCTTAAGGAAGCCGGATGCAAGGTTTCGACCGGTGTTCTTGAAAATGAATGCAGGAATCTGAACAGAAGGTTTTTTACCTTCCACGAGAAGAAAAGGCCTTACATAATACTTAAGTGGGCTCAGAGTGCCGATGGTTTTATTGATGGTAAAAGAGATAAAAACGGTCTGAAAGGCCCCAACTGGATCACAGGCAGAACCGAAAGAGTGCTTGTTCACAGATGGAGGGCATCGGAGCAGGCAATTCTGGCCGGGGCAGGAACGGTCAGGACAGACAATCCCCGCCTTGATGTCAGGGAATGGGGCGGCAATAATCCGGTGAGGATAATACTAAGCGGATCGGGAAATCTGGGAAAGGAACTGGCAATAAGCGGCCTTGTGGGCTCGGGTATCCTGTTTACATTCAACGGGAAGGCTCATATTCCGGGATGTGTGGTGGTTAAACTCGATTCGGACAAGCCGGCAGCAGAACAGATAACAGACTACCTTTTTGAGTCGGGTATCCAGTCGCTTATGGTGGAAGGCGGAGCCCAGGTGATCAATCACTTTATCAGCAACGGGTTATGGGATGAGGCACGGGTTTTTTCCGGTCTCTCTTATTTCAGGGAGGGGGTAAAGGCACCGGCTGTTGAAGGTAAGGTGGCAGGGGAAACAGATTTCGGCCTCAGTTCACTGGCTATCGTGACCAACGGGGCCGGCTGATATAAAAAATAAGATGTTATAAACAATCAGACCGTCATATCCGTGCAATCTTACGCGGAGAGTCTATCCATCTGGTGTTTCTGGCAAGAGCCGTAACCACTTCCACCGGGGTGGCCGCCACTTCCCACATGTTTTTATGTTCTGACCGGAGAAAGCTTTCTGTTACCATACGGTCAAGAAACTCGATAAGATGCCGGTAGAAGTCGAGGGTGTTGAGAATGATTACCGGACCCCTGAAAAGCCCGAGCTGTTTAAGGGTAATCGCCTCCGTAAGTTCCTCGAGGGTACCGATACCGCCGGGCAGTGCCACAACAGCATCAGCCATCGAGAACATTCTCCTTTTTCTTTCTCCCATATCGGGAGTAACGATCATCTCCTGAACGGCTGTGTGACCCCATCCTTCATCGTTCATAAAGGATGGTATAACTCCTGTAACCCTGCCGCCGTTTGCCAGGACCGCATCAGCCAGTTTGCCCATCAGTCCGAAGCCGCCACCGCCGTATATGATCCCGATCTGCGCATTGGCAAGCAAGACACCCAGCTCGGATGCGGCCTCAGCGTACCTTGTGTCAATCCGGCTGCTCGACGCAGCAAAAACACAAATTCTCATTTTATTTTAATAAAACAGCCGTCGAAGTTATACCCAACGGCCGGCAGATATCAGCTTAAAAAAATCAGAGGAGGGCATCAAGCTTGTCAGCGTAATTTTTCTTTGGAACGGCCCCTACCTGTTTGTCAGCAACTTTTCCGTCTTTGAAGAAGAGCACCGTGGGAATGTTTCTTATGCCGAATTGTGCAGCAACTGACGGACTTTCGTCCACATCACATTTGGCCACGATGGCTTTGCCTGAATACTCTTTTGAAATCTCATCGATGACGGGGGCAATCATTCTGCACGGTCCGCACCATTCAGCCCAGAAATCAACTATCACTGGTTTGTCAGCCTTCATGACGACCTCATCAAAATTATTGTCGTTTACTTCTAATGCCATAACGTAATACGGTTTTTAATATATTATTTACACCCGGGGCCAAAGATAGCTAATTAACTTTATAATCGATGCCCGGAAGATCATCGAGGTACGAAATAAAACCGTTGTTGAGCCTTACTCTGAAGGTCCTGGAGAACATCGGCAGGGATATCTTGTCAACCGGATCGGTGAACAGAAAAACAAGTTCAGTCTCTCCCCTGTTTTCCTGGATCATCTCCATCAGCTCGTTGATCATCTCCCTGCTGATAATTTCCGGATCAAGCCTGATGGTGACCGATTTTATAAGTTCATCCTTGACGCTCGAGAGGAGATTGATAGTTCTTATCCTGAATTCAAGCCCTTCTTCATTGTATCGGCGTTTCTGCACCCGTCCCTTCACCAGCAGGTAATAACCAACGATAAAAAATTTGCTGTTCTCGATATATTCCTTGTCGAACATCATGAACCTGAAAGAGTCTGAATAATCCTGCAGAGTGAATGATCCGTAAGGTTTGCCGTTTTTTCCTATTGCGTTTTTGGTATCTATGACCATTCCAGCCACTGTGACATCCCTGTCGGCCCAATCGCGCAGGTTTTGCAGATCGGCAAGAGTTGCAGTTGTGAAAGTGTTTATTTCGAGCCTGAAATCATCGAGCGGATGTGAAGAGAGGTAAATCCCGATCACCTCCTTTTCCCTGTTAAGCTTCTCAAGTTTTGGCCAGTCGGGGCATTGCGTCGGTTCGGGCTTGATAATGTCAAACCCTCCTGTTTCGCCGAAGAGTGTCTGCTGGCTGGAATTCCTGACAGCTTTTGCGTTGTTCCCGTAACGGACCAGGCTCTCGATGAAGGATGATCCCCTGGAATCGAGGGCAAAATACTGGGCTCTCGTTATATCGGGAAAACAGTCGAAAGCACCGGCAACAGCCATCGCCTCAAGGTTCTTCTTGTTAAGGGCATTAAGGTTCACTCTTTCAACAAGATCGTAGATGCTGTTATAGATCCCGTTCATCTCCCGTTCTTCTATAAGCTGTAAAACAGCATTCTCCCCGACTCCCTTGATAGCTCCGAGGCCAAAACGGATATTGCCGTCTTTATTGACCGTGAACTTGACATTGCTCTCGTTGACATCCGGTCCCAGCACCTCTATACCCATCCTCCGGGTTTCGTCCATGAAGATGGTTATCTTCTTGATATCGTTTATATTACGACTAAGGACAGCAGCCATGTATTCTCCGGGGTAATTAGCCTTGAGATAACCTGTCTGAAAAGCTATCAGTGCATAGCAGGTAGAGTGGGATTTGTTGAATGCATACTGGGCAAAAGCTTCCCAGTCTGACCATATCTTCAGTACGATAGTTTCATCATAACCTCTTTTGGCGCACCCTTCAACGAATTTGAGCTTCATCTCATCCATAATGGACCTCTTCTTTTTGCCCATCGCTTTTCTGAGGGAATCGGCCTCACCCTTGGTAAACCCTGCAAGTTCCTGTGAAAGGAGCATGACCTGTTCCTGGTAAACAGTTATACCATATGAGTCCTTAAGGTACTTCTCCATCACCGGAAGGTAGTATTCGGGATCTGCAAGTCCGTGTTTGACTCTGATGAACTTGGGGATATATTCCATCGGGCCGGGACGGTAGAGGGCGTTCATCGCTATCAGGTCCTCCAGCCGGGTAGGTTTCAGTTCCCTGAGGTACCTCTTCATCCCGGTCGATTCGAACTGGAATATGCCTGTTGTTTCGCCGTTGCTGAAGAGCTCGAAGGTTTTATTATCATCAAGAGGAAGGTTATCAACATCTATATCTATACCTTTTGATTTCCTGATATTCTCTACCGCATCCCTGATTATTGAAAGTGTTTTAAGTCCGAGGAAGTCCATCTTGAGCAGGCCCACCGATTCGACCTGGCCGCCGTCGTACTGGGTTGCATAGAGGTCCGTATCCTTTGCAGTGCACAGGGGTATATAATTATCGAGGGCTTCTTTTCCGATTATTATCCCGCATGCATGAACGCCTGTCTGACGGATTGATCCCTCCAGCACTTCCGCGTATTTCAGGGTCTGGGCTATCAGTTTGTTGGGTGAATCTTTCTCCCTGGCCAGTTCAGGCACCTCTGCATAGGCCTGGGTAAGAGTTATCCCGGGCCTTTCCGGGACAAGCTTGGCAAGGCGGTCGGCATCGGGGAGGGGAAGCTTCTGCACCCGCGCCACGTCCCGGATGGCCATTTTGGCAGCCATGGTACCAAATGTAATTATGTGAGCAACTTTATCATGGCCGTATTTGTTGACAACATATCTCAGTACGGCGTCCCTGCCGTCTTCATCGAAATCAATGTCTATGTCAGGAAGCGAGATCCTGTCGGGATTGAGAAAACGTTCGAAAAGAAGCCCGTACTTTATCGGATCGATATCGGTTATTCTCAGGCAGTACGCCACTGTTGATCCGGCAGCCGACCCACGGCCGGGCCCCACTGACACACCCAGCTCCCTGGCGGCCCTGAGAAAATCCTGGACGATGAGAAAATAGCCGGGGAAGCCCATTTTTGAAATTGTCTCGAGCTCGAAATCGAGTCTGTCGGTATGCTCGTGAGTCAGTTCTCCCCATCTCTCCCCCGCTCCGTTATAGGTGAGGGCCCTCAGGTATTCATTCTTGTCGGTGTACCCTTCGGGGAGCTCAAAATCAGGCATAACGGGATCGCGGTCAAGCTTGTATTTCTCGATTTTAGAGACCAGTTCACCGACATTGTCAACGGCTCCGGGAACATCACTGAATATGAAACGCATCTCCTCCTCGCTCCTGACATATTCCTGTTTTGAGTACCTAAGCCTGTCGGGGTCGTCGATATCCTTCGCCGTATTGATACATATCAGGCGATCGTGTGCTTCGGCATCTTCTGAATTTATGAAATGAACGTCGTTGGTGGCGATTATCTTCACATTGTATTTTGCGGACAATTCCTTAAAAGCTTCAATTACTTTCTGCTGAAGGGGGAAGATGCTCCTGTCAGCCTCGGGATCATAAGTCTCGTGCCTCTGAATTTCAAGATAAAAATCCTCACCAAATATATCGATATAGCTTTTCAGGGCATCTTCGGCATTCTTCATGGAGCCGTTCAGTATGGCATCCTGTATCTCTCCGGCAAGGCAAGCTGATGAGGCGATCAATCCTTCGCGGTACTCTTTAAGTAATTCCTTATCAACGCGAGGTTTATAGTAAAAACCTTTTAACCAGGCAGTTGACACGAGTTTCACAAGATTTTTATAACCTGTCAGATTCTTTGCGAGAAGTATCAGGTGATCCCCTGAACGATCCTCTTTTCCCGAGACATCCTTTATGGACCTGCGGGCGACATACATTTCACAGCCTATAATGGGTTTAATTCCCTTCTTGAGCGCTGTAAGATGAAACTCCTTGACGCCAAACATATTTCCATGATCGGTGATTGCTACGGCTTCCATGCCCAGGGATTTCACCCTGTCGATAAGCAGCGGTATTCTGGCGGCTCCGTCGAGAATGGAGTATTGCGTATGAACGTGCAAGTGAGAGAATCCTGACATAAACCGGGTTCTTGTGGATGGTGACTATTGACAAATGTATTAAAATCGGGATAAAAGTCACCCGGTTGAGAAGCACGCATTTTTATTATCCGTTACCCGGGGAATGTCAAATGTAAACCTGACCGTGCAATCCGTCGATCCGGAAAACTTATCAACAACAGATTTTTTAATTTTATCATGGCTGTGGAGACGCCATGGCCATGGACAGTAAAAGGAACCAGCCATTCCTTTCTAGCCTTAATTCTTAACCTAAACTAAATGTTATGAGAAAAATTCTCTTGATGCTTTTGGTTTTTTGCGGGTTTTTGTTTTCTGCGAATGCCCAGCAAAAGATAGTTTCCGGAACAGTAACCTCATCCGTTGAGGGAGAAGGAGTGCTCCCCGGGGTTACAGTTTCTGTTAAAGGAACGACCACAGGGGTTACGACCGACATAAACGGAAAGTACTCCCTGCTAGTTCCGGAGAGTGCTACTACCCTGATTTTTTCATACATAGGTATGAAGAAACAGGAGGTTGATATCGGAAACCTTTCCGTTATTGATATTATTATGGAACCGGATGTACTCGGGCTGAACGAAGTAGTAGTGACGGCACTGGGTATTTCCAGGGAAAAGAAAAGCCTCGGATATTCTGTTCAGCAGATCGGAGGTGACGAGCTGAATACTGCAAGAGAGACAAACTTTGTTTCTTCAATGTCAGGCAAAATTTCCGTTGTTTCGATCAAACAACCAAACACAATGGGTGGATCGGCGAATATTGTGATCCGGGGTAATGCTTCACTATTGGGAAATAACCAGGCCCTCTTTGTGGTTGACGGCGTACCTGTTGACAACAGTAATACCAATACTGAAACCCAGAAGATCGGAGGTGGCGGGTTCGATTATGGAAACGCCGCAATGGATATAAATCCTGATGATATTGAATCAATCTCTGTTTTAAAGGGAGCAGCTGCCAGTGCCCTTTACGGATCGCGGGCTGCTAACGGGGTGGTACTGGTTACTACTAAAAAAGGGACCAGGAACAGAGGATTGGGTATATCACTCAACTCAAGTGTGGTAATGAGCAAAGTTGATAACTCCACACTCCCAAAATATCAAAAAGAATATGGTGGTGCGTATGGACCTTATTATGATGATGACAGCGGATATTTTCTGTTAAGCGATATTGACGGTGATGGAACCGACGACCTTGTCGTGCCAATATTTGATGATGCATCGTGGGGTGCAAAATTCGATCCTGACCTGATGGTGGTTCATTGGGATGCATTGGATCCTCTGGCAACAAATTATGGAGAAAAAAGGCCATGGGTATTTCCGGAGCATAGCATAGAATCACTTTTTAAGACCGGAGTCAAGTACACAAATAACATTGCCTTCGACGGCGGAAGCGATAACGGGAGCTTCAGACTCTCCTATACCAATGTTGATGAGACGAGTATAATGGCAAACAGCTCCATAAAAAGGAACACCGTGAACCTTGCCGGAAAACTTGATCTTTCGGAAAGAATGTCGGTCGAGGCTAATGCAAATTATATCAATATGAAAGCTGTCGGAAGATTCGGAACAGGTTATGACGATCAGAATCCTATGCAGGTATTCGCACAGTGGTTTCAGACAAATGTTGATGTTAAACACCTGATGGATAATTATAAGTCTCCCATTGACGGTACTCAAAGGTCGTGGAACTATGAAGATCTTCCAACTCCCGAAGCACCTTTGAGGGTATGGTATGCCAATAACCCAAGCTGGGTGAGATATGAAAATTATAATAACGATGGTCGTGACAGATTTTATGGTTATGGGAAACTTAACTTCAGGCTTACTGACTGGGCAACTATTGAGGGAAGAATTGCCAGTGACTACTACTCTGAATACCAGGAAAGAAGAGTTGCAATCAGCAGTTGTTCGGCTGGTGCATTACCCGATTATACAAAATACCTGCGGACATTCAATGAGTTCAATGCTGACATTATGCTCAGGTTTCAGAAAGAGCTGGGAGCAATATCGTTAAACGGTTTACTGGGATCAAGCACCAGATCAAATACCGTCAGATCTACACTTGCCAGTACTGTCGGAGGGCTTTCAATCCCCGGTTTTTATGCTCTTGATAACTCGGTTGCTCCGATATTCAACGAAGAGGCTGAAATAATACAGATGATTAACAGTGTCTATGCCAGCCTGTCAATTGGATTAAGAAGGTTTGTTTATGTCGACCTGACTGCGCGATACGATAAGTCATCAACATTGCCGGAAGGCAATAATTCATATTTCTATCCGTCGATATCAACCAGTTTTATCCTGTCGGAATTGGGTGGATTAAAAGAGATGAGCTTTCTCTCCTTCCTGAAAGCCAGAATTAACTATGCCGAGGTTGGGAACGACGCCCCTGCGTATAACACAAAACCTTCATACATCTCCGGAAAACCCTGGGGAAGTCTTGGTCTGTTCTCTCTGCAGAACAATTTTTATAACACAAACATCAATCCTGCACTTTTTAATCCTGATCTGTTGCCTGAGCGTACAAAAAGTATTGAACTTGGTCTGGAGGCCAGTTTTTTGAAAAATCGTTTCGGGCTCGATTTCTCATTTTACAGGAACAACACATTTGATCAGATTTTGCCTATTGAAGTTTCGAGAGGTTCGGGTTACAGTGCCATGTACATAAATGCGGGAGAAATACAGAACAAGGGGTTTGAATTTTCACTGAATACAGTTCCGGTACAGGTTAAAGATTTCTCCTGGAGTCTTGATGTCAACTGGTTTAAGAATATGAATGAAGTTATCAGTCTTGGTGAGAATATTGATAATATACTTCTTTTCCAGGCCTGGGATGTTTCAATTAACGCAAGGGAAGGTCAGCCTTATGGCGCTATAGTCGGAACCAATTTCGTCTATCTGGATGGCAAGAAGGTAGTTGGCCCGGATGGGTTCTACCTGAAAACCGATGAGGAGGAAGTAATTGGTAATATCAATCCTGACTGGAATGCAGGAATCAAAAATACTCTGCGGTATAAAAATCTCTCCCTGAGCGGACTGGTAGATATTCAGCAGGGTGGCGATATCTATTCAGTCAACACCAAGCATGGATTATCCACCGGTCTTTATGAAGAGACAGCCGGTCTGAACGACAAGGGAAATCCCAGGCGCGACCCTGTTTCCGAGGTTGGAGGCGTTCTTTTCCCGAATACAGTATATGCAGACGGGGCTGCCAATACAACTTATGTGGAATGCAATGAATGGGGCACAGCATTCGATTATGATGCTTCACCCACCGCAAGATATGTATTGGATGCATCATACGTAAAGCTGCGTGAACTGGCTTTATCCTACAACATACCAAATTCGGTTCTGTCATCCACTTTTATTAGAAATGTTTCAGTTTCGCTGGTAGCCCGTAATTTGTGGATAATAAGCAAGAATACCTATCATTTTGATCCTGAGGCCGCATTAAGTTCCGGTAATCAGCAGGGAATAGAGAATGGTACCTATCCTACAACACGAACTTTTGGTATTGACTTAAAATTTTCATTCTAATTGTCATGAAAAACTAAAGAGCTATGAAACAGATTAAATATATATTGATATTGTTGTTATCGGCAGGAGTTTATTCCTGCGAGCTTCCTGATAACATAAATCCAAAAATGTCTGCAACTGTTCCTGCCACAGCAATTTTCACAATGGCTGAGGTGCAACTTTTTGAACAGGTGAACAGTATTGATCAGAACCAGAACATTTCAAGGCTTCTTGCCCAGTATAATTCTCAGACAACCTATTATGGCGAGAGCCAGTGGAACTTCTATGACAGGAGCCTGCCCGATGAGATGTGGGAGACACTCTACCGCGATGTGCTGCTTGATCTTAAAGAGGTCAGGAGATTAATTGACCTCGATGAGTCAATTGAGGCAGAGGTTAAGGTAAACCGTAAGGCAGTCGTTGACATCCTTGAAGTATATGCCTACCATGTACTCGTTGATGTAAACGGGAATATCCCTTATACTGAAGCACTTAATGGGAGGGACAATCCTACTCCGTCATATGATGACGCAGAAACAATTTATGAGGATCTTATTAACAGGTTGTCAGATGATGCTGCCGTTCTGGATGATAATTACCCCGGGATGGGACTGGCTGATGTTTTATATGATGGTGACGTTGAATTATGGAGGATGTTTGCCAATTCATTACAACTGCGTCTGGCCATGAGACTTGCCGATGTCAATCCTGCTTTATCCAGGAGCACAGCCGAGGCAGCCATTGCAAGGGGGGTTTTTACCGGCCAGTCTCAATCAGCCAGGCTGGAATATTTTGGAGTTACCCCACATGTTAATTCACTTTATAGTTATATTATCCAGCAGGGCAGAAGGGATTTTGTGGCTTCAAATACCATTGTTGATACCATGAATGCAATAAACGATCCCCGGAGAGCTTATTACTTTACAACTATTGGAGGTGAATATATTGGAGGCAGATATGGTTACAGGAATGTTTTCAGTCAGTGTTCATCTTTCCCTCCGGGAATGCTTGAGCCTGATTTTCCTGCAATTCTTCTTGATTATGTTGAGGTTGAGTTCTTGCTGGCTGAAGCGGCTGCCAGAGAATATAACGTTGGAGGTGGCTCGGTTGTTTCACACTATAACAGGGCAGTTACCCAGAGTATTTTAGCGTGGGGAGGTAATGAAGCTGAGGCAGCGGCATATCTCTCACAGCCTGAAATCGGGTATGCAACAGGAAGCACTGCAAATGATTTCAGGAAAAAGATCGGACTCCAGAAATGGATTGCACTTTATAACAGGGGACTTGAAGGATGGGCAGAGTGGAGAAGGTTCGATACCCCGGTTTTTAATATTGCCAGAAATAAGACCATTGATGATATTCCGATGAGAATGCCGTATCCATTTAATGAGAATAACCTTAATTTATCCAGTTATACAGCTGCATCAAATGCAATCGGAGGGGACCTGGTCTCTACAAAACTATTCTGGGATATTTA
>DIKJ01000150.1:0-625 GCA_002424525.1 Bacteroidales bacterium UBA5621 | reverse complement strand
TATCTTTGCACCCACAATTTTTAAATGTAGGTTAAATAAAAAGCGTAAAAGATTAATGGCAGTTAAAATCAGATTAGCTAGAAAAGGCCGCAAGAAGAAGGCCTTCTACCACATTGTGGTTGCAGATAGCAGGTCGCCACGGGATGGCAGATATATTGAAAAGATAGGGTTTTACAATCCCTTAACTAACCCGGCTACAATCGAGATCAATTTCGATAAGGCACTGGGTTGGCTGCACAATGGCGCAATACCTACCGAGACGTGTAGAGCTATCTTATCTTACAAGGGAGTTCTTATGAGGAAGCATCTCCTTGAAGGTGTTAAGAAGGGTGCATTCGACGAGGCCGAAGCCAATCGCCGTTTTGATGAATGGGTAAGGCAGAACGATGCAAAAATCGATGCAAAAAAATCAGGACTTGAAAAATCAAGGGAAGAGGCCATCGGGAAACAGCTTGCTGAAGAAAAACGAATAAACGAGGCAAGGATAGCCAGACTGGCAAAGAGGCAGGCCGCACTTGATGCAAAAGCCGCAGCAGCGAGCCGGAAGGAAGCTCCGGAAGATGCGATCCCCGAAGAGGTAACAACCGCCCCGGAACCCGCTGAAGAAGCAGTTGCCCCTGTTGAA
>DIKJ01000152.1:11948-13516 GCA_002424525.1 Bacteroidales bacterium UBA5621 | reverse complement strand
ATTCCAGGATATCTTTCTTCTTTGCATTAAGTATCGAATCATCACTGATGGCAGCGACCTCCTTGACGATCTGACGGGAGAACATACTCAGGATATAACGTGCAGTGTCAAAACCATCGGTATCCCAGCGTCTGCTCATTGCTGCGAGGGCATCCTGGGACAGCATCCTGTATCTCAGGTTGAACATCTCATCCTTCTGCTTCCAGATCCCCCTGATAATAAAAACCTGCACAAGAACAAGTAATATGATCGAAAAGATGCCAAGAAGCTGTGCTGTATTTCTTTTCTTCATCCCGATAGAATTTGCTTTCTCAAAATTATTCATTTTAATCTGATATCCTGACGCAGACCTTAACATTAACCTTGCATTAACCCTGCATTAACAATATTCCTGCATTAAGGGCACTATCTTTGGATAAGGAATTAAAAAAGAGGCAGTCATGAAAAAGAAAGTATTTATGTTAGCAGCAATCACCCTGATCACAGCAGGGTTTGTCTTTCAATCCGCCACCGCCCAGGAGAGGAGCAGGGGGGAGAGTGAAAAGGAGCTTAAAGACCTGAAGGAGTTAGAGTCGCAGAAGAAGGCCCAGGAGAAAGCTCTTCAGGAAGCCGAAGTAAATATTGAAAAAGCGACCGAAAAAATAAATGAAATGATGCGTACCTACAGGAGTAGCGGCAGATCATTCAATTACGGTGATCCGTTCATCTTCACCCCCGGGACCGAGTTTATTCACGGAGCACCTTTCGGAGGCGATGCGGAAAGAACTACATGGGACTTCTCCAGGATAGTCAAGGGATCATCATTCACAAAGAGCTATTCCTTCGATGTGGAGAAGACGGCCCGCACCGTCGTGATGTCGGTCAACGGCGACTGCAAGTCGGGAGAGATAAGGGTCAGTATCATTATGCCGGGAGGCAAGAGCTATTCGGATATCGTTATTGATGAGTTCGGGAACCTTAACTGGAGGAAATCCTTTAATATCACCGATGAGGAGAACATGGACAAGACCGGTGAGTGGACTTTCAGGATCAGCGCCAGGAACGCTACCGGCCAGTTCAAGATCTCCCTGCAGACATTCTGACCCGGGTTATTCAGACCGGGCTGAGGCGTATCCCCCTTTAACGCTTTCAACCCGCACAGTGAATTTATTGCCGCCCTTTACTATCCATTTAAGTTTAATGCTCTGGTAGCCGGCAATATTTTCTATTTCAATCCTCGCGGGATTCCTTTTCTGTTCAGCGTTAATGTTCCTGTCGGCATCCAGTACTATCATGCCTGCAATTACCGTACCTCCTTCGAGATAACAGTAGTCGGGAGGGTCGATCTTATAGCGCAGATTGGTTCCCGAATGGGTTGGGAGCATCTGCCTGTTTGACACGGTTGCGGTGACCTCTTTAAGCCCGTTCCCGAGATTCTTTACTTTTACATCCGAGACCTCCAGTTTAGGAGTCACCCAGGCGTTATAGATACAGAATGCAGCGTTCCTGTGAGCGTCCGATTCCAAAAGGAATCCGGGGTGCGTCCGGCCGAAATTCTTGCTGAATCCGCCAACCTCCACTTTGCCATA
>DIKJ01000152.1:0-11888 GCA_002424525.1 Bacteroidales bacterium UBA5621 | reverse complement strand
GAACATAAGATAGCTGGTCCAGAGTTCGTTTGAATAGACGTACGATCCCATGGCGCCATACCACCAGTCCACCTCCCCGCCGTAAACCGCGTAAAGATCTTTCCAGATTGTCAGGAATCTGTATCCGGGAATGATAAGTTCCCCTTTCTTTCCTATTGCGTTTATTGCCTCTTCGTCAGCCCGGCTGTAGACCTCCGCTCCTCCTCCCTGGATGGAGGGTCCCCGCAGGATCATTCCTCCCGAGTTATGGAAAGACTGTGATGCTGCAATATTCCTGTGTTTTAACCCAAAATCGCGGACTGCCTGATTCTCAGGGAAGGTAAAAGGGTATTTTCCGGCACCTGACTGAACATAGGCAGGCTGCCAGTTGAAGCCCCAGTCGCGGTTGGGATCATACCCTCCCGGGCCATCCTCGTTAACCAGGCCGTCGCCGTCATTATCAATTCCTTCGAGCCCCAGCAGCTCATAATCACCCTTTTCTCCGGGAGCAACCCGGACCATTCTCCGGGGGTCCTTCAGATCAGCCCTGTACTGGCCGTCGGGATTTTTCCTCCTCATCTGGCTGATAATGCCGTCCCCATTGAGATCGTCATATCCGTCCTCATCATAAAGGCCGTCGCGGTCGTTATCGACAGGTACCAGCCCCGATCTTGGCGAGCTCGCAGTGTTCGGCTCATTCATAAAGTATTCCCTTGCATCAGGGTTTATGGTCGGCAATATATAGAATACCTTGTCTTTCAGAAGCTGGTTGATGAACTGGTTCTCCCCGAACATTTCGCAAAGGTACCAGGCTGTATAGAGGGCCATCTCGGTACCCTGTATCTCATTTGAATGGATATTGCCGTCGATATAGAAACCTGGCTTCAGACCGGGGTCCATATTCTTTTTGTAAGAAATCGTCAGGGCAATGATCTCCCTTCCCTGATATGATTTGCCTGCAGATTCCAGGGTAACAAGATCGGGATAAGCCTTTTCAAGCCTTCTGCACAGATCGGTAATTCCCTGGTATGTGTAATACTTGTTCCAGGAAACCTGAACCTTAGGATTTGCAGGAGACCCGGCTGCTTTGAAGAACATCTCGGCGTTCTGGGACCAGAGTGCCAAAGAGATTGATGAGAAAATGAAAAACAGAAATGATTTTATTATCGGGGTTTTCATGATGATCTATTTATAAGAGGATTATCTCAGGTTTATTGTTGCAGTTATTGTGCCGGTATTGATTGCTCCGGCCTTGATCGTTACATTCCCTTTTCCGGAGATCAGCCAGGAAAACTCTTCCGACTGATCACCCCCGAGCCTCGGAATCCTCTGGACCTTCTGTCCGCTCAGGATCGTCTGTCCTTTAGACGGCTCAACGGTTATTCTCATAATTCTTGTCCATATATTCTGATTCCCGACCTCTGCACAGGTTGCGAAAATACCTTTATTATGAACTTTCAGGGATATCCGGTAAACATCCTCTCCGGGATTCTCGGTTTTAAGATCAAGGAACTCCAGTTCGGGATGCAATTCCGCGATGGCCTTTATGAATCTGTAATTTGCGTTGATAAGGTCAGGGAGTGAATCAGCAGGAGGGTTGTTCATGGCAAAAGGCTTTATACCACCCACTTCAGCCAGCTTACCGGGAAAATCGGGATGATTGATGGCGGTCCAGGGAACAAACACATCGTTCATTTTGTTCTTTTCAGCAAATTTCAGGAAGGCTGCTTCTGTGTTCTTGCTCTTCTCAACAGGAAACCACCAGCCAGGAGTGCTGAAACTGTATCTTCCGTAGTGGTAATATGCCCATTCCATGAAATTGCCCCTCGAGATTGGTGCCGTGGGGGCTCCTTTCGCTCCGGTGATCTCGTGATATTTATCCGATACGAGTTTGTTTATTGCTTCGTCGCTTTTAGTAATGCTTGTAATCATTCTGCCCTGTGCCGGACGGTCGGAGGCTTTCATCGGCTGTCCGAGGTTATCCTGAGGGCCAAATGAAAAAGTTGCATAAATATTAAATCTGTCGAACAGAAAATCTGCGACTGCCTTTGATTCTGGTTCTGAAACGGCATGCAGACCCGCGCCGGGTCCGAACTCCTCATAATTGAAGGAGAAGTTCCTGTTGAAACAGACTCCGCCTTCCCCATCTTCATTGAACTTTCCGTCTTTGTCGTTATCAATCCCTTCGCTTATTACCAGCCAGCTTCCCGTCTGCCCTTCCGCCAGATCAGCAATCACCATGATCCTTTTATCTTCAGGGCTTTCCATATACGAGCCTGAAGGATCCTTGATACGCACCTGGGTTATGTAACCATCCCTGTTAAGATCCTCGAAAGGATCCTCATTGACCGAAAAATCCCTGTCATCATCAACCGGACGGGCGTTAAGGATTCTTTCATACTTCAGTCCTGCAAAGAACTGTTCGGTTGCGTCCGGACTTACATCGGGGATTATATAAAAGGTCAGGCGGTTAAGTAGGTCCCTGACCTCCGGCGTCTGATGCTCTTTCAGTAGCGAAGAGGCAAAACCGAGGGCGAGCTCTTTTCCCAGTATATGATTCCCTTCAACGCCGCCAATAATTGCTATTGCCGGTTTATTATCGCGGTCGCCTGTACCGACTGACAACAGCCAGATATCTTTGCCTCCGGCAGTTTTTACAAGCGATCTTGCACTGCAAACGGATGAGTATTCCGATTCAAGATTCTTAATGATCTGCGTCATCCGGCTGTAATTGTTGTATTGCCCTGCAGCCGGTGTGTTGGAAAGCAGAGGAATGACAATCAATGCCATGATCAGAATTCCTGAGTTTATTTTCATTCGAAAAAAGATTGATTAGTTGAGAGTATATTAAGTTACTCGAATGGAACCTTCATGATTTTAATCATCTTGTTGTGTTAATCAGTACATGAAGGTTTCATTTTTCAGAAGGGAATTTAAATATTGAGAAACCAAAAATAGCTTATATTATTTTATTTGCAACAGTTTACCCTTTTGTAGTGTTATATGTTAAATTTGTACCTGGTATGAAATTAAGTAAAATGAAGCTCCGGATTTTAATAATTCCGGCAATTATCCTGCTGATATCGTGCGGCAGGAGGGGGCCGGTGCTTACAGATCCTGTGATTTCAGTAAGCATAGCTCCCTTTAAATACTTCGTCGAACAGATTGGCGGCGATGATTTCTCTGTGAACGTGATGGTCCCTCCCGGGGCAGATCCGCATATCTATGAGCCCTACCCAAGGCAGATAAATTATCTTCGCAGATCAGTGGCTTATGTCAGCAACGGTTTCCTTGGCTTTGAGATGGCATGGCTCGACCGTTTCTATGAGGCTAATACCCGGATGAGAAAGCTCAATATTGGTGACAGGATCGATCCGATTGTTGCTGATCATGAACATTCGGGCGACCATGTCGAGGGAGCTGATCCGCACTACTGGGTCTCCCTCCGGTCTGCCCTGATCATTGCTGTATCGGTAAGGGATCTGCTGAAGGAGCTCAATCCGGAGAAGGCTGATGAATATGAATCAAATTACAGGCACCTGGCCGGCAGGATTGAAGAGGCGGACAGCATAGCTGCAGGATTGTTTAAAGATGTTGAAAACAAGTCATTTATGATATTTCATCCCTCACTGGGGTACCTGGCCAGGGATTACGGGCTGGAAGAGATCTCTCTTGAGCATGAAGGGAAAGAACCCTCTCCTTCACACATGAAGGAACTGATTGACAGGGCAAGGAAGGAAAATATCAGGTCAATTTTCATTCAGCGGGAGCACGACACCAGGAATGCGAGGACAATTGCAGGTGAGACCGGCGCTGAGATCCTGACAATAGATCCCCTGTCGGAGGACTGGCTTAATGCAACAATGGATATTATAAATGCCCTGCACAGAAGCTTTGTAAGATAAACACAAGATTGATAGGAATGGCGCATCTTTTTGAAATAACTTCTTTATCAGTATCTTATAATGGCAGTGCCGTTCTTGAGGATGTCACTTTCAAAGTGAATGAGAATGATTTTGTTGGAGTTATCGGGCCCAACGGGGGAGGAAAGACAACTCTCCTGAAAGTAATACTGGGACTGGTAAAACCATTTAAGGGAGGCATCAGTTTCAACAGCAGCCTTGTCAGCAGCAAGAGCATCGGGTATCTGCCCCAGATGCAGACGGGTGACCTGAGCTTTCCGGTTACTGTAAAAGATGTTCTGCTTTCAGGGCTGATGATCAGAAAGAGCTTTGTGCCTGCCATGTCGTCAGCTGACAGGAACAGGGCTTCTGAAGTTATTGAGCAGCTCGGATTGTCGGAGATGGCACAATCGCCCCTGAATGAGTTGTCGGGTGGTCAGCTTCAGAGGGTTTTCCTTGGCCGTGCCATCATAGGGGACCCGAAACTGCTTCTGCTCGATGAACCCGGGAATTTCGTTGATGCCAATTTCGAGAATGATTTTTATGGAAAACTGCGTGAACTCAACGACCGTATGGCCATTCTTATGGTCTCGCATGATATAGGAACTATTTCATCATATGTCAAATCGTTTGCATGTGTGAACAAAACGCTTCACTATCATCCCTCTTCGGAGATAACCAATGAACAACTGCTGGCATACGGGTGCCCGATACAGCTTATTACTCACGGTGATGTTCCCCATACAGTTCTCAAATATCACCAATAGTGGAGGAAAATATTTTTCAATACGGATTTATCATAAAAGGGTTGCTTGGCGCCATCTTTGCGAGTATAACTGCGGGGCTGGCGGGCACTTACATCGTAACAAGGAAGATGGTTTTCCTGAGCGGGGGTATAACACATGCTTCATTCGGCGGGATAGGGATCGGTTATTTCGCAGGATTTAATCCCATTGCCGGCGCCGCCATTTTTGGGATACTGTCGGCCCTGGGCGTTGAATATCTTTCAGTTAAGCAGAAGATCAGGGAGGATTCCGCGATCGGTATTTTATGGGCCTTCGGCATGGCAGTAGGTATAATCTTCATTTATCTTACGCCCGGTTACACGCCGAACCTTATGGGTTACCTTTTTGGCAGTATACTTACCGTAACAAATGCTGACATCATCGCTCTGGGGATTCTGTCAGCGGTTCTAATCCTCTATTTCCTGGTTTTCTACCGTACAATTCTTTACATATCATTTGATGAGGAGTTTGCGCGGACTTACTCCTCGTATGTCAATATCATCAAATATCTTACCACCAGCCTGATAGCCCTTACAATTGTTCTGAATATAAGGATGGCAGGGGTTGTTCTTGTTATATCGCTTCTTACCATCCCTCCGAATATTGCCATGCTGTTCACAAAAGTGTACAGCAGGATCGTCGTGTGGTCGGTGGTCGCGGCTTTTGCAGGTACCACGGGGGGTTATGCAATATCATACCTGGCCGGGATACCTGTGGGTGCGACAATAATTTTCACCCTGGTTCTGTTCTGGGTGACAGGGAAAGTGGTAAAAAAGCTGACAGCGAAAAGTACGCCATAGATGTTAAGGATATATTTTCAAAGAGATTTAATGATTATTAAAAAATAATATACCATGGATTTTGATCTGATTATAATCGGAAGCGGCCCGGGAGGTTATGTGGCAGGCATAAGGGCTTCTCAGCTGAAAATGAGAGTAGCCATTATTGAGAGAGCGGAGCCGGGCGGGGTATGCCTGAACTGGGGCTGTATCCCGACAAAATCGCTGTTAAAGAGCGCGCAGGTCCTCGAATATATTAACCATGCTTCAGATTACGGAATAGTGACCGGAGGAGAGGTCAAAGCAGATTTTGCAGCGGTTATCGCCAGAAGCCGGAGTGTTGCGGAAGGTATGAGCAAGGGAGTCAGGTTCCTTTTCAAAAAAAACAAAATTGTTCTCATTGAAGGGTCGGGCCGTCTTTCCGGGCAAAACAGCGTTGAGGTTGAAGACAGGGATGGCAACAGGAAAAGCTACCCGGCCGGCAATATTATTCTGGCCACAGGAGCCCGGTCAAAGGAATTGCCCGGACTTAAACAGGATGGAAAGAAGATTATCGGATACAGGGAAGCCATGACCCTTGAAAAACTACCCGCGTCGATGGTGATCGTCGGATCGGGAGCCATAGGTTGCGAGTTTGCTGATTTCTACCGGACACTGGGAACTGAGGTGACACTGGTTGAGTTTCTTCCACGGATCGTTCCCAATGAGGATGAAGAGGTCTCAAAGCAACTGGAGAGATCCTTTAAGAAACGTAAGATAAAAATACTTACCGGGTCATCCGTTGAGTCGGCAGACACTTCAGGGGAAAATTGCAGGGTAACTATTAGGACCCAGGGAGGAGGTCAGGAAGTCGTTGAAGCAGAAATCGTTTTGTCAGCTGCCGGAGTAGTGCCAAACACTGAGGGGCTGGGACTTGAGGAACAGGGTATTGAAATGGAGAAGGGCAAGGTGGTGGTTGATGAATATTACAGGACCACGATTCCGGGGGTATGTGCCATCGGGGATATTGTCCACGGACCGGCCCTGGCGCACGTAGCATCGGCTGAGGGCATTATCTGCGTGGAAAAGATGGCCGGACTGGATCCTGATCCTCTGGATTATAAAAACGTTCCTGCCTGCACCTACACGAATCCCGAAATAGCCTCCTGCGGGCTCACGGAATCTGCCGCTAGGGAGGCAGGCTATGAGATAAAAGTCGGTAAGTTCCCGTTTACTGCCTCTGGCAAAGCAAGTTCAGCAGGTGCAAGAGATGGTTTTGTGAAGCTTGTTTTTGATTCTGCCTATGGGGAACTGCTGGGCGCCCACATGATCGGATCGAATGTCACTGAGATGATAGCAGAGATCGTTGTTGCCAGGAAACTTGAGACGACAGCCCATGAGATAATCAAATCTATTCACCCGCATCCGACTATGTCAGAGGCAATTATGGAAGCAGCCGCGGCAGCTTATGATGAGGTTATTCATTTATAGCGCCTCCGACGCAACCTTTTTTCCATTATCAGCATCTTTCTTGTGTGGAATGCTGGCATTTCAGACAGATTTATTATATCTTTATAGTTTGTTAAAGGTTTAGACCTTGCCAGACTTGAAAAATATCATAAAAGGTTGTCTGGCTGGCAACAGAAGAGATCAGGAGCTTCTGTACCGGCGGCATGCATCCAGATTGTATGCCATATGCCTTCAGTATTCCGGGAATGATGAAGAGGCACGGGATGTTTTACAGGAAGGGTTTATCAAGATTTTTGAGAATCTCGTGCATTATAAGAATGAAGGTTCTTTTGAAGGATGGATGCGCCGTATTATTGTCAACACTGCACTGGAGAAATTCCGCAGCAGGAACCATCTTTACAGGGTTGATGATATTGATCTGTTGCCGGAAAGTGAATCGGAACCCTATAATGAGCATTATACCGGGCTCGAGGCTATCGACCTGCTTGAAATTATCAGGGATCTTCCTCCCAAATACAGAATGGTGTTCAACCTTTTTGCCATCGAAGGTTATTCCCACAAGGAGATCAGCAAGATGATCAACATCTCCGAAGGGACCTCAAAATCAAATCTTTCGAGGGCACGGGCTATTCTTCAGCGAAAAGTGAATCTTTTTACGGGAATTCAAAAACAGATCGTCAATGGATACTAGCGGAGCAAATATTGATCTCCTGTTCAGGAACGGCCTGAAGGATCTTGAAGTACTTCCTCCCATTGGGGCATGGGCAAATATTCGGCCGGTGATAAGGAAAAAGGCGGGCCCGTTTTTATTTCTCCGTTCTGCTGCAATGATTGCAGTGCTTTTATCCCTCAGTGTTATTGTTTACCGCTACAACAGGGAATTACAGGTTTCTGCTGAGAACCTTATGCCGGCAATGAATGAGTTATCTGAGCAAATGCTGGCCAGCAACCCTGCTCCCCCGGTATTGGCTTTCAGGGAAAACAGGAGAAGGGAAACGGTTCCCCGGAGAGAGCAGGCTGTAATAAATGAGACTGTTCAACTAGCAGAAAACATTATCAGTACTGACGAAACCGGATTTCCCCCCGCAACAGACAACTTTTCATATAGTGAGTTGATCTCACCGCCCGGACGGGTATCAGCACTCTACATGACCGATATTATACGCTTCTCGGGAACTAAAGAAATTAATGACGCAGAATCGTATGTTGATAACGGTAAGGAGAGGTCGCCCAGATGGTCATTGTCCGCACTTGCATCCCCGATCTACTATAACGGATTTGCCGCTTCCGGCGATGATCTCTCACAACAGCTGATGGCATCTGAACAGGCCCGCGTTTCTTATTCCGGCGGGGTCGGTTTTGCATACAAACTGAGCAAAAAGCTAAGCATTCAGTCAGGCATCTATTATGCTTCAGTCGGGCAGGAGGTTGCGGGAATAAGCTCATACGCCGGATTCCAGCGTTACGATTATACCAAGGGGGATGCCAACTTCAGGGTACTCACGTCAAGCGGTACTATTTATACAAACAACTCGGATGTGTTCCTTATTGACAGGAGCGCAGACAGAGTTCTTACAGCCTATACCAACGATGTGTTCGACCCGGTCAAATCGGAGCTTGATTATATGAACAGTTCTCTGCAGCAAAGCTTCAGCTATATAGAGATGCCGGTTATTATAAGGTATAAACTGCTGAACAGAGTCATCGACTTTAACCTGATAGGAGGGTTATCCTATAACCTGCTGGTAAACAACTCAGTCTATACCACCTCGGATGCCGGCAGACTTGCAGTCGGAAAAACGGAAGGGCTGAATCCTTTCACAATAAGCAGTTCCCTCGGAATGGGAATGGAATATAACTTTTCTGATAAGATATCCTTCAACCTCGAACCCACATTCAGATATTACCTTAATCCTTTCACAAACGTGCCGGGCTTAAGAACCCATCCCTATTCATTCGGCATATTCTCGGGATTGTCATACAGATTCTGATTACGCCCTCCCGGAACGCAATCTGTCAAATAGTCTGAAATCAAGTCTGGGTCCTCGTTGCTCGGTGCTCGTTACTCGGTCGGTGTTGACCCAGGACCGAGGACCCAGGACCGAGTACCCAGCAACATTGTTCATTTAACCCCTGCTCCGGCATTTTTTCAGGCTGAAAAGTATTACCTTTGCATTTTGTTTTCAATAAACGATACTTTATGAGAAAGTCACCCAAGAAGACAGTCATTACATCATTGATTATAGTTAAACTTCTGGTTATTATTTATCTTATTTCGCCCGGACTGAAAGGGTTTGGGGAAACGCTTCCCGATGAACCAGTGCCGGAGGCGCCCCCTTCAAACATTGCTTACCGTCTGCCTGATGAGGTCAGTTTTGCAGGAGAGAGAGTCCCCCTGGAATATTTTGATACCCGGGAGAGTCTTGATCGCGAGATCCTTATAAGTGCTTACCGCCACTCTTCGACTATCCTGATCATAAAAAGAGCCAACAGATATTTTCCTGTCATTGAAAAGATCCTCGAGAAGAACGGAGTACCTGATGATCTCAAGTACCTGGTTGCGGCCGAAAGCGAGTTCAGCAATGCGGTATCGCCAAGAGGGGCCGCCGGTTTCTGGCAGATAATGCCTGCCACGGGCAAGGAAGCAGGAATGGAGATAACTACAATTACTGACGAGCGTTACCATCTCGAGAAATCGACCCAGTTTGCATGCGATTACCTGCTGAAATCGTATGAGAGATATGGCAGCTGGGCACTTGCCGCAGCATCATATAACGGAGGAAGAGCAGCTATAGATGAACAGATAAGGATACAGAAGGAGAACAACTACTATGATCTTCTCCTTACCGAGGAGACTGCCAGATATGTGTTCAGGGCCATTGCCTATAAACTTGTAATATCGGATCCCGCGCAATACGGCTTCGATATCAGGGAGGAGGAATACTATCCTCCACTGAATTATTACGAGGTCAGGGTTACAGCCGCGATAGATGATTTTGCCGATTTTGCTAAGAACCACGGTACGAATTATAAATTATTGAAATTTTTTAATCCATGGCTCAGAAGACCATCATTTACCCCCCGTCCCGGAAAGGAGTACCTGATAAAGATACCGGTTGAAGGTGAGAGGATGACAGGACAGAGAGAGGAAGATTTTTAATACCCGGAAGGCGAAGATCAGAAATGAACGACGGAATTGAGGTCTTTGGTGCAAGAGTCCACAACCTGAGGAATATCGATGTTACCGTTCCGCGCAACAAACTGGTAGTTATAACCGGTTTGAGCGGAAGCGGCAAATCATCGCTTGCCTTCGACACTATATACGCCGAGGGCCAGAGACGCTATATGGAAACATTGTCAGCCTATGCCCGTCAGTTCCTGGGGGGGATGGAGCGGCCCGACGTTGACAAGATAACAGGACTAAGCCCGGTGATATCCATTGAGCAGAAATCCACCAATAAAAACCCGAGGTCAACCGTCGGAACAATAACTGAGATTTATGACTTCCTGAGACTCCTGTATGCCAGAGCCGCTGATGCTTATTCATACGCATCGGGTGAAAAGATGGTTAAATATACTGATGATCAGATTCTTGAGCTTGTCAAGGACCGGTTTTCCGATAAAAAGGTCTACTTCCTCTCACCAGTGATCAAGGGGAGGAAAGGACACTACAAGGAGCTGTTCGAACAGCTGAGGAGGAAAGGATTCCTTCATGTCAGAATCGACGGGGAGGTTAAGGAACTGAGTCACAGCCTTAAGCTCGACCGCTACAAGACCCACTATATTGAACTTGTCATTGACAAATTCCGGGTAGGTGATGTATCCGACAAGCGCCTTCACGATTCTGTACTGTTCGCTCTTGATCAGGGCGATGGTGTGATGATGGTCCTTGATACTGACAGCTTCGAGCCCCGTTATTTCAGCAGACACCTGATGTGCCCCGTCACAGGAGTGTCGTATAACGAACCGGCACCTCATACATTCTCCTTTAACTCTCCCCAGGGCGCCTGTCCCCATTGCAACGGACTGGGTGAGATATCAGCCATCGATCAGAGTAAGCTGATCCCGGATCCCGCCCTGAGCATCCGGAAGGGGGGTATCGAGCCTCTGGGGAAATACCGTAATGTCTGGATCTTCTGGCAGATAGAAGCAATCGCCGAAAAGAACGGATTTACACTCGACACACCTATCAGCGAGATACCCGCAGAGGCACTGAACAAAGTGCTTTACGGATCGGATGAAGTGCTCAAACTGTCGAATACTCCTCTGGGAATGACTTCCAACTATTTCCTTACCTTCGAAGGGGTCGTGAACTTCGTCGGAAATACCGAGCAGATAAACGGGAAAAAGAACGGTTACAGGATGAAGGACCAGTATGTGACATATAACGTATGTCCCGAATGCAACGGACTGAGACTTAAGAAAGAATCCCTTTACTTCAGGATAGCCGGCAGGAACATTGGAGAGCTTTCATCAATGGATATCAGGGATCTCTCGGACTTTCTGGCGACCGTGGAGGATGACATGACGGAGAAGCAAAAGAAGATAGGTGCGGAGATCCTTAAGGAAATAAGGGACCGGCTTCAGTTCCTGCTTGAGGTGGGCCTCGAATATCTCTCGCTTAACAGGGGAGCCAGAACCCTGTCGGGAGGAGAGAGCCAGAGGATCAGGCTCGCAACCCAGATCGGCTCGAGGCTCGTGAATGTCCTCTATATACTCGATGAACCAAGCATCGGCCTGCACCAGAGAGACAACAGGCGGCTGATAGAAGCCCTGAAGCATCTCAGGGACTCAGGAAACTCGGTGATCGTCGTGGAACACGACAAGGAGATGATCCTGTCGGCGGACCATATAATCGACATGGGTCCGGGTGCGGGACGCAACGGGGGACAGGTGGTTGCATCAGGCAGGCCGGAGGAGATCCGGAAGGCAGATACCTTAACTGCTTCATACCTGAACAACAGGAAAAGGTTCAAGATTCCTGCGACACGCAG
>DIKJ01000026.1:4807-15112 GCA_002424525.1 Bacteroidales bacterium UBA5621 | reverse complement strand
TCAGAAAACAAGAAAATCACAATATTAATATACCGTACGACAGTAAGATTTCTGTTTTTTGTAAATTCACAGATTAAAAAGCCGATAAGATATGGATTTCATCAAACCTTTGAACCTGCAATCCGAGACACCGGATGCTGAAAAGAAGAGCAATGAGGATGCTGAACAGGTAAAATGCCTGATTTTAGGCTCTGGTCCTGCAGGCTATACAGCTGCACTCTATGCAGCCAGGGCAAATCTAAAGCCGGTCGTCTATACCGGCATGCAGATGGGAGGACAGCTCACTACCACCACAGATGTTGAAAATTATCCGGGTTATCCCGATGGTATAAGCGGACCGGACATGATGGAAGATTTTAAAAAACAGGCTGAACGCTTTGGGACAGAAGTGAGGTTTGGTATGGCCACGGATGTCGATTTTTCCGGGACCAGGCACAGGGTCACAATTGATCACGCCAAAGTTATCGAAGCCGACACGGTGATTATTTCAACCGGCGCAACAGCCAGATATCTTGGGCTGGAAGCCGAGACGAGATATGCAGGCATGGGAGTCTCTGCCTGTGCCACCTGCGATGGTTATTTTTTCAGGGGGAAAGATGTGGCCGTTGTTGGTGGCGGCGATACAGCGGCGGAGGAAGCCACTTACCTTGCAGGACTTTGCCGGAAGGTCTATCTGATCGTAAGAAGAAATGTGCTGAGAGCCTCCAAGGCAATGCAGGACAGGGTAATGAACAGGGAGAATATTGAAATACTATGGGAGCATGAGGCAGTGGATCTGTTTGGTGAAAAAGGCGTCGAGGGTGTAGTTCTTGTCAGGAAGAAAGGCACTCCGGAAGCAGAAGTGATCAAAATCAGGATCGACGGCTTCTTCCTTGCAATAGGACATACCCCCAATTCCGAGATCTTCAGGAAATACATTGAAACAGATGGTGTAGGGTATATCAGGACAATACCGGGTACCACACAAACCAACGTGCCTGGTGTTTTTGCAGCCGGAGATGTTCAGGATCCTCACTACCGCCAGGCAGTTACTGCAGCTGGTTCAGGATGCATGGCAGCAATCGATGCAGAACGATATCTTGCGGATCTTAATAAGTAATCGTGTTTCACATACCCGATCAGTCAGCGGAATAAAAGATCCTGTCCAGATCCTCAGCCGAGGCATAAATCAGTGTGCTGATCCCTTTGTAGCATAACGAAAGGGCATTGGACTGGACCTGTTCGTTCCATTCAGGGAGCCATGTCAGCAGGTGCTTTCTGATAAAGCGTCTTATCTCATGGCTCATTTCCTTCCGGCATGCCTCATCATCGAACGAGAGATATTTGTCTATCATGATCGTAAGGAAAAGAAGTTCGATCCCGAGATGATCGTCTGGTATAACTCCCTGGTATTTAGATTTCCATCCGTATGATCTGTAGAAATCTGTTACCGGCTCATACTGCTTTGTATTTGACTCATTATCACTACCGGGCCACTCTGATGCCAGCGGGAGCGCAAGGCTCAATCCGGTGAAAAGCCTGTTGAAGTCATCCAGCAGCATTTTTCTGCAGGTTGCCTTATCGATGCATGAATCCCTCAACTGGGATGCTGCCCTTGTAAATCTCGGATTTTTGCTTCCCACAGGGAGAAACTTCAGAATACCAGTCTTCCAGAAATCAGCTACACACTCTTCCGTGGGTTCAATCATGATCATGCTTCCGGAAAAGTACAATAACATATTATATCCTTTAAGGAGGTTTCGGAGATCCTTCTTTTCAGTTATTTCCATATTAAGGTCTTTACAACCAAAAGAAAACCCGTTTCCCAACGAGTTTGCTCTTTTTCTGCACATATAACCCTTATATGATGTAAATGTTCAAAAATCCGCAAGAAATTCCCGGATCTCAGGTATTGGCAGAGGTTTTGATAAATCAGATCCTATTTTGAAAAGTCAGCAGGAGTGAGAGGATATTCGTTATTGTCGAGTTTCTTCTTGATTTCCCTGAAAGCATTCACCGTGTATTCCACATCTTCAAGAGTATGTGAAGCTGTGGGGATAAGGCGAAGCATTACCACATCCCTGGGAACTACGGGGTATATTACGACCGAGCAGAAGATGTTGAAATTTTCCCTGAGATCGTAAATCAGCTGGGTGACCTGCATCAGATTACATTTCATGAACACCGGAGTGACGGGTGACTCAGTTCTTCCGAGATCTAGCCCGGCCTCCTTCAGCCCTTTCTGAAGTGTCCTTACGATGATCCATAACTTTTCCTTGTATTCGGGGTGGGTCTGAATAAGCTCCAGTCTCTTTATGGCACCCAGCGTCATTGCCATTGGCAGGGATTTTGCGTAGATCTGCGATCTGAGATTGTATCTTAGATAGTTAATTACTTCACTGGTGCTTGACACAAATCCTCCGATACCTGCCATCGCTTTGGCAAATGTCGCAAAATATATGTCAATCTTGTCCTGAACACCAAAGTGCTCGCCCGTGCCCGCGCCCGTTGCACCCATTGTGCCAAACCCATGAGCATCATCAACCAGAAAACGGAAATTATATTTCTCTTTAAGGGCGGCTATGCGGTCGAGCTTTCCGAGATCGCCTGCCATGCCAAACACACCCTCTGTAATCAAAAGTATTCCACCCTTTGTCTCTTCTGTAATCTTTTCAGCCCTCTGCAACTGTTTCTCACAGCTCGCGATATCATTATGCTGGAAAACAAACCTTTTGCCCATATGAAGTCTCAGACCGTCCATGATACAGGCGTGCGATTCGGAATCATAAACGATCACATCACGCCTGTCGGCAATCGCATCAATAATTGAAACCATTCCCTGGTATCCGTAATTTAAAAGATATGCATCCTCCTTACCGGTGAACTCCGCCGCCATCTTCTCAAATTTCTCATGCACCGAGGTGTGGCCCGACATCATCCTTGCACCCATGGGATAAGCCAGGCCGTATTGAGCCGCAGCTTCTGAATCATTCTGTCTTACTTCGGGATGATTTGCCAGCCCGAGATAATTATTCAGGCTCCAGTTTAAAACTTCCTTGCCCCTGAATTTCATCCTTGGAGCTATTTCTCCTTCAAGTTTGGGAAACATGAAATACCCATGGGCCATATCAGAATACTGACCAAGAGCGCCTTTGTTGGTTTTGATTTTGTCGAATAAGTCCATAACAGATTGCTTAATTGAATTAAGGCACAAAAGTAGAGATTTACAACTATATCCCGATACTTATTTATACCTAATTTGTGGCGCAGATGCCCATAAATAAAATAATTGCATATTAATTTCGTTTTTTTGACTGGTATCAGAAAAAATCTGTACTTTTGCGCAACGTTTTTTCTATGAGAATCAGGGTATATATCATACTGATAATTTCTGTTTTAGCAACCTCCTGCGGTGAGTATGAGAAGTTACTCAAAAGCAGTGACTACGAGCTGAAGAAGACCAGGGCAAGGGAGTATTTTGAAGCAGGGCAATATTCAAAGGCTACGGAACTGCTATCGCAGATACTGCCACGATTCAGGGCTACAGAAGAGGCGGAAGAGCTCAACTGGCTGAACGCACGGAGCTTTTATGAGATGAGGGATTATTATATGGCTGGCAGTTATTTCAAGTCTTTTGTAGAACAGTTTCCTTTTGGCAAATATGCTGAGGAGGCAGCTTTTATGGCTGCAAAATGCGATTATAACATCTCCCCCAGGGCCGAACTCGATCAGGCAAGTTCAAGAAGTGCGATTGAGGGTTTCACCATTTTCATAAACAGATACCCGAACAACCCCAGGGTCGAAGAGAGCAGAGCACTGATCAGAGAGCTGGAGGATCGCCTCGTCGAGAAATCGTATCTCAGTGCCAGACTCTACTATGACATGACTGAGTACCGGGCTGCAATCGTAGCCCTGAACAACAGCCTGAAGGAGTACACAGAATCAAAATACAGGGAGGAAATGATGTTCCTTAAGCTGAACTCCCTTTACCGCTTCGCTGAAAACAGTCAGCCCAACAGACAAAAGGAGAGGTTTCAGGATACCCTGGATGATTATTTCTCATTTATGGAAGAGTTTCCCGAAAGCAGATATTCCAGGGAGGTAGGCAGAATTTACCAGGCTACGACAAAATTTCTTAAGACCGGAAGTATAGATTCAGAATTCAAAAACATAGAATAATAATATGGATTACAGAAAAACAATAGCCCCGACAACGACAATTACCAGAAACCTGGATCTCCTTACGCACGATACCGGGAACATTTATGAGACGGTAGTTATTGTCTCACGAAGAGCTAATCAGATTTCCGTTGAAATGAAACAGGAACTGAACAAAAAGCTTGAAGAATTTGCGTCATATTCTGATAATCTGGAGGAGGTTTTTGAGAACCGTGAGCAGATTGAAATTTCCAAATTCTACGAGAAGCTTCCCAAACCGACCCTTTTAGCATTACAGGAGCTTGAAGAGTATAAGATATTTCACAGGAATCCCGAGAAAAACCCGGCTAAAAGCAAAATCTGACTTTAAGTGCTTACAGGCAAGAACATACTTGTCGGAGTGACCGGAGGCATTGCTGCTTATAAAAGCGCAACCCTTATCAGACTCCTTGTTAAAAAGGGGGCCAATGTAAAAACAGTAATGAGTGCCGGCGCAAAAGAATTCATTACACCTCTTACACTTTCCACCCTGTCAGGGAATCCGGTTTTGTCGGAGTTCTATAATCCTGAAAACGGCGACTGGAACAGCCATGTCGATCTGGGATTGTGGGCTGATCTCTATATAATTGCGCCGGCAACAGCAAACACCATCGCCAAAATGGCCGCGGGTATTGCTGACAACCTCCTGCTGACAACTTATCTTTCTGCCCGCTGTACGGTATTCGTTGCTCCTTCGATGGATATGGACATGCTCAAACATCCTTCAACGCAAAAGAATATAGAAACACTCAGGGCGCACGGGAATCATATCCTCGATCCTGTAAGCGGTGAACTGGCCAGCGGACTATCCGGTAAAGGCCGGATGGCTGAACCCGGGGATATAGTAAAAGAGATCGACGATTTCTTTTCAAAAAAAAAAATCAAAACGGCTGAAGGGTAAACGTATCCTCATTAACGCAGGACCTACCCGTGAAAGAATTGATCCGGTCAGATTTCTGAGCAATCATTCATCGGGCAGAATGGGAATTGCTGTTGCTGACGCGGCTGCCGGTTCAGGTGCAGAAGTTATCCTTGTGCTTGGACCTGCAAACATAAGGCCTGCGAACAGCAATGTAAAGGTAATTGATGTAGTTGATGCTGAATCCATGGCAAATGAATGTATCTCCAGATTTCCGGAATCAGATATTGCAATACTCGCTGCCGCAGTGGCGGATTTCACGCCGGAGCACTTCGAAGATAAGAAGATCAAAAAGAGAGATGACGGGCTGATCCTCCGTCTTAAGCCAACGACCGACATCGCGGAGAGACTCGGTAAAATGAAAAAACCGGGCCAGTTCCTGGCAGGATTCGCACTCGAAACAGATAATGAGGTTAAAAATGCCGTTGCCAAACTTAAACGAAAGAATCTGGATCTTATAGTTCTGAATTCCCTCCGCGACGAAGGATCGGGTTTCGGGTACGATACAAACAAGATCACTATGATCGACAGAAACAATAATATTTATAAATTTGAGTTGAAATCAAAAGAGGAGGTTGCCGCAGATATTATCGCGAAAATCGCCTCAATGATCAACACACCGGAATAATGCCAGGTAAGAAAGTAAAATATTGGCTCTTAATGGTTCTTGTGCTTGTACCGGGAACAATCTTTTCTCAGGAGTTGAATTGCAACGTTCAGATTTCTGCCCAGAAAATCCAGGGATCAAACAGGCAGGTGTTCGAAACCATGCAACGCGATATTTACGAGTTCATGAACAACACCGTATGGACAAACCATGTCTACAGCTATGCCGAGAGGATCGACTGCAATATTCTTATAAACCTGACCGACCAGCTTTCGGCCGACGAATTCAGGGGCACCATTCAGGTCCAGCTGAGACGACCGGTATACAATACTACTTACAACACAACGCTTCTGAACTTTATTGATAATAGTTTTCAGTTCAGATATGTTGAGTTCCAGCCACTTGAGTTTGATCCGGGTTCTCACAGATCGAATCTTGTTTCCGTCCTGGCTTATTACGCCTATATCATTCTGGGCTTCGATTATGATTCATTTTCGCCTGAGGGAGGTACCGAATTCTTTCAGATAGCCGAGAAAATTGTAACAAATGCCCAGAATGCTCCTGAACCTGGCTGGAAACCCTATGACGGTTCAAGGAACAGGAACAGGTACTGGCTTGTGAAGAATGCCCTTGATAAGCAATATGAGGGCGTCAGAAGATTTGTCTACGAATATGGCATTAACGGTCTTGACAGAATGGAGTCAAGGATAACTGAAGCCCGGACCAGTATGGTCGAAAGTTTACGGCTGATACAGGATGTTTACAGGAGAAAACCTGACCCTTTTATGTATATTCTGCAGGTTGTCATGGAATCGAAGACAGACGAGCTGGTTAACATCTTTTCAGAAGCATTTCCTGAGGAGAAAAGCAGGGTAATTCAGATCCTTACAGAGATAGACCCGGCTAACAAATCGAAATACGAAAAGATAACTGCTTCCAATACCCCATAATGAAAGTCTATGCTCGTTAAATTATTCGTCCAGAACTACGCTCTGATCAGGGAGCTGGACGTTGAATTTGAAACCGGACTGACAATAATAACTGGTGAGACCGGAGCCGGCAAATCAATACTCCTGGGGGCCCTTTCCCTTATACTCGGATCGCGGGCGGACACAAATGTACTTCTCGATAAAAGGGAAAAATGTGTTGTGGAAGGCTCATTCAGAATTGAGGGTTATCAGCTCGAAGATTTTTTTATCAGTAACGAGCTTGATTATGATCCGGTTACAATCCTGCGCAGGGAAATCAACCCTGCCGGCAAATCACGTGCCTTCATCAATGATACCCCTGTTACCGTCAATCTGCTGAAAGAACTCGGGAGCAGGCTTATCGATATTCATTCACAGCATCAGACTCTGATGCTGAATGACAATAACTTCCAGCTGAATGTGATAGACTCGTTTGCAGGTACTCTCAAGCTTAAGAACGGTTACAGTGAAGCCTTTAACAATTTCAGGAGGCTGAGAAAAGAGTATGCAGAGGTTAAGGAGCTGAATGATAAGAACAAGGCAGATATCGAATATTACCTTTTCCAGCTGAATCAGCTCGCAGAGGCAAAACTGAGACAGGGGGAGCAGGAAGAGCTTGAAAGGGAGCAGGAATTGCTTGAGCATGCCGAAGAGATAAAATCTTCTCTTGAAAATTCGTCATATCTTCTCCAGTCGGAAGAGGGATCGCTCCTGACAAAATTAAGGGAAGTAAGATCAAATATCAGCAGGATCTGTTCTTTTTTGCCGGGTGGAGAGGAACTTGTGTCGCGGATTGAATCAACATATATCGAGCTTAACGACCTTGCAGGCGATTTAGCCAGGCTCTCTGACGGGATAGAAGCCAATCCCGGGCGGCTTGAGAAGATAAACAGCAGGCTTGACCTGATCTATTCACTTATCCAGAAGCACAGGGTGAATAACCTTGATGAGCTGATACTCAGGGAGTCAGAGATAAGAAGCCACATCAGATCGACCGGCTCAACAGATGAGAGATTGCAGGAGCTGGAATCCCTTCTTGCCGTTGAGGAGAAATCACTGAGGAGTGTCGCTGAGGAGTTGTCTGCAAGGCGGAAAGCGGTTCTGAACGATGTGGAGGGCAGAATTACGGATATCCTCAGACAGCTTGGAATGCCGAATGGCAGATTCCGTATTGTTATTTCGCAATCTCCGGACCTCACGCCAACCGGTTCTGACCATGCCGATTTTCTCTTTTCAGCCAATAAACAGATCGAGCCTGAAGATCTTGCAAGGATCGCTTCCGGCGGGGAATTGTCGAGGGTGATGCTGAGTCTCAAATCGCTCCTCACAAGAAACACCAATCTCCCGACAATTATTTTCGATGAGATCGACGCCGGCGTCTCCGGTGAAGTGGCCGATAAGGTAGGCCAGATACTGGCACTCATGGGCAAATACATGCAGGTCGTGAACATAACACACCTTCCCCAGGTAGCCTCCAGGGGAACGAAGCACTACCATGTTTACAAAGAAGAAAAGGGTGACGAAACAATTACCCGTGTTAAATTGTTATCTGCCGAGGAGAGGATACTTGAAGTCGCCAGATTACTTAGCGGCAGCGAAGTAACCGAAACAGCCATCAGGAATGCGACTGAATTGTTACAGGCGGCAGTTAATTGAATCAATCACTAATCATTCAGATTTATGACCAGTGCTCTTCTTCATGGGAAAAAAGGGATTATTTTCGGAGCCCTGAACGAAAAATCAATAGCCTGGCAGGTAGCCCTGAAAGCCAGGGAACACGGTGCTGAGCTGGTATTGACTAACTCGCCGGTCGCCATCAGGCTGGGAACAATCGACGAACTTGCCTCGATAACCGGCAGCAGAGTTATTCCTGCCGATGCTGTAAAAATGGAGGATATTGAAAGACTGATAACTGAGAGCATGGATTACTTCGGCGGCCGGTTTGACTTCATCCTGCATTCGATCGGTATGTCTCCCAACGTACGGAAGGAGATCCCCTATGAGAATACCAGCTATGAGAATATGCTGAAAACGTTCGATATTTCAGCCCTTAGTTTTCACAGGATACTCCAGACAGCATATAAACACGATGCGATAAGGGAGTGGGGCTCCGTCGTAGCTTTATCATATGTAGCCGCACAGAGAACCCTCACCGGTTACAACGACATGGGTGATGCCAAGGCTCTTCTGGAATCGATCGCCCGTTCTTTCGGATATATCTATGGCCGTGACAGAAAAGTCAGGGTAAACACAATTTCACAATCACCAACTCCCACAACTGCTGGCTCCGGGATCCACGGTTTCGAATCGCTTGTAGATTTTTCAGAAAGGATGTCACCTCTCGGTAACGCCAGCGCAGAAGAGTGCGCCGATTATTGTGTCGTCCTTTTCTCGGACCTTACAAGGAAAGTAACCATGCAGAACCTTTACCACGACGGAGGATTCTCGAACATGGGTATGAGCCTCAAGGCCATCGAACAGTACCGCAAGAGTTTTGAGGATTGTGACTGAAGCTGTTCAGGTAAGTATAAATACATATTTTTCAGATAAATTGCTCCCGGGTTAAAAGCTTTTTTTTTATATTTGATTAGACCTAAAACCTGAGGCAATGATTAAAATCGTTCTCCTGGTTCTCTTCTATTTTTCATTCCCCTTCGCAATTATTTTCATGTGCCGACGCTGGTCCTTCTTCAAGCGATGCGGATCGATACTGCTGGCCTACGCTTTCGGGCTTCTCTTAAGCATTTCCGGTATATTGCCAAGGGGAAGTGAGGGTTATATGCTCGCACTGCACGGTGATCCTTCACTGCCGGCGCAGCAGATGGAATCACTGCTGGCTTCCGGTGCCGTCACCGAAGATGATCTGACCGTGAATGCCATTGCTAACGCTCAGGATCTTCTGACTACTGTTATTGTTCCAATTGCATTTCCTCTTCTGCTGTTTTCGCTTAATATCAGAAGATGGTTGAAGCATGCAAAGACTGGTTTTCTGAGCATGGTGCTGGCCTTGGTATCAGTCATTATTATAATCTCTACAGGATACCTGATCTTTGCTGATATCGTGCCCGACAGCTGGAAGGTGGCGGGGATGCTCGTCAGTGTCTATACCGGGGGGACTGCAAATATGGCTTCACTGAGTGTCGCCCTTGATGTTGATCCAAGCCTTTTTCTGATGACAAACACATATGATATAATTATTGGCGCAATCACCATTATCTTTTTTATAACAGCCGGTCCGAGGGTTTTCAGGGCTATACTTCCTCCATTCAGATCTTCAGGTGAGTCAGTTGATACGAGTCAGGCAGTGGCAGAGGCCGAGAGCTTTGACGATTTTTCGGGCATGTTCAAAAAGGAGCGACTCCTTCCGCTTGTGAAGGCGTTCGGGATATCATTACTTATCGTCGCAATATCCGTTGGGATTGCCGTCCTGCTCTTTCCTCCGGAATCGCTTAATCCGGTTGCCATATTGCTTATCACAACTTTGGCGATCACCGGTTCGCTGATGCCCTGGCTGAACAGGATCGAAAAGACATTCCAGCTCGGGATGTACTTTATTCTTGTGTTTTCACTGGTTGTTGCATCGATGGCAAACCTCGGGGTAATATTCAATATCGGCTTTCTTGGCCTTTTTTCCT
>DIKJ01000026.1:333-4783 GCA_002424525.1 Bacteroidales bacterium UBA5621 | reverse complement strand
ATATTCAGGGTCAATGCAGATGATTATCTCATAACCACTACTTCTTTCATATATTCCCCGCCATTCGTGCCTATTGTTGCAGCAGCACTAAAGAATAAGGATGTAATAGTGACAGGTATAACTGTCGGGGTAGTCGGTTATATTATCGGCAACTATCTGGGAGTCGGGCTGGCTTACTTCCTCAAGGGTATGTAAGCTATCAGCGATCTCCTAAAACAGGTAGTTCAATCCCACATAGAATCCCATGCCTCCGTCCTGATCGTTAAATGCTTTCCCCAGGTCGAATGCTATAATGAAATTTTCATTCATAACCACCCTCAGGCCTGCTCCGGCGGTGATATGAAGCTTTTCTGCATCCGGATTGAAAAAGTCCGCCTGGTTGAAGCCCTCAGGGTAAGAATTGGGAATAGTGAAGTCAATCTTTTTAGTGATCATCCCGAAATCCGTAAAGCCGTTCAGGCCTATATAGAAGTTCTGGTTAATAAAGGTGAACCTTACCGCTTTCCAGCGTAGTTCCATGTTCCCGTAAAAAAAGCCGTCGCCTACAACCCTGTTCCTCCAGATGCCGCGAAGGGTTTTGGAACCTCCCAGTCCTTCGGAGAAGGCGCCTCTCAGAGCTGATACGATTACCTGGGGCTGGTAATAAAAAGGAACATCCCCGAAAATTGTTTGCTGATAACCAAGCCTGTAGGCCAGGGAAAGATCATTCGGGATCAATGTAAAGTATTGCCGGTGTGTAAAGTAAAACTTGCCAAAGGATGCTTCACTGCCCAGAAACTTCTGGGAAGTTTCAATCCCTGCTTCAGTCCAGATACCTTTCATCGGGTTTGGCCTGTTATCCCTCGTGTCGTAGGAAATCCCGGCCTTGAGCGTTGTCACCAGACCACCGTCTGCTTCTTCTTCGTCGATGATACCCCAATCCTTATATAACTCATACAGACCGGGAACGTCAGGATACTGGTCTTCAAGGTCCCTGCCTTTGTTCAGTTTATCGAGATCGACAGACGAAATGGTGAATTTCTGGACAGCGAACCCTGCATTCCAGAGAAGCTTAGGTCCCGAGAGTTTTCCCTCGAAATCGTTCTTGAACCTGAAAAGCGACCGTTTATGCCTGTAGAACATCCTTGTTATATAATCATCCGACTCCAGATCCATCCAGTCCTTTACTATAACGGCATCATATCCGTTAAATCCATAGAAGTCGTATGCCTGGTCCGTCAGGAATGAAAGATCTGTAGTATATCTTACACCGGGTATGAGTTTTATGGTTTCGTAGTTTAATCTGTTGATTCCGCTCCCTTTTGTATAGCGGCTCACTTCAACATAAATCTTGTGATAGTAATCGGGATAGATGTCGCCTGTCCCGTAATTATAGAGGTCAATCAGTCCTCCGTACTGAAAACCCAGGTCTGAGTCAAACGATATTGTCGGCAGGACACCAAAGTTCCATCCTGATTTGGTTTTTGATTCCTGCGCCGGCAAGGTAAGGGCAAGCATAGCTAAAACGAATAGTAAAGCGCTCTTTTTCATAGGTTATGGTTTGGTTATTCAGGGCTAAAGATAAAGAAAAATGGAAATTCTGATCTCTTTTTTCAATATTTGCTACCTTAGGACATTATTTTACGACTAAAGACTTATATGGGACTGCTTATCAAGAATATCAAATGCCTGGTGCAGGCAGAGAAGACTCCCCGTATCAGGGTTTGCGGCAAGGAGATGTCTGAAATCGGAATCATCAGGGATGCATTTCTGCTTACCGAAAATGAATTGATAAAGGACTTCGGCCCTATGGAGGAGATCTCCCGCAGGGTCAAAGATGACGATCATCACCGGAATGAAATAATTGACGCTTCGGGCAGGTTTTTGTTCCCGTCATTCTGCGACCCGCATACACATTTAGTCTTTGCAGGCAGCCGCGAGAAAGAATTTACTGACAGGATCCGGGGTTTGTCATACGAGGAGATAGCCGGAAGGGGAGGAGGTATCCTTAATTCTGCAAGATTGCTGGCAGAAACTTCCGAAGAAGAACTTTTTGAACAATCTATGCACCGTGTCAATGAGATCATAAGTCTTGGCACAGGCGCTGTTGAGATTAAAAGCGGTTACGGGCTCACACCGGAGGGTGAGCTTAAGATGCTGAGGGTTATTAAAAAGATCAGAGAGTCTGCGCCCGTTGAGGTGAGGGCCACTTTCCTGGGAGCCCACGCCGTGCCGGAGGAGTATAAAGGCCGGAGAGAGCAGTATGTAGATTTGATCATAAACGAGATGATCCCGATGGTCGCTTATGAGGAGCTTGCCGACTACATAGATGTATTCTGTGACCGCGGGTTCTTTACCGTGGAGGACACCGAAAGAATATTGACAGCAGGAATGAAGTACGGACTCATTCCAAAGATCCATGCCAACGAGCTTGATTTCTCGGGAGGGGTCCAGGTTGGCGTTAAGTACGATGCCCTTTCGGTGGATCACCTCGAAAGGACAGGTGATGAGGAGATAGATACACTTTCAGGTACTGATACCATGCCTGTGCTTCTGCCGGGCGCCGCTTTCTTTCTCGGTCTCCCCGATCCTCCTGCAAGAAAGATGATCGATGCCGGATTGCCGGTTGCAATGGCCTCGGACTATAATCCGGGTTCGTCACCATCGGGCAATATGAAACTTATTATGTCGCTGGGGTGTATCAGGCTCAGGATGCTCCCCGAGGAGGTTATCAATGCAGTCACCATCAATGCGGCATATGCGATGGGCCTGCAGGAAACACACGGGTCGGTTGCGGTAGGGAAAGTTGCCAATATGTTTATAACCAAAGAGATGCCATCTTACGACTTTTTGCCGTATGCCTACGGCAGTTATATGATAGATAAAGTGATACTTAAAGGAAAGATATGGAAAGAAGGATAATAGAGTGTGTGCCGAATTTCAGTGAAGGACGTGATATGGGAGTAATAAAGCAGATCACTGACTCCGTCGGGGCTGTTGACGGGGTGAAGCTTCTTGGAGTTGACCCCGGAAAGGATACAAACCGTACCGTGGTTACTTTTACCGGAGATCCGGAACAGGTAATAGAAGCAGCTTTCAGAGCAGTGAAGATGGCTTCGTTGCTGATCGACATGTCAAAGCATACGGGAGAACATCCCAGATTGGGAGCAACCGATGTTTGTCCGTTGATCCCGGTTTCAGGCATCACAATGGAAGAGACCGTGGTCTATGCCCGCAGACTGTCTGAAAGAATAGGGACCGAGTTGCAGATACCCGTATATTGTTACGAGTATGCCGCCTTTGAAGAAAAAAGGAGAAATCTGGCCAGCATCAGAGCCGGCGAATATGAGGGTTTGAGAAAAAAACTTGCTGACCGTGCATGGAAGCCCGATTTCGGGCCTGCGCTTTTTAACGAAAGATCAGGTGCAACAATTGTAGGAGCCAGAGATTTCCTGGTTGCTTTCAACGTTAACCTTAATACCACCTCTGTCAGACGGGCAAACGCCATCGCATACGATGTAAGGGAAAAAGGCAGACCATTACGGGAGGGCAATTCTCTTACCGGCAAAACTGTGACGGATGAAAACGGGGAGCCGGTCATGGACCCGGGATCACTAAAGTCTGTAAAGGCAATAGGCTGGTACATAGAAGAATACGGGATAGCGCAGATCTCCATGAATCTTACTGACCTTTCAGTAATCCCGGTGCATATTGCTTTCGATGAGGTGTGCCGTAAGGCTGATGCCAGGGGAGTGAGGGTTACCGGATCAGAACTTGTTGGTCTTATACCGCTCAAAGCAATCCTCGATGCCGGGCGCTACTTCCTCGGCAAGCAGCAGCGATCAGCAGGAGTATCCGATGATGAACTGATTAAGATAGCAGTCAGATCGATGGGTCTTGATGAGTTGAGTCCCTTCAATCCTGAAGAAAGAATAATTGAGTATGTTATGGAAGAGAGGCAGGGGGATAAGAGACTGACTGCGATGAGCCTGCAGGGTTTCATGAACGAGGTTGCATCAGAATCGACAGCGCCCGGAGGGGGCTCCGTCTCTGCATATATCGGAGCCATGGGGGTTGCCCTGGGAACCATGGTTGCGAATCTTTCGTCGCATAAGCGAGGATGGGATGACAGATGGAAGGAATTCTCCGACCGGGCGGAACAGGGGAAGGAGATCCAGAACCGGCTGCTGAGCCTTGTCGATGAGGATACTGCTGCCTACAGGAAGATCATCGAAGCAATGAGCCTTCCAAAGAAAACCGATGAGGAGAAGGCCACAAGGACCATGGCAGTCGAGGAAGCCACAAAATATGCCACAATCATACCTCTCAATGTGATGGAGACAGCCGTGAAAGGCTTCGGACTGATAAGGGAAATGGTCGAAAAAGGGAACCCGGGTTCAGTGACCGATGCCGCTGTTGGTGCCCTGGCATTAAGATCGTGCATCAGGGGAGCCTTTCTGAATGTCAGGAT
>DIKJ01000026.1:0-201 GCA_002424525.1 Bacteroidales bacterium UBA5621 | reverse complement strand
AGACAAGGAGACCCTAAAGTATTCTTCTGATTGTGCGGAGATGGTGCGAGTAATCTCCGGTTTCATGTTTGAATATTCCCTGGTGATCGATAGGATCAATGCGCACTCTTCCCGAGGCGTGGATTACCAGGCCCCTCGACAGTATCATACCGACATGCGTTATGACACCCCTGTCGTTATCGAAAAATACCAGATCACCGG
>DIKJ01000229.1 GCA_002424525.1 Bacteroidales bacterium UBA5621 | reverse complement strand
TGATGCCGCCGGTAATGGCAGGGTCGATGTCATAGGAACAGTCTGCATCCCTGCAAACAGTTGCTGTAGGAGGAACAGCAAATGAAGGCGCTGTAACATCCTTCACTGTGATGGTCTGAGTGCATTCGGTGAAGTTGCCTGAAACATCAGTCGCCCTCCAGATCCTCGTGATCGTATAATTGTAATGACCGGCACTGGCCGGATCAGGATCCCGGGTATCTGAATCAAGGTGCGTGATCGTTATCTCTTCCTGAGGGGTGCAATTGTCAGTCGCTGTTGCCGTCCCCGTGTTTGCCGGAGTGCTGTCATCTTCACAGCTTATTGTTACATCGGAAGGGCAGGTTATTACAGGACCGGTTATATCCTGAACCGTTATGATCTGGACACATTCGCTCCAGTTGCCAACTACATCAGTAGCCCTCCAGGTCCTCGTGATCGTATAATTGTAATGGCCGGCACTGGCCGGATCCGGATCCTGATCGTCAGTGTCATTCCGTGAGATCGTTATGCTTACCTCAGGCGCACAATTATTCGATGCTGTCGGGTTCCCTGTATTAACAGGTGACTTATCATCCTCACAGCTTACCGTTACAGCAGGCGGACAAACAATAACAGGAATTAAGATATCCTGAACAGTTATGATCTGTATGCAGGTGCTTACGTTACCGCTTACATCAGTCGCAGTCCAGGTTCTCGTAATCACGTAATTATAGTGATTAACGCTGGCCGGATCGGGATTGAACGTACTTTCATCATCGTAGCCGATTGATATTTCGGTCTGAGGTGAACAATTATCGGTGGCAGAAGCTGTCCCGGTGCTTGAAGGTCCACTGTCCTCCTCACAACCAACAATAACATCGGCAGGGCAGGTTATTGAAGGAGCGGTTTTATCCTCAACTGTTATTGTATGTGTGCACTGAGTGGAATTCCCTGCCACATCAGTTGCCGTGAATGTCCTGACAATGAGATAATTGTAATGACCTTCACTCGCAGGATCGGGATCGAATGTGCTTACGTCATTGTGAGTGACAGTTATATTCGCCTCCGGGGCACAGTTATCCGTAATGACCGGGGCGCCTGTGTTTGCCGGTTCTTTATTTTCCTCGCAACTGATTGTGATATCGGCAGGACATGTGGTAATAACAGGAGCTGTAAGATCCTGAACAGTGATGGTCTGAGTGCACTCGCTGAAATTTCCTGAAGGATCAGTTGCCCTCCATGTTCTGGTAATGGTATAATTGTAGTGTCCCGGGCTGGCAGGAGAAAGATTTTGATCGCTTGCATCGAGGTATGTTAAAGCAATATCTGCTACAGGGGTGCAGTTATCAGCAGCAGTTGCAGTGCCGGTATTTAGCGGCTCCTTGCTCTCTTCACAGCTTACGGAGAGATCCCCGGGACAGGTAATAACAGGACTGGTCACATCCTCCACCGTAATGAACTGGACAGACTGACTGATGTTGCCTGCCTTATCTGTGGCTTTCCACGTCCTGGTGATAACATAATTATAATGTCCTGCAATTGCAGGATCGGGATCCTGATCATCCGTATCGCTGTAGCTGATCGTAATGTAAGCCTCAGGTGAACAGTTGTCTGAAGCCGTTGCCGTTCCGGTAAGAGTCGTTGCGGGAATGTCCTGACAATTAACAGTTATGTCCGGAGGCCGGATTATTACCGGACCTGTCTCATCCTTAACAGTGATTTTTTGTAAACAACCGGAGAAATTACCATGCCGGTCGGTTGCAATCCAGGTCCGGGTGATCACATAGTTATAATGGTTGATACCTGCAGGATCGGTATCGTAGGTACTTACATCACCGAATGCAATTACTACCTCTCCAACCGGTGTGCAATTATCTGTTGCTGTCGCCGATCCGGTTTCCAGCGGCGAAGTATCATCGTCACAGCTTACAGTTATGTCACCCGGGCAGATGATGACCGGGGGAACAATGTCAATAATATTTATTACCTGTACAAATACATCGCTTATGTTACCGCAGTTGTCGGTAATGGTAAAGGTATTGGTATAAGTGCCTTCGTCCGGGTTATCAATCGGGACGAACCCTCCGGCCAATTTAGTAATTACTCCGGTGCCCGGATCGCAATTATCAACTGCCACAGGGACCAGTGCCTGTGCTGTCGCAAGGGCTGCCGCATCACTGCATGAAATAGTCCTGTTTAGTGAACCTGCCACAGTGATCCAGGTCGGCGGAGTTTCGTCTTTAATAGTGATAACCTGGGTATAAACAGCACTTAAGTTGCCGCACTCATCGGTGACTGTCCATGTATTGGTGTAAGTACCTTCCTGCGGGTAGAGAGGATCTGGAACAAAAACTCCCGGATTTTTAATGGTATTGGTAACGTCCGTATCGCAGTTATCGCCTGCGAGGGGGAATAATGCCTGTGCTGCTGCCAATCCCGGTGCATTACTGCATTCCACAGTCCGGTCAAGAGCATTTTCCGTAGTGTTCCAGGCCGGAGCCTGAGTATCTGTGATTGTAATTACCTGTGTGTACTGCACACTTTCATTACCGCATGCGTCAGTAACACTCCATGTATTTGTGTAAGTGCCGGCCTCGGAACAGGTGCCTGCCACAAACGAGCCTGGCACTTTAACGATATCCATAACATCCGGATCGCAGTTATCTGTTGCAACAGGGAAGAATGCCTGTGCTGCCGCTATCCCTGTTGCATCACTGCATTCCAGAGTCCCGTTCAAAGAACCTGCCGGTGTGGTCCATACAGGAGCAGTGTTGTCGCGTATGGTGACCGGATAATCTGCAGTGGATACATTACAGCCTGTGGCGGTAATGGTTTCCGTAACCCTGACACTCCCTGTTGTGTTGCAGTTAAAGGCCCAGTTTACTGTCACTTCACTGCTGTTTTCCCCAGAAGATGAAGAGTTCCCTGTGATGGTCCATGCATACGTATGTCCTGCAATTTCGGGGGTTGAGTATTTTATTCCGATAGCTCCCGGGCATACTTCATTATCTCCTGTTAGAACTGGAGAAGGCAAAGGATTGACTATCCAGGAAACAAGGTCGGTCCAGGATGTACCGGAACAGCCTGTTCCCGGGTCGCAACTGGAACGCTGTCCCTGGATCTCCACCTGGGTATGACCTGTGGTATTGAGATCTGTCCCGGGGCTATAACTTAACCACCCCCCGGCTCCATCGAAACGGTACCGGAAGGCATCCGTACATCCTACTCCTCCGCTTCCGGGGTTAAATGTAGCCGAGACAACCTGCCCATCACAAACTGCAGTAAGGTTTGGTGATTTTATGTTCACGGATGGACCAGTTGGCTGAGGATTAATAGTCCATGAAGTCAGAATTACCCAGTCGGTACCACTGCATCCCGTATTCTCATCACAGCCTGCTCTTTGTCCCCGGATATCGACCTGAGTATGTCCTGAAGTATTAATATCAGTGCCCTCAGAATAGGCGATCCATGCTCCGGCTCCGTCAAAACGGTACTGGAAGGAATCTGTACATCCTGCCCCGCCGGTACCTGCATCAAAGAGAGCTGATACATTCTGCCCCTCACATACTGTAACCAGGTCCGGAGTCTTAGTATTAAGGAGTGGGCCGGCAGGTTGAGGATAAACGGTTATGGTAACCTGATCGGTGCTTACACATGCACCCTGTGTAACGGTAAGGGTGTAGGTAGTTGTTACTACAGGACTTGCTACCGGATCGGGTATATTGACATTGCTCAATCCCGTAGCTGGTGACCACAGGTATGTGACTCCCCCGGAACCGTTCAGGGTAGTGGAACCTCCTGCGCATATTTCGGCATCCGGACCAGCATCTGCTGTAATACTGCATCGGCCTGCAAAGCAGTAATCGAAAAATGTGGTGTTCAGTATATTAAGACCGGTCCGTGTGATGGTGCTGTCCCCGGCATTTACTGTCCCATGGGTTCCGTGATCGTTCCAGGCTGTGGTGCCGGCGTTTCTCCCCGATATCCTGGAGTCGTCGTCTATACTGTAACTCGAGAAGCCCTCTCCGGTGAGCGAAAGAGAATAGGTGGTGCCGGGAGTGGAAGAACTGGAGAAATTCCAGTACCCGTCCGTAAAGGCATAATCAAGCTGGTTAGCCTCGTCGTCAGTATACGGTGTAAATGACCCGGGCGTAGCGGCGATAAACTGTGCTGAAATATTCGTTGGTGAAGTGAGCGAAGAAAAGTTGAAAATAGCCGGCCGGTAATCCGTGGAGGTACCAACCGGAAAGAGGTACTCCTCTCCCGTGTTCGCCACTCCTCTCTGTAACCTTCCTATAATTGTGCCGGATATGTGGTTAAGAGCTGCAGGTGAAGTTGGCGTAAGGGTCAGCAGGTTTGAACCTGTAATGATGTTACCAGATAACATTGACAAGGTTCCGCCCACCTGAACATTATTCGCAAGGACCAGATCATTATTACCAGCACTTCCCGAATTGTTAACGATGAGATTATAGAAAACCTGATCTGACGGATTTGTAATTGTCTGAGAACTTCCTCCGGCAAAAGTGACAGTTCTCGTTCCATAGGTAAAGCTTCCGCTGTTCGTCCAGCTTCCGAGCAGAATAATATCTCTGCCGTTTGAATTGAGGGTGCTGGAAGCCCCGATATCCAGATCACCGTCGATAGTCAGATTTGCCTGAAGATATTTTGTGCCGGATCCTGAAGTCCGTAAATTATAATATGAAGTTAACGGAGTCTTAATATTCTGATTGCCGGCACCTCCGTACTCAATAATATTGCCGGGAAAAGAAGCATTTAAAACACCATTTGTATTCAATAAAATGTTTGAGGTACTGGTATAGTTCAATATCCCTTCATTTATCCATACTGCTCCGACTGTATTGTTAGAGTTGAGCCCAATCCCGACTGAAATCTGTGTCTGATTAATTACGGTAAGCCCGTTGTTAAACTCGAAATATTCCGGGATAGTAATGCTGCCTGTTCCGGAAATGGCGATACCGGCATATACGCGTACTCTTTGAAGTGTAACATTGTTGCTGTTATTAATTATGTCACTGTAGAGCCTGAGGTTCGCACTGTTTGCTGCAACACTTGTCCATGTGCCGGTATTCTGGATCTCAATCGTACCGTAAAATATATCGGTGCCGGTTGTATTGTCATCCCTGAGGGTGCCGGAAATTATAGTTGCCCCGTTAACGGTGAAGTTGTAACTTAAGAGATCAAGAATTCCCGAGTTTATATAGAGATCATTTATCCGTGGATTTGCAGTAGCAGCCCGGTTTACATTAAGGGTTACATTATTATTAATATCAATACGCGCAGGACTGCTAAATTGTGAGGGATATCCCTGACCTGCGTTTGGCTGGTCCCATGTTCCACCGTCAAATCTCTCCCATGTAGTAAGATCTGTCCAGTTTCCATTGCCTTTTGACCTGTAATCTCCAGGAACGTACTGGCCTGATATTGTGTTCATAACCAGCAACCAGCAACCGGCAACCAGCAACAAACTGCGCAGATATTGCCCGATCACTCTTCCGTCTCCTGAAGCAGATTCGTCTCTAATATGTTCGGTCTCAGCAGTCAATTTTTCAGGTCAGGTTAATGCAAAAAACTCACTCTCCGGCTAATCCCATGTTTTTTAAAGCCGGCAAGTGTTCATATCCCAATGCGTCGTCCGCATACAATGTTATTAAACGGACTTTTTTACATTATGTTTTCAAGACTCGTTAAAACCTTTCATGGTTGCATGAAATCGGTGCAACCGTCACTTTTACTAAAAACAATATCAAATGTCCTTAATAAAATCTAACATTAGTCCTGATTAAGTTAACTAAAAAGGAAATTTATTAACAATGGGGCCCGAAGCCCGAAGGGCCTGCATGACTTGCACGACCTGCACGACCTGCTTTCCGCCTACAAAATAAGCATTGCGTCCCCGTATGTGCCGAAACGGTATTTCTCCCTTACGGCTGTCCTGTAGGCTTCGAAAAGCAATTCATACCCTCCGAAGGCTGCAACCATCATCAGTAGAGTGGAGTAGGGCAGATGGAAGTTGCTGATCATCATATCGGGCACCTTAAACTCGAAAGGAGGGAAAATAAACTTGTTCGTCCAGCCATCAAAGGGCTTAAGGTAGCCGCTGGTCGAAACAGAGCTTTCGAGGGTCCTGACCACCGTTGTGCCGACCGCACATATCCTGTGCTTGTTATCCTTCGCCTTGTTCACCTTGTCCGCCGCCTCCTCCGATATTGTTATCCTTTCCGAATCGACCTTGTGCTTGGTGAGGTCCTCAACATCGACACTGCGGAAGTTGCCAAGACCCACATGCAGGGTTATCTCGGCAAAATCAACACCTAAAATTTCAAGTTTCTTCAACAGCTCCCGGCTGAAATGGAGCCCTGCGGTAGGTGCTGCAACAGCGCCCTCATGCTTGGCAAAGATAGTCTGGTAACGCTCATTGTCCTCGGGTTCCACAGGCCTGTTGATGAACTTTGGCAGAGGCGTCTCGCCCAGACTGTAAAGTGTATGTTTAAACTCCTCGTAGGTGCCGTCAAAAAGGAATCGAAGGGTCCTGCCCCTCGATGTGGTGTTATCGATAACTTCGGCAACCAGAACATCATTTTCTCCGAAATACAATTTGTTGCCGATACGGATCTTTCTTGCAGGGTCAACAAGCACGTCCCATAAACGCTGTTCCCTGTTCAGCTCCCGCAGAAGGAACACCTCGATCTCAGCTCCCGTTTTCTCCTTGTTCCCGTATAACCTTGCCGGAAACACCTTTGTATTATTGAATACAAGCACATCATGCTCCAGAAAATATTCCGTTATATCCTTGAATATCCTGTGCTGCATCTCTCCTGTTTTCCTGTCCAGAACAAAGAGTCTTGATTCATCCCTGTTCGGAGTGGGGTAAAGAGCAATCAATTCCTGGGGCAGTGTGTACCTGAACTGAGATAATTTCATATTTAAATTATATAATTAGATTTTCAGAATCCCTTTATACGTATAATTTTCCGTTTTGTTTCAAATCATCAAGAAATTTTTCGAAATTTTCCAGACTCATGGCATTTTCAAGCCTGTGGGGGCCTATTGCTTTCCGCTCGAGCCCCGACAGAAAGGCTCCGCTGCCCAGAGCAGTTCCGAGATCCCTGGCAAATGACCTGATATAGGTCCCCTTACTGCAAATAAGATTCACTTTAATTTCGGGGATTGAGCATGAGAGAAGTTTTATCTCTCTAAAAAAAACGGTTACAGGCTCCAGATGCTTATCTATACCCTTTCTGGCATACTCATAAGCCCGTTTGCCTTTAATCATCTTCGCGGAATGCATGGGGGGCACCTGTTTCTGTTCACCCCTGAATGTCTCAAGCGTGCTCAAAATAAGCTCCTCCGTTATATGATCCGCGGGATAACTCATGTCTGTCTCCGTCTCAAGATCAAACGAGGGTGTCGTCTTTCCGATATGTATCGATGCAACATACTCTTTGTCAAGATCCCTGAACTGTTCGACTCTTTTTGTCGCCCTGCCCGTGCAGATGATCATCAGTCCGGAAGCAAGGGGATCAAGAGTCCCGGCATGCCCCACCTTGATATTCTTAATGCCGGTCGTGCTTCTGATCATAATCCTTACCTTGTTTACCAGATCAAATGATGTCCAGTAGAGAGGCTTGTCGAACAGCAGTACCTGACCCTCTTCAAAAATCGTTTTTTTATCTGTGCTTATTCTATCCAAGTAAAATCGTTATCAATCCAACAACAGAACAGTAGACAGCGAACCAGATCATTTTGCTCTTTTTCACCAGGGTAATCATCCAGCGGCAGGCAATATAACCCGATACAAATGCCGCAACCGCTCCTGCAATTATCACACCGGCCCCTGTGCCGGACCGTGTAAAATCGCCGGAAAATATCTCGAGGAAGTTTGCACCGATCACCGGTACCAGAACCATCAGGAAAGAGAACTTAGCCAGTTCATCCTTTCTGTTTCCAAGCATCATTCCCGTCGAAATGGTCGCGCCGGAGCGGGAGATCCCGGGAATGACCGCTAAGACCTGTGCAACACCAATAATGAAGGAATCCATGTATCCTATGTTTCTTTCCTTCCTTTTTATGAAATGACCCGTAAATAAAAAAGATGCAGTGATCAGCAACATTGAACCGACAATGACCAGGTTGCCGTTAAAAAGACCAATGACTTCATCTCTGAAGAAAAGTCCAAGAACACCTATCGGGATCATAGATAACAACTGTTTTAATATAAAAGTTGTCTCTTCATTCATCCTGAAGGCGAATATTCCTTTAAGTAACTGAAGTATCTCCCTGGCGAAGACAACCAGTGTACTGGCTACGGTGGCGCCATGCACAGCTACCGTAAAAAAGAAGTTTTCGGAAGCATCGATTCCAAACAGTGCTTTCCCAATCTCAAGATGCCCCGAGCTGCTTACAGGCAGGAATTCAGTAAGTCCCTGGACCACGCCAAGGATGATCGCTTCAATCCAATCCATTCCGGATGATAGTTAACTTATTTTTCAGGATCTTTGGGCCGCTTCATAATGGCCCATATCTCGAAAACGAACCCGGCAAGCACAACTATCGGGGCCAGGGTGATCCTTCTGAAACTGAAAATCTCTTTGCTGAACTCCTCATTGCTTTCAGCCTTGCCTCCAAGCATAAGCAGAAAACCTAACACTATTATTGCAAAACCGATGGCCAGCAACTTATAATTTTCCGGGCCAAGGGCAAAATTTACCTTATCCTTTTTTGTGTTTTTCGCGCTCATATAGATCAGTAATATAGTTTATCTTCTGATATGCTCAGATAACGGTTAACCGACAACCAGGTCGAGATGATGTTTATCAGTATCCCCGACACGATTATGAAGAGTCCCAGAAGCACAAGGAGCCTTGTACTCTCAAATGAAAACAGCCTGAAGAATTCTTTCTCGACCAGGTACATCAGCCCCATAAGCAGTGTCATGGCAATCAATGCTGCCAGTACGCCGTGATAGATGCTTCTTACAACGAAAGGTTTCCTTATGAATGCTCTTGTTGCTCCAACCAGCTGCATTGTGCGTATAAGAAATCTCTTAGAATAGATTGAGAGCCTGATGGTGTTATTGATGATGGTAACGGCTATCAGGAAGAGGAAAGAGCTTATGATCAGCAGGAAAATCGTGATCTTCCTTACATTTTCGTTTATAAGGATCAGAAGGGACTCAGGGTAATAGACCTCCTTTACAAAGGGATATCCCAGGATATATTTTTCGATCTGAGCCACGCTGTCGGGACTGGTATATCCTGCAAACAGATAGACATCAATGGAAGGAGGAAGCGGATTATCGCCAAGGAAAGTGATAAAATCCTCCCCGAGCTCTTCCTGCATCTTCAATGCCGCCTGATCCCTGGAAACGTACTCCGTTGATTTGACAAAAAGCTTGGCATCCAGATCCTTCTGCAACATCCTTATGTCAGCCTCCCTGGCATTATCGTCCAGTATAACGGAAAAGGAGAGACTCTCGCGGAAATAATCCGAAAGCTCTTTGGCATTGATCAGCACCAGTCCGAGTATCCCCAGGAGAAACAGGACAAGCGACACACTTATGACAAGAGTCACGTATGAGCTTCTCAGCTTCGTTTTTGTTGATCCTGTATCTCTGTTCTTCACAATAATATTTTAGTATGCCTTTAGTTCACCACCGTTATCCACCCGAACTCATCCGGCTCATCGCCGTACTGTATCGCGACAAGTTTGTTGTAAAGCCTTGTTGTTACAGGACCAGCAGTGCAATTTTCGCTGTAAACATACACCTTGTTGGTCTCGGGGTCAAAGATCTTTGCGATGGGGGTTATCACAGCGGCTGTTCCGCAGGCTCCTGCCTCACTGAACTCAGAAAGCTCTTCCACGGGAACAGGGCGCCGTTCGGTTTTCATTCCCAGGCTCTCTGCTATTGCAATCAGGCTCATGTTTGTTATGGAATTTAGTATTGAACCCGATTTCGGGGTTACATAGGTATTATCCTTAATGCCAAAGAAGTTTGCCGGGCCGCATTCATCAATATATTTCTTCTCTTTTGCATCGAGAAAGATAGAATTTGAATATCCTTTTTCCTTTGCTGCATTGATCGCCCTGAGGCTTGCCGCATAGTTGCCGCCAACCTTGAATGTACCCGTCCCGAGAGGGGCAGCTCTGTCAAATTCCCTGCATATCAGCGTATTGACAGGCTTGAACCCTGACTTGAAATATGGCCCTACAGGAGTAACAAATAGAATGAATGTATATTCCGATGATGGCTTTACACCTACCTCTGCGCCGCTTCCGTAAAGAAATGGCCTGATATATAATGTAGCACCCGTTCCGTGATCAGGCACGAACCTCCTGTTAAGCCGGATAGCCTCAAAAACGGCCTCCCCGAAAAGCTCAACCGGCAGAGCAGGCATACTGATGCCTGAAGCCGAGTAAATCAGCCTTCTGGCATTATCCTCCCATCTGAAGAGCCTTACTTTGCCGTCGTTGCCCATATAGGCCTTAAGTCCTTCAAATGCCTCCTGCCCGTAATGCAACGCCGTTGCTGCTATGTGAATATCAATATATTCCGACTCAGACTTCTCGAGCTTACCCCATTTGCCATCCTTGTAGAAACAGCGGATATTGTAATCTGTTTTTATATAACCGAAGGGAAGATTCTTCCAGTCGAATTTATCCATGTCAGATGATTTTTATTCTGGCGTAAAAGTACGTTTTTAAAATTATCTCCGAAGCTTTTCATGCCGCAAAATGGATTATTTGTCAAACAGCTCCAGTCCGGCGATCTGCTCCGCGGCTGACACACTTCTCAGAAGGCGGGCCGTGCCGGTAAGGAACTCATGCCCGAGCAGCAGATCCCTTTGCATCATGATCCAGGTTTTTTTGCTGACACTCCTGCCATATTCGGATCTTTCCCTGAAAAGCTTTTCAGTCAGCTTCAGAAAATCGACCCTGCCAAGGTAATCGTACCTGGCATCGTGGAGGATCTTGTCGGTCAGAGTGTTCTGAAGATCATTATGAGAGTTCACTATCCGCTCTTTTACCGCTTCAATTGCCGGCTGGTCAAATCCATAGGCCGGTAGTATCTTTTCAACATGCAGAAGTGATGCCTCGGCAGGTTTTTCATAGTCATAAATATACCCGGTAAACAGGAAGAGAGCTGCGCACTTGAGGATGATGAAATCCTCCGAGGGCAGTTTCTCGCCGGATGCCAGCAACTCAGCCTGGTCTACAATGCTTTTCACATGGGCAGTGCTGTGAAAATAGAGGTTGGGGGGAGCCTCATCATCATACAGTTTTGTGATCAGCTCCTCAATATCCTGAAGCTTTATCATCTGAAGCCTTGTAAGGAATTCCCTGTCCGGCTCTCCGTTCCCGTCCGCCAGTTCAGGCACTATGCCGTTTACAAAATACATATCCAGCTCACCCTTGTATTTTACGGGCATTTTACCCCGGTGCTCACAGATAAAAAAATCTTTCACAAACTCATAGGTTGTCCCTGAAATATTTATTCTGCCTCCCTCCCCCGACGATTCCATCCTGCTCGCGGTATTGACGGTATCGCCCCAGATATCGTACGACAGTTTTTTCTGTCCGATCACTCCGGCCACCACTGTACCGGTATGGATGCCGATCCTGATGTCCCAGTATTTCATCCCCTCTTCCTGTGATCGTTCCTTCAGCTTCTTCATATAGTTCTGCATCTCGATGGCTGCCAGAATGACCTCCACCGGATTGGTCCTGTTCTTTTCGGGAATTCCCCCGGCACACATGTACGCATCACCAATGGTCTTGATCTTCTCAATCCTGTACTTCTCCACCACCGAATCGAAATGGAAAAAGAACCTGTCGAGCTCATCAATCAGAACTTCAGGGTTCATCTCCTCCGCGATCTGAGTAAATCCTTGAATATCAGAAAACAGAACTGTAACAAAATTATATTTGATCTTAGTGGCTTTCCCTTTCAGCATGATCTCATCGGCCATATTTTTTGGAAGGACATTGGCAAGAAGGGTCTCTGACTTCTCCTTTTCAATTATCAGGTCTTCAGTCCTTTTATTGATAATCTGCTCAAGCATATGCTGTGTCCGCGCAAACCTCAGATTGAGCTGTTCATATAAAGCCCAGATTATCAGCAGGAAAAACAGAACGTAAAGGGCGACAGCCAGCTTCGAAAAGTACCACATGGGCTTTACTTTAAAAGCCAGGGGAGCAACTTCCGAGATAATTCCGTCACTGTTCCGGAACCTCGTCTTAAGAACATAACTGCGGGCTGGCAGGCTCGTATATTCCTTCCTGCTGACTTTTTGCCACGAGCTCCACTTTTTATCCAGCCCCTCCAGATAAAACTGGAATTCATACCCTTCGGAAGGTTCAAATTCAAATGCCACATTATTCTCCCTGAAACGAAGAGTAAGGATTTCTGACTGGCGGGGCAGTGAAATAAATTCATCCCCGTTCACAATGATCCCCGAAAGAACCGGTCCGTTCACCTGCCCGCCCCCCTCCAATGCTGATCCGGACCCGGAAAGGATTGCCGGCAACAAGGTTATGGATAGTATAAGTTTTAAAATACTGAAACGAAACATCCGGTGTTTGTTGCATGTAACTATTCCAAAAGTAGCATATTATACAGTCAGGTCAAAAGGAAAGATCAATTTTGAGTATTTTTGCCGGCAAATTCTGATTATTGCCATGCAGATAGTTTTTGCTTCAAACAACAGTTACAAAGTCCGTGAGATCAGACATATTCTTGGAGAGAGTTTCAGTCTCCTGAGTCTTGCCGACATCAGTATGGAGGAAGATATTCCGGAAAACGAGCCTGCGCTGGAAGGGAATGCTCTGGCCAAAGCCCGGTATATATTCAATGCTACCGGCCTGAACGTCTTTGCTGACGACACAGGACTTGAGATTGACGCGCTCGGCGGACTGCCGGGGGTTAACTCGGCACGGTTTGCGGGCGCGGAAAAAAGTTTCGATGCCAATATCGAAAAGGTGCTTGCCATGCTGGGAGATACGGAGAAGCGCAATGCCAGGTTCAGAACAGTGATAGCCCTTATCCTGAACGGGAAGGAGCATCTCTTCGAGGGTATAATAAACGGTACAATAATAAAGGAGAGAAGAGGGACGGCCGGTTTTGGCTACGACCCGGTATTTGTTCCTGAAGGCAAAAACATCACATTCGCTGAGATGAACCTTGATGAAAAGAACACTATTTCACACAGGGCCAGAGCCTTTGAAAAGCTCAGGGAGTTTCTCCGCAGTAACGTTCCCCCATGCAATAAAGATACTGTTTGACTGTTTATTCTCTGATGGGAAGAATTTCAGCCATAGCTGGATTCCTTCTGCTTGTTTCTGCAGCAGAAGGGCAGGTGCCTGTCGGAT
>DIKJ01000234.1:25626-33349 GCA_002424525.1 Bacteroidales bacterium UBA5621 | reverse complement strand
GGAAACCTGCTTGCCTTTATAAAAAGGTTCAATTCAGATTCAGACGGGAGAGCTGTTGTCGATTCTGCCCCCATCCCTGAAAAGCCATGGGCGAAAGAGGCCGGACTTGGATGGAGGGGCCGCCATTCATTAATGATAAACAAAAAAACAGGATCATTCTTTTTTATCGGAATCCTCCTGCTGAATATCGAACTAAGCTATGATGATCCTTATGAGGAGGATCATTGCGGCGACTGCAGGCTATGTATTGACTCCTGTCCCACAGGTGCAATAAATGAGAACAGGACAATCGACGCCCGGAAATGCATTGCAAACCTTACGATTGAGAACAGGGGGCCGGTACCAGAAGAGATAATCCCGAAGCTGGGACGAAGGGTTTACGGATGTGACAGATGCCAGGAAGTTTGTCCGTGGAACAGGGAAGCGGGACCTGCCAGGACTCCGGAATTCACACTGAGTGAAAAAATTGCAGGGATGGATGTTGAAGAATGGAAGTCTCTGACACAGGCGAAGTTTACCAGCCTTTTTAAGGGATCAGCCATAGAAAGGGTGAAATACCAGCAGTTCATGAGGAATGTCGACATTGCCCTTAAACCGGCAGACTGACCTGTAATTATTTATCACTTATAACAGTGACTACCACTTCCCTCTGATTCCTGGGCCCGTCGAACTCACAGAGAAAAACATTCTGCCAGGTTGAGAGGCCCGGTTTACCTTCAACAACCGGAATAGTCTCCGACGGACCTACGAGACCTGCCTTAAGATGTGAATCGCCATTGTTATCCTGACGGTCATGCTCCCATATTCCCCCGGGGATCATGCGGCCGAGCAGGGTTACAACATCATTCTGTACCGACTGATCCCAGTTCTCCTGTATCATAATGGCCGCAGTTGATCCTCTGGCATATACCGATACTATTCCGGACTTGATCCCGCTTTCCCTGACGACCCCGGCCACCTCCGGCGTTATGTCGTATAATCCGTTCCTGTGGCTGGTTCGGAGCGTAATTATCTTTTGCATAAGAGTTTAATTAAAAATTCACCATAAATTTACCATTTGTTTTTTACCTTGCTGTAAAAATTATTGAAGAACTCACAGGCGGGAGCGGGTAAAACAACAAACATCTGGGCATGGGTAGTATCGGGAGTCTTTATCTTATTCGTTCTGACAGGAATGGTTGTGCGGGCAATGAAAAAAGGCTGAGTGACCAGCCTTTTTTTACCCTGAATAACTAACTATCTGAAACCTGACTAACTTTCTGTTTATCTGTTGTAATCTTTTAATGCAAGCATTAGTTTCTGGCGGGTGAAGAATATCCTGCTTTTTACGGTCCCGATCTTCAGCCCCAGTTTATCTGCTATCTCATGATATTTGTATCCATCAAGATGCATCCTGAAAGGGACCCTGAAATCATCATTAAGTGAATCGATTGCTTTCTCAATCTCCCTTTCCGAGTATTCCGATTCCGGAGAGATGAATCCCTTGTCGTGCGGCATATTGAGATAATAGAGATCCTGCGTCCCGTCGATTATTGTATTCTCTTTCACATTGCGACGGTAGTTGTTTATGAACGTATTCTTCATGATCGTGAATACCCAGGCTTTGAGATTAGTGTAATCAACAAACTTGTCCTTGTACATAAAGGCCTTGAGATATGTATCCTGCACAAGGTCCAGAGCTGAATCACGATCGGCGGTGAGACTCATTGCAAACCTCTGAAGGTTGCTTTTCATCTCTATAAGGTTGCTGTTGAATTCGTAAGTTGTCATGGCCGGTAGGTTTAAATTTGTTAATGCAAATCTACACAAATAAAATAAGATAATAAAATCTTAATATCTTAAAAACCTTATATTCTGAAATTTTTCTAAATAAGCCAGGAGCAGGATGTAGGATTAACAGGCAGGAATACAGCCAAATAGAATTCATGGGAAAGAGTTTGTATAAATAGTATATAAATTAGTTTTTTTTGATTTGGGCTCTCCTCGGCCAATAGTGTATTCTCCCGGACCCCTCTGGCCCCCCTGTCCAGGGCGGTGCCCTGCGTCAGCGGGGCGGGGGGTCTTTACTGACGACAATCCGGAAGAAGCTTCCCGGGGGTGCCCTGCGTCAGCAGGGCGTGGGGTCCGGCCGGACAGATAGACTATTTTGCTTATTGTGGCTGATATATTCCGTTTTTACAACATCTTTTGTATTTTTAGGAAAAAACAAATATGGAATTCAACATCAGACTTAGCAACGGACAAATCCTCAGGGGTGTAATCAAAAGTCCGGGCGATAATATCAAAGCTGTCGTATTAATGTTCCATGGACTGGGTGAACACATACAGCGTTATAACCATTGGGCAGAAATGTTTAATACGAGGGGGATCGGATTCGCAGGAGTTGATCTTCCCGGCCACGGATGTTCTGATGGGCGCAGAGGACATATTAAGAGCTTTCGTCTGATTGAAGAGCTTGCAGGCACGCTTATTGATGAAAGCAGGAAGACATTTCCGGGTGTTCCGGTATTCCTTTACGGACACAGCATGGGAGGTGGAATTGTCCTGGATTACCTCCTGCGGAAGAAGCCAAAGGTTAAAGGAGCTGTTGTTACTTCGCCCTGGCTCCGGTTATCTTTTGAACCTAATAAGATGAAGTTGAAACTTGCTGCCGTCATGAAGCATATTTTACCCGCCTTTGTTCAACCATCCGGTCTCAATCCGGATCATTTATCTCATGACAGGTTGGTATCGGACAATTATGTTACTGATCCGCTTGTGCATGGCAAAATATCGGTAAGCCTCTTTAACGGAATAACCAATGCTGCGAAATATTCATTGTCAAGTGCCCCGGAGCTTGGTATTCCTGTTCTTCTTTTACACGGCAGCGAAGATGCGGTTACTTCCCCGGAAGGCAGCCGTGAGTTTGCGGAAAAGTCGGAAATGGTTGAATTCAGATTATTGGATGGTGGTTACCATGAACTGCATAATGAGACCTTTAAGGAAGAGGTATTTACAGTAATACTAAACTGGATTGAAAAGAGGCTTGCCTCAAAATAATACTTTCCCAAATGGAGCTGAGAACGATTGTAAATACAGATCCTTCATCTGAAAGAATTGACTATAGCACCAAAGTTATGCTTATTGGCTCCTGCTTTGCTATTGAAATCGGGATGAAGATGCATTCGGGACGGATGCCCGTTATGATAAATCCCTCGGGAACGGTCTATAATCCTGTGTCGGTATCCAAAACGCTTGAATTGGCAATTGAGAACAGAAAATTTCATGTAGAGGACCTTTACGATAATAACGGTACCTGGCTGAGCTTTCACCATTACACTGAATTCTCGGCCGGGAGTCCTGAAGGAGTGCTTGAAAAGATAAACCGCAGGACGGAAGAGGCTCATGAGTTTATCAGGTCAGCAAAATTCCTTTTTCTAACCTTTGGTACAGCCAGGATTTACCGTTGGAAACCCACTGGAATGATTGTTTCAAACTGTCACAAGATACCATCAGCCAGCTTTGAACAGGAATTGCTCTCCGTGAATGAAATTGTCTCATTATGGAAGAATCAGCTTGACACCCTTCATGCCCTTTCCCCTGACCTGAAGGTTGTTTTTACAGTAAGTCCGATACGCCACTGGAAAGACGGGGCACATGGCAACCAGGTAAGCAAATCGACCCTGATCCTGGCAATTGAGGAACTGCTGGATCATCCGGCGGTATACTGCTATTTCCCGGCTTATGAGATTGTAATGGACGACCTCCGCGATTACAGGTTTTATGCTGGCGACATGCTTCATCTTTCCGAAACGGCGATTGAATATGTCTGGAATGCATTTTCGGGAAGCTTTCTAACCAGGGAGGCTCTTGACATCTGGAAGGAGGTTGACAGGATAACTAAGGCCGTCGGGCATCGTTTGCCTGAGGATTCCAACACCGATATAAAGAAATTTGCAGGGAGACTGCTCACCCGGATTGAAGAGGTAACGAAAAAGATGCCATCGTTAGACCTTGAAAGGGAAAAAAAATATTTCTCGGGCCTTCTCTAGTCTATTTTGAAACCTGGGTTTGAACCCAGGTATTGGTCGGAGGTTAATTCTTTGAATAATCAACCCCCTGCAGTAGGCAGTCCCACGAAACCGGAACGGGTGGCTGTCAGGGATTTCCGGTGTTCTATTTCAATAAAGAGACAGCTTTAACGAAATCTGCAGGTGTTTTTGTAATCAGGATATTGTCAGGTATTTTCTTTTCTGCCGGTTCAGGGTAATCCGTCAGAATGATCTTCCTTAAAAGAAGGGATTTTCCGATACTGCTGAAATATCCGATTTTTTTTCTTGCGAAATCGAATGCGCCGGAATTGACTACAAGAAAGGTAAATGGCTTGATTTTATGCATTTCTGTCACCTCTGACGCAGGAAGGATCCCGCCGGTAAAAATAACATCGAATCCTCTTTTTCTGAGTACATACTTATAAAACAAAAAGTTGTTGTCGGTGAGGTTATCCGATGTGTTTATCATGGCGACCACTGGTTTCGTGTTGCCGTTGTATGGTCTCAGTCCGTCATCCTCGATAATTATTATCTGCCTTATGGTGTTCCTGATGAACTGCTCCTGCGCCCTTGAGAGACTTCCTGTCTGCCACAGTATCCGCGATTTTAAAAGCAGCGGCTGAAGGTAATCCGCATAGGCTTTTTCAATACCCTGACGCATGATGAACGGCGACAGGGCTTCTTTGAACTGCTTCTCATCGAACCTGATCGCAGACATGAGTATCTTGCCTGGCTGAAAATTCCTGTCATGATCATCCTGTCTGCCGCTTATTGCCATTACCTTCTGGGTGAGCTCATCTTCGTTCAGCAGAGCGATCTTTGAAATCTTCACTCCATTTCTGTTGAGATACGCCACATTCAGGATCTTTTTAAGCTCTGCTTCATTGTAAGTACGTATATTGGAATCAGTCCTGTCGGGTTCAAGAATCCTGTACCTCTTTTCCCAGATCCTGATTGTATGTGCCTTTATACCTGAAAAATTCTCGAGGTCCCTGATCGAGAATACGTTTAATCCTTCCTCCATGGCTTTCAATATTAATGTTAATAATATCTACTTTAATACTAAAGTAGAACAATCACATCAAATGAATGTTTAACTAATGTTAATAATATTTAATTATATGTACTTATTGCGGAAAGTTCCCCGTCAATCCGCCTAAGTTTTTCCGCATAATCAGGCAAGCTTATTCCGGCTCCTCAACCAGAATCCTTTTAACGATTCTTGTTCCGTTGTCGAACATCAGGGTGACCAGATAAATCCCTCTTTTGGGATTATCGAGCCAGATTTTTATAATTGATTGCGGATTGTTGTATTGAATGCGGTAGATGTCCTGACCGATCATATTGGTTATTTTCACCATCGTAATGTTCCTGTCTGCCTTTATGGTGAAGTTGTTTTCCCTTACCGGCACAGGATAAATATTAACATTTACGTTAGCGGCCTCCCTGGCAAAGTTCTTCTGCGAGGCGGTGTTCAACATCGCTACGGTATCCTTCTGAGCTTGAAGGGTAGAGGTTAAAATTAAAAAGAAAGCAATGAGTAGACTTATCCTCATAATCACCGTTTAAGAAACTCTCTCAAAAATTGTGCTAAAGTTAATAAAATTTTTGAATTATTTACATAAAAAGCGATTTTGCTTTTTCAAGGTCGCCGGGAGTATCAATTCCGAAGCTTTCCCATTCGGTGATTGCCGTCCTGATGCGGTAGCCGTTTTCCAGCCATCTGTTCTGTTCAAGCGATTCAGCTTTCTCCAGGGGACTGGATGGAAGCTGAGTAATTTTCTTCAGGACATCGGATTTGTAGCCATAAAGCCCGATGTGTTTATAATAATGATGTTTGTGCGACCATTCATATACTTCGGCATCGCGGAAGAAAGGGATAGCCGCGCGGCTGAAATACAATGCATTGTTGTTTGCGTCTAAAACGACCTTCGGATGATTCGGATTGAAGATGTCCTCACCCGGACGGACCCTTCTGACAAGTGTCGCGATTTCAACCGTCCGGTCGCTGAAGCACGACACTAGCATTGTGATCTGCTCCGGCTTGATAAAGGGTTCATCACCCTGTATATTGATCACAATGTCAGCGGCGATACCGGACTCCCGGGTTATCAGACCGACAGCTTCCGCACAGCGGTCTGTCCCGCTCTGGTGATCAGCAGATGTTATGACAGCTCTCCCCCCGAAATTCAGCACGGCGTCATAGATCCTCCTGTCGTCGGTTGCAACATAAACAGTATCGAGAGCTTTCATCGTCTGTTCGTAAACCCTCTGTATCATTGTCCTGTCGCCTATCGATGCAAGAGGCTTGCCGGGGAACCGTGAGGAGGCATACCTTGCAGGAATAATGCCAGTCAGCTTATATCCTTTATCTTTTTTCATCCTGCGAATTTACAAAAAAGGAATTTCCCAATGTTTCAAAAATATCTTAAATTCGCACCATTGTTAAGCATCTCATGAAAGAACTCCAGGGCATTAAGCAAAGGTTCGGAATAATAGGCAATTATGACGGTCTGAACCGCGCAATAGACATCGCGGTTCAGGTTGCGCCCACCGATCTTTCTGTCCTTATAACCGGAGAAAGCGGAACAGGAAAAGAGGTTTTTCCCCAGATAATCCATCATTTCAGTTCAAGAAAGCACGGACAGTATATTGCAGTGAACTGTGGCGCCATTCCTGAAGGAACTATCGATTCCGAACTGTTTGGCCATGAAAAGGGTTCATTCACGGGAGCCACCGACAGCAGGAAAGGCTATTTCGAGGTGGCTGACGGAGGGACGATCTTTCTGGATGAAGTGGCTGAACTGCCGTTATCGACACAGGTCAGGCTTCTGAGAGTTCTTGAGACTGGCGAATATATCAGGGTGGGGTCATCAAAGGTACAAAAGACAAATGTAAGGGTGATCGCAGCAAGCAACGTCGATGTGGTAAAAGCGATCGAACGCGACAGATTCAGGGAAGATCTCTTTTACCGGCTTAATACGGTACCTGTAAAAATACCACCCCTCAGGGAGAGAGGCGAGGATATCTTTCTTCTCTTCAGAAAATTTGCAGGAGACTTCGCTGAGAAATACAGAATGCCCGCAATAATGTTGAGCAACGAAGCCAGGAATATTCTGCTTAATTACGCCTGGCCGGGAAACGTCAGACAGTTGAAGAATATAACGGAGCAGATATCAATTATTGAAAGAGAGAGGGAGATTGGCGCGGAGACCCTTCATGCATACCTGCCGGACTATACAGGTATCAAACTGCCGGCAGTCATAAAAAAGGAAGACGAAAAATCATTCTCTTCGGAAAGAGAGATACTGTATAAGATCCTTTTCGACATGAGAAGCGATATGAATGATCTTAAAAAACTTGTATTTGACCTTATCCGGAGCGAACAGATTGATGCCAGCTTCCAGGAGACCAATTCCGGGATGATCAACAGCCTTTTTCAGAAACCGCGAAGTGATGATGCTGTGTCAGGCACCTCCGATGAAGTCCCTGCACGGCACGGAACTGCAGACATTCAGGACACCGAGGAGGTCGTCGAAGAATCCCTGTCACTGGCCGGCAAGGAGGTCGAAATGATAAAAAAGGCTCTCGGGAAATATAACGGCAAAAGGAAACTTGCTGCAATCGAACTTGGCATTTCCGAAAGGACCCTCTACAGAAAAATCAAGGAATATGAAATTGAACTCTGATAA
>DIKJ01000234.1:22014-25585 GCA_002424525.1 Bacteroidales bacterium UBA5621 | reverse complement strand
CCGGTTGCAAAATAAGCTACTCTTTTACGGGTGCGAGCATCTCTCCGCAGGTTAAAACCCTCAGTGTTCAGTATTTTCAGAACAGGGCCAGCCTGGTTCAGCCCGGATTAAGCCAGCAACTTACAGATGCTTTGATAGATAAATGCAAGGCACAGACAAACCTTGGAATTACCACCGGTGTTGGTGATGTAAATTTTGAGGGTGAAATAACCGATTACAACACAAGACCCGGCACCGTTTCGGCCGACGCACGGGCTGCAGTCAACAGGTTTACCATCTCCGTAAGGGTCAAATTCACCAATGCAGTTGACCCGGACCTGAGCTATGAGCAGACTTTTTCGAGGTATGAAGATTACGACAGCTCCTTTGATCTAAGTGCCGTGGAGGCTGAACTCTCCGGGAAGATCGTTACCCTGCTTGTTGAGGATATTTTTAACAGGGCCTTTGTTAACTGGTAGCAGTTATGAACAGGAATGACTTTATCAGAATGATCGAAGGAACGCATCCTGCTGAACGCCAGATGACGGGGGAGATAAATGAGCTCATCGGGATGTTCCCGTATTTTCAGAGCGCACACATGCTCCTGCTCAGGATCCTTCAGAATTCATCAGATATTAGGTTTGAGAATCAGTTAAAATCCTCTGCTATCCATATTGCTGACAGAGAGGTGCTTTATAACCTCCTGAAAAAAGATCATATTATAGCGGAAATCGCACCAACCAGGGAAGAGATTCCTGAGGAAGAGGTTCCCTCTCCCGAAGTTCAAGCCGAAGCCATTCCTGAGGAAGAGGCTCTGGCTCCGATCATTCAGCCTGAACCAGTTCCGGAAGAGGAGGTTCCGGTATTTCAGGAAACAGAAAGCCACCAAACGGTTATTGAATCTGCAAGGAACAGCGACGACCTGATAAGTGAGTTTGAGAAGGAAGCCGGGGAAATAACTGCGGACGACAGATCGCGATCCGATACGCCTGAGTACTCACAGTCAGTACTGGTATACGCGGAAGAAGACAATGATGACTATGATAGTTCGATATTTGTGATCGGTGAAGAATCGCTTCCGGGCGAAGAGAGAATCACCTATATGGATCCGGGATTTTCGGTCCCTGAAGAGCCGGACCTGCTGGAGCTGGAACAGGATCAGCCCATGGAAGACGAAGAAGCGGAAGAAGGTGAAGCAAAACCCCCTTCCGAACATGAAGAGAGGATATTTGCCAGACAACTGCAGACCGATCTTATTGACAGGTTCATTTCTGCAAATCCCAGGATCGAGGCACAAAAGGAAAAACAGTACCACCCGCCAGAGGATATATCCAGACCTTTTGTCGACGAAAAGGGAGGATTCGTATCAGAAACACTTGCCACGATCTATTTAAATCAGGGATACTATTCAAAGGCAATAGATATTTATGAAAAGTTAATTTTGAAATTTCCGGAAAAAAGTAGTTACTTTGCGGCTCAAATTGAGAAAGTAAAGGAGTTAATAAAATAATAGAGAGATGGGAATTTATATTTTAGTATCGGTTCTGGTCATAGTTGCATGCTTCCTTCAGATTCTGATCGTGCTCGTTCAGAACTCCAAGGGGGGGGGCCTGGCTGCCAATTTTACATCCACAGGTCAGTCGATGGGTATCAGGAAAACAGCAGATTTCCTTGAGAAATCCACATGGACGCTTGCCGCCGCAATCCTTATCCTTTGTGTAGTTTCTACCGCATCGATCCCGAGAGGTGGAACATCAGGACGTTCAAGAATTGAGACTCAGATACAAAATGCAGTCGACCCGAATGCAATTCCGACATTGCCTACTGCAGTTCCTCCATCAACGTCCCCCACACCGTCAGAAACACAGAACCCTCCCCGGTAGAGTGGTGCTTCTGGCCGGGAAATATAAAAAGTGTCAGTTTGTCACATACTGACACTTTTTTAATTATTTCACAATTAACTAATATTCAAGACATTGCAGGGCCGGGCTGATTTTTGCTGTTTTGTTTTGGCAGTTTAATTAAGCCTCTGAACAGCTCATTTATCCAAAATGACACTAATTTTCGTTTGGCATGGAATATGCTAAATAAGGAAGTCGGAAAATCGATGTTTAACTTTAAAACTAAATAAGAAATGGCACAATTAAAAGGTAAAGTATTGGCAGGAAAGGTTTTGGTAAAACCTGATGAGGCTGAAGCCACAACTGCCAGCGGGATTATTATTCCTGACTCAGCAAAGGAAAAACCAAGACAGGGCAAGGTGGTACTTGTAGGGGCTCCCAAGAAGGATGAAGAAATGGAAGTAAAAAAGGGTGATGTTGTTCTTTACGGCAAGTATTCCGGACAGGAACTCACGCTCGATGGTGATGATTATCTTCTCATATCACAGTCGGACATACTTTTCATAGCTTAGTTTAAACCAATTAAAATTACAGAATATGGCAAAAGAGATTAAATTCAATATCGAAGCCCGCGCTCTGCTTAAAGAAGGAGTCGATCAGCTGGCTGACACAGTTAAAGTAACACTTGGCCCGAAAGGCAGACATGTGGTTCTCGAGAAGAAATTCGGCGCTCCTCTTATCACAAAGGATGGAGTTACTGTTGCAAAGGAAATAGAACTGTCGAACGCCTTCAGAAACATGGGTGCCCAGATGGTCAAGGAAGTTGCTTCAAAAACCGGTGAGATAGCAGGGGACGGCACTACTACCGCTACTCTTCTGGCTCAGGCCATCATACATGTTGGATTAAAGAACATTACAGCCGGTGCAAATCCGATGGATGTGAAAAGAGGCATCGACAAAGCCGTTGAGAAAGTCATCAAGCATATAATCTCACAGGCAAAGGTTATCGGTGACGATCTCAATAAGATTGAGCAGGTTGCCAGGATTTCAGCAAATGATGATCATGAGATTGGCAAGCTTATTGCCGAAGCTATGAGCAAGGTCAAGAAGGAAGGTGTCATCACCGTAGAGGAATCAAAGGGAACAACCACCTCTGTTGAGGTCGTCGAGGGGATGCAGTTCGATCGCGGCTATATATCCGCTTATTTCGTTACCAATGCGGAAAAGATGGAAGCCGACCTGGACAATCCTTATATCCTTATTTATGACAAGAAGGTTTCCACGATGAAAGACCTTCTGCCCATCCTTGAAGCAACTGCACAGACAGGTCGTCCATTGCTTATTATCTCTGAAGATGTTGAGGGTGAGGCTCTTGCAACTCTTGTTGTAAACCGTCTGCGCGGATCATTAAAGGTTTGCGCCGTGAAGGCTCCGGGATTTGGTGACAGGAGAAAAGAGATGCTTGAGGATATTGCGATACTTACCGGCGGCACTGTAATTTCAGAGGAGAAAGGCCTTAAACTGGAGCATGCCACGCTCGATATGCTTGGTAATGCAGAAAAAGTGACAGTTAACAAGGAGAACACCACGGTAGTTAATGGCGCCGGCGACAAGGAGATGATAAAGGCCCGCGTTGCCCAGATAAAGCAACAGATGACCACAACCACGTCAGATTATGACAAGGAGAAGCTCCAGGAGCGTCTTGCCAAACTGTCAGGCGGTGTTGCAGTTCTATATATCGGGGCAGCCTC
>DIKJ01000234.1:1494-21904 GCA_002424525.1 Bacteroidales bacterium UBA5621 | reverse complement strand
GATAATGATGATCAGACAACCGGAATCGAAATAATTAAGCGTTCAATTGAGGAGCCACTAAGGCAGATTGCAGAAAATGCAGGCAGGGAAGGTGCAGTTGTTGTTCAGAATGTGAAGGCAGGAAAAGGCGACTACGGTTATAACGCCCAGACCGATAAATATGAGAAATTATATACATCGGGTGTTATAGATCCGGCGAAGGTTGTGCGTATTGCCCTTGAGAATGCAGCATCAGTCGCAGGTATGTTCCTGACAACCGAAGCTGTTGTTGTTGAGGAGAAGGAAGATAATCCCCCGATGCCCCCGCAGGGAATGGGCGGCGGAATGCCGGGTATGATGTAATCAGTCATTGCAATAAATAATAGTAAGGCCGGGTCTGAGATCCGGCCTTGCATTTTTTATATATATTTGCACCTGATTTTAAAGCAGGCCAATGGATAACATTCGTAATTTCTGTATCATAGCCCATATCGACCATGGCAAGAGCACCCTGGCCGACCGTCTGCTTGAGAAAACAAACACCATTGGAGTGCGTGAATTCCAGGAACAGGTCCTCGACGACATGGACCTTGAGAGGGAGAGGGGGATCACGATTAAGAGCCATGCCATTCAGATGGAATATTCTCATGAGGACGAGAAGTACATTCTTAACCTTATCGATACCCCCGGCCATGTTGATTTCTCCTATGAAGTTTCCAGATCAATTGCCGCTTGCGAAGGTGCCCTTCTTGTTGTTGATGCAACGCAGGGAATTCAGGCACAAACGATCTCCAACCTTTATAAAGCCCTGGATCACAATCTTGAGATAATTCCTGTACTCAATAAGATGGATATGGCTAGCGCTATGCCTGAGGATGTTAAGGATCAGATCGTTGACCTTACCGGATGCGACCGGGAGGAGATCATAGAAGCCAGCGCAAAGACCGGAGCAGGAATCGAAAAAATCCTTTCCGAGATCATCCGCCGGATCCCTCCCCCTGCAGGAGACCCGGATGCACCTCTTCAGGCCCTTATCTTCGATTCGATCTTCAATTCTTTCAGGGGCATAATAGCCTATTTCAGGATCATTAACGGCACTGTTTCCACAGGCGACCATGTTATGTTCTTCAGCACCGGACATGAGTACGATGCCGATGAGATCGGAGTGCTCAAACTCAAACAGGTACCACGGGAAAGGATGAGCGTGGGCGATGTCGGGTACATTATATCGGGAATAAAGGATTCAAGCGAGGTAAAGGTCGGGGACACGATAACTCATGTTAAGAACCCTTGCCAGAGCGCCATATCGGGATTTGAAGATGTGAAACCGATGGTTTTTGCAGGCATATACCCTGTAGATGCCGATGAATACGAGAACCTCAGATCTTCAATTGAGAAGCTGCAGTTGAATGATGCCTCACTTTCGTTTGTCCCGGAGTCTTCGGCAGCACTCGGTTTTGGTTTCAGATGCGGGTTCCTTGGACTGTTGCATATGGAGATCGTCCAGGAACGCCTCGACAGGGAGTTCGGACTGGATGTGATTACCACTGTGCCGAACGTCTCCTTTAAAGTATATACCGCAAAGGGAGAGGAGATTGATGTCCATAATCCTTCGGGCCTGCCTCCTGTCAACCATATCGACAGGATCGAGGAACCCTACATAATTGCCCAGGTAATAACCAAATCTGATTATGTGGGACCAATAATGAACCTGGGTATCGATAAACGAGGAATTCTGAAGAATCAGATCTACCTTACGAAAGACAGGGTTGAGCTGACCTTCGAGATGCCCCTCTCCGAAATAGTTTTTGATTTTTACGATAAACTGAAAAGTATATCAAAGGGCTATGCTTCATTTGATTATTATTATACGGCTTACCGCAAGGCCGATCTTGTCAGGCTCGATATTCTGCTGAACGGCGAAATGGTGGATGCTCTTTCCACGCTTATTTACAGGGGCAACGCCTACGATTTTGGCCGGAAAATGTGCATAAAGCTGAAGGAACTGATACCCCGCCAGCAATTTGATATTGCGATCCAGGCAGCTATAGGGGCGAAGATAATCTCAAGGGAAACAGTAAAGGCTGTGAGAAAAGATGTCACTGCCAAATGCTACGGGGGCGATATTACCAGAAAAAGAAAGCTTCTCGAAAAGCAGAAGAAGGGAAAGAAGCGGATGAGACAGGTCGGGAATGTCGAAGTACCACAACAGGCCTTCCTTGCAGTTTTGAAGCTCGACTGACATTTGCATTCAATTCCCTCAAAAACCTGGTAAGTCAGGAAATTTTTCGCCGGATATTGACAGATTGAAAAAAATTATTAATTTGGCTGATCGAAAATAGGGTGAGACAAATAATTTAACCCTGTTGACTAACCTCAACTTATTACCCTGACCTGCCAGCCGGATCAGGGTAATTTTTTTCAGGTAAGCAGTTTGTAGCCCCTCCCGTGTACATTCAGGATTTTTACCGAGGGATCTTTCCTCAGGTACTTTCTCAGCCTTGTTATGTAGACATCCATGCTTCGGGCATTAAAATAGTTGTCGTCTATCCAGATGGTCCTGAGTGCGAAGTTGCGCTCGAGAATATCATTCCCGTGACGGCACAACAGTTCAAGCAGTTCAGATTCTTTCGTTGTAAGCTTGATGCTCTGATCCCCGATCGCCAGCACCTGTTTCTTTGTGTCGAAGGTATAATTGCCGATAATGTAGGTCTCTTCCTTCTTCATGGCAGCAGGACCAGACGTTCTCCTCAGAATAGCTTCTATCCGGTAGAGAAGTTCTTCCATGGAGAATGGTTTTGTAATATAATCGTCTGCTCCTGATCTGAATCCGGTGATAACATCTTCCTTCTGGTTTTTGGCAGTAAGAAAAATGACCGGGATCCCCGGATTGATGGCCCTTATCTTTACAGCAAGAGTCAGTCCGTCCATTTCCGGCATCATTATATCGATTATGCAAAGGTTATATGATCCGGAAGGGAAGGCTTCAAGAGCCAGACGTCCGTTAACGAACAGGTCAGCATCGTAGTTTTTGGCTGAAAGGTAGCTTCGCAAAAGATTGCCAAGGTTATAATCATCTTCTGCCAGTAGAATTTTTTGGTTCATTTTGATCCGTTTTGAGGAATGTAAAGGATGAATTTTGTGCCTTTATTAAGCTGGCTTTCAGCTTTTATCGTCCCGCTATGTTTTTCAACGATCTTTTTAACATAGCTCAGGCCAAGTCCGAAGCCCTTAACATTGTGAACATCGCCGGAATGGACCCGGTAGAATTTATCATAAATCCTTTTAAGGTTCTCTTTACTGATCCCTATCCCTTTGTCCTCCACCATTATGAGAATCCCCTTTTTTGTATTCCTGGTTGAAATCAGTACTTCAGGTTTCCCTTTTGAATACTTGATGGCATTGTCAATCAGGTTTGAAACAGCATTAAGAAAATGTATTTCGTCTGCCATTGCAACAGAGTTCTCTGCTTTGAGATCTTTCCTTAGCGTCCCTTGCAGCTTCTCGATCTGAAGCCTGAAATTATCCGTCACCTTGTCGATAATTTCATGAATATCAACTTCCGAGTAACTGAGTCTGGTGTTCACCTTTTCAAAGATCGCCATCTGCAGGACTTTCTCAACCTGAAATTTAAGCCGCGTGCTCTCATCTGAAATAATTCTGGCGAGACCATTCAGGTTCTTGTTTTTCGGGGGAATGGTCTTATCGGCAATCATCTCAGACGCAAGTGAAATTGTGGCAATCGGCGTCTTGAGCTCGTGGGTCATATTATTGATGAAATCGCTTCGTATCTCTGACATCTTTTTCTGGCGGAAGATCACTATGAAGGTGCCGGTCGAAAGAACAAGGAGAAGAAGTGCGAAAAGCAGGGAGAAAAAACCAAGATTGCCGATCTTCCTGAATTTGTACTGCTGTTCCTGCAGGCAATAAAGAACCAGCTGATGCGGCCCGGGCACGGGGTCGTTGGGGAAGAGCTGTATAATGAATTTATTTGTTCCGGGCCTGTCGGTAAACCCTGCCGTGCTGTAAATGTTGCCTGAGCGGCCCGAGCGGATGGCAAATTCGAAATCGAGGTCTATTCCGGCACTGTTAAGGGCTTTCCTGAGCTGGCTATTGATCTGCTCAGGATTGATTCGTTCTTTTATATCAGGTGTGTCGCGGAGAATCTTTTCCATGATATTCTCCATAATGATTATCTTATTCGTGACCCTCCCGGGCAGTCCTGCGCTTAATGCCTGTATCGAGGGCTCAGTAAGTTCCTCTTCAGGGAACAGGGAAAAATCCTCTGCCGTAATATATATGATCTGTCCCGAGCTTGTGATCATGACCGGTTTTTCAGGATCACTCAACCCGAACCTGTCTAACAGCCCTGATTTAGGATGATAGTCCTGAAGCTTTCGCGCAAGAGGGGAATTAAAAGGGATAACTGCCGTTAAGGTGTCGGAAGGAGATGAATCGGTCTCCTCGATGATCCGGTCGATAAGCTCCTGTTCCTCAAGGCTGAGAACTACCGATTCGAGTGCTTTGTTTGCCAGAAAGCGGAACTGCTTGTCGGTAATGTCAATAGCATTCTTTATCCAGTACAGCTGAATAAAAATAAGCCCTGTGATAGCCAGGAAAAAGAATACTGCAAGCAATACGATCGTCTTCCGTTTCATACTCATACAAAAGTACTTGTATATACATTACAATGCCACTCTTTAACTTTCTTTAACAACGGGTTATTGAGAATCTCTCCTTTAACCCGGAAATAATGGCGCTAAAACAAAAAAAAATTAACAATTCATTAAAAAAAAGTTAATATTCAATTAAACAGATAAAAACATTTTTTTCTTTCCATGAAATAATTTATCTTTGTACAAGTGTTTGGCATGATATTTGGAATACAAGTTATAGAGGTTTTTTTCATAGGTTAGGTTAGTTTTAGGGTTATCAAAAAAGTGAGCCGCTTCCCAGGCGGCTCATCTTTTTTTTTATCCAGCGATCAGAACATCAGGTATTTCAGGTTTTTATCCCGTAAGGATTTCCTGTCGATTTCAAAGACTGCAGTTATCCCTTCAATACTTCTGAGACTTGTAATAAGCTGGTCTGTCCTGTCACTTTCGGGGGAATCGGGCTGGATATGAAAAAGAAAATCGATATTCCTGAGTTTTTTCAGAAGAAAATTCTTGCCGGCTCTGTTCGAGATAAGAGAATAGAGGTTATCAGGAGCTCCGGTCAGATCAGAAAACCGGCTGAATACGATCTTTGTCTCTCCCTGTTCCTGAACCTCAAGTGGTGTGCTGTGCCTGAGCGAAATCCCGATCCTTTTATTTATTGCCAGGGAAAGTTTATAGTCGGGATCGGCAGATACTATGCCGAGGAGAAGCGTTTCGTCCTCCCCGCTGAGAACAAGTTGTACACGGGTTATCTTCTGCTTCTTCTTCATGCGGAATAGGCATAAGCCATAAAGTTAAGAAAATATCAGAGAACCGTTGTTGTTTCCCGCCAGTTCTTTCAGCCTGCCCCATGCAATTTCCGAGGCCCTCTGCTCAGCCTCCTTTTTTGATCCGCCCTGGCCGGTACCGTACTCTTCGCCGTCGATTATCACGGTTGTCGTGAAAACCGGTTTTTTAATACCCGAATCATTCTCCTCCTTATAGGTGAAAGTCATGCTCGACTTATGCTTCTGAACCCATTCAAACACCAGGCTTTTATAGTCTGAATCGGTATTTATAATCTGATCAAGGTCGAGAAACCTGTTAAGCACCCTTCTGATAAATATCTTCTTAGCCTTTTTAAACCCTTTATCAAGGAAAAGGGCCCCTATGAATGCCTCCAGCGCATCGCCGTAAGGGTTGACGGTGGAGCTTACCGGTCTGATATTGCTGATAAGGGTTTTATCAAATTCCATTTCCAGCGCAAGATGATTAAGGAGCTCCCTGTTGACGATCCTTGACCTTATTTTGGTCATGAATCCTTCGCTGCCATCAGGAAATTTCTCGAAGAGGTAATCGGATAGTATTGCATCCAGCACAGCATCTCCCAGGAACTCAAGTCTTTCGTTGTTGACCTTTTTCCCATCGGGAAGGATGTATGAGGCTGATCGATGAATGAATGCTATTGCGTAAACAGGCAGGTTGCCTGGACGTGTCCCTAATAATTTCCTGAGACGTGAACGGAATTTCCGTTTATCTATAATATATGTATCATCTGTTTTCCTGCGGAGCAAAGACACTAAACTTCGGCTTTTTTGATAACTATTGATGCATTATGTCCGCCAAACCCGAAAGTGTTGCTTATAGCTGCCCTGATCGTCCTGGGCTGGGCTTTGCCGGGTGTGAGATTAAGGTTCTGATCGATTTGAGGATCAGGCACCTTAAGGTTAATGGTCGGAGGAACAGTCTGGTGAACAATAGCCATGATAGTCGCAATCGCTTCAACAGCTCCGGCAGCTCCGAGCAGATGTCCGGTCATCGATTTGGTGGCGCTGATATTCAGTTTGAAGGAATGTTCACCGAAGACTGAGATAATCGCTTTGGCTTCGGATATATCCCCGAGAGGTGTTGCAGTTCCGTGAACATTAATATAATCAATATCTTCGGGTTTCATACCTGCATCGGCAACGGCAAGCTTCATGACATTGGATGCACCAAGACCTTCAGGATGAGGTGCCGTGAGATGAAACGCGTCAGCAGTCATACCTGTGCCGACCAGTTCAGCATATATTTTCGCACCCCGTGCCTTTGCATGTTCATACTCTTCAACAATGATTGCTGCGCCTCCCTCACCCATCACAAAACCGTCCCTGGTGAGATCAAACGGGCGTGAGGCCGTAAGATATTCGGCATTATTCGTCGACATGGCCATCATTGCGTTGAATCCGCCAATGCCTGGCTCATTTATTGCAGCTTCCGAGCCGCCGGTAATAAAAATGTCAGCTTTACCCAGCTTAATGTAATTCACCGCATCGATCAGAGCATGTGTCGAAGAGGCACACGCGGAAACAACAGCAAAATTAGGCCCGCTGAATCCGTACTTTATTGATATTGAGCCTGATGCAATATTGGCGATCATTTTGGGTATAAAGAAGGGACTGAAACGCGGTGTACCGTCACCAAGTACGTAACCTTTGATCGATTCATAAAAAGTATCAAGTCCCCCTATTCCCGACGACCAGATAACACCGATCCTTTCCTTGTTGATGCTCTTCAGGTCTATTCCGCAATCAATTATAGCCTCATCAGAGGCAATATGGGCAAACTGGGAATAGAGATCAAGCTTGTTGGCCTCTTTCCGTTCGAAATACTTTGAAGAATCATAGCCTTTAACTTCACAGGCAAACTTGGTCTTGAACTTTTCGGTGTTGAAGCGGGTTATCATTCCCGATCCGCTTACTCCGTTCTTAAGTCCTTCCCAATATTCATGCAAATTATTACCCAGGGGAGTGACTGCTCCCAGGCCAGTGACCACGACTCTTTTCATAAAAGGATTTATTATGCAAAACTATTTTGCATTATCTTCAATGTACTTGATAGCATCACCTACTGTACTGATGCTTTCAGCCTGATCGTCAGGAATTCCGATATTGAATTCTTTCTCAAACTCCATGATCAATTCAACAGTGTCAAGAGAGTCAGCCCCCAGATCGTTTGTAAAGCTGGCTTCAGGAGTTACTTCTGATCCATCAACTCCAAGTTTGTCAACTATAATCTCTTTTACTCTTGTGGCAATGTCAGACATAATTATAAATTTTAATTAATAATGAATAGAAACCTTGCAAAGAAATATATTTGTACCATATAATTCAAGAAATTTATCGATTTTTATTTGTCTAATACTTTAAATTATTGGTAATTAACAATATAAACTAATTTTTACTGGATTGATACAAATCCGGATGATTGAACTAACATACACATAATGAGGAATATAGCAATTTTTGCCTCGGGATCGGGCTCAAATGCTGAAAACATTATCAGATACTTTTCGAACACAAATACAGCAAAAGTTCGTCTGGTGCTGTCGAACAGGAAGGAATCGTATGTTTTAAAAAGGGCAGCAGAACATAACATCCGGGCGATTTTTTTCGAACGGGATGATTTTTATGTGACTGGAAAGGTTTTAAGGGCTCTCCGTTCCGGTAAAACCGACTTTATTGCACTGGCCGGATTCTTATGGCTTGTTCCTGAAAGCATACTGGAGGAATTTGAAGGAAGGATAATCAATATTCATCCGGCCCTTCTGCCGGCTTACGGTGGGAAAGGTATGTACGGAGACAGGGTACACAGGGCAGTAATCAGGAATGGGGATACGGAATCCGGGATTACCATTCATCATGTTAATCAGCATTATGATTCGGGGGATATTATTTTTCAGGCCAGGTGCAGGGTTGAGCCGGCAGATACTCCTGAAACGCTTGCCGCGAAGGTGCATGAGCTCGAATACAGGTATTATCCTGAAATTATCGAGGACATAATTCTGAGATTACCCGAAACCGTCAGATAGTCTCGAGCAGACTGATTACAACCATTTTCGCTTTCCCGAATCTTTCAAGGTTCTCTTCTGAGACCGGTTCCACCGGTGGTGCTTCCACACGCAGGGGATCGACTGGCGAGCCGTTCTTATAGAACCTGAAATCGAGATGAGGGCCGGTTGAGAGACCACTGCTGCCGACATAGCCGATCACTTCACCCTGTTTGACGAACCTCCCGGCTGCGATGCCGGTTGCAAAGCGGCTGAGATGCAAATAAGCTGTCGAATATACGCTGTTATGCTGGATCCTTACCATCCTGCCGCTTGCTCCTTCATTCGTTGCAGAGATCACTCTTCCGTCACCTATGGATACTACGGGTGTGCCGACGGGGGCAGCGTAATCAACACCGTAATGCGGCCTTCTGATCCTGAGTATCGGGTGCAGACGGTTTGATGAGAACCGGGAGCTGATCCTTGAGAACTGAAGGGGAGCCTTCAGGAACGCCTTTCTCAGACTGTTGCCTTCAAGGTCATAATAACTCTCATTGCCATCCTGGAGGAACGGGATGGCATAGATGGTATTGCCGGCCCATGTGAACCGGGCACCATAAATCTTTCCTGTCCCCAGGGACTTTTCATCAATGAAAAGTTCCTCATAGATAACCTTGAAATGATCCCCTTTTTGAAGGCCGAAAAAGTCAACTGTCCAGGCATAGATCTCTGAGAGCTGAACTGCAAGAGTGGGATGCATACCTCCGGAGACCATTGCATCCCAGAGAGATGTCTCTATCGTGCCCGAGGCAAACCTGATCTCGGAGGAGATCTCCCTGTAGTAGGGGGTTATGTTGAGCGAATCCCTGAAGCTGAATATATAGCTGGTTGACTGATCATGTTCATAAACCATGTACCTTGCCCGCCCGATAGTGTCCCTGTCAAGGAAGAGGATATAGCTGTTGCCCGATTTAATCTTCCTGGGATCAAAGACATCAGATGAGCTTCTTATTGCCATGTCAATCTCCTTCATGGGAACACCATGCTGCAGAAGAATGGTGGATAGGAAGCTGTTAGGCCTGATGTTGCCTGAAACCATATTGAACGAATCGACCGGGATCCCGTAAAGGAGGACCGGCACGGCAGGTTCCTCATCGTTCATGGTCCCGTCACTGAAACCTGCGATCTCAGGTACCGCTTCGACATTGCTGATGCATGAAAAAAATGTAAGAAGGAAGGATGACAAAGTCAATAAAATCCAATACTTCATATAAAAAGGTTTATTTAACTACAACATTGACTATCCGTCCGGGTACAACAATAACGTCAGCCGGAGGATTTCCTCCGGTCCATTTCTCCGACCTTTCGTCCGCAAGGACAGTTTTTATAATATCCTCTCTTTCCATTTCAGCCGGCAGTTGGATCCTGAACCGTAATTTGCCGTTGAACGAGACCGGATACTCAAAAATATCTTTCCTGAGATACTCCTCGTTAACTTCCGGCCATGGCATGAAGCTTATCGTTCCTTCATTCCCCCGGATGCTCCAGAGCTCTTCGGCAAGGTGTGGTGCAAAGGGGGACAGAATCCGCGTGAATGTGGCAGCAGTTTCCCTGGTCACCTTTCCTTTCCTGGTGACAAGGTTAAGGAATATCATCATAGCTGATATGGCGGTATTGAAATGCAGGTTCTCAATGTCTGACTCCACCTTTCTTGTTGTCTGGTGGAGGCTTTTCAGGATTTCCGGATCCTCCTCCCCTACAACAATGTTGTGGGTGTCGGAGAAGAACCTGCAAGCCCTCGAAAGGAATCCGAAAACACCCTTTACTCCCTTGTCGTCCCACGGCTTGGTAACTTCCAGCGGACCCAGGAACATCTCGTAGAGCCTCAGGGAATCGGCTCCGTATCTTGAGACCACATCGTCGGGATTAATGACGTTCTTAAGCGATTTGGACATTTTAGCTACGATCTGCCTGAGTTCGTCTCCCGTCTCTTTATGAAAATACCTGTTATCTCTCTCCTCTACCAGATCGGCTGGGACCTTGGCTCCCGAGTTTGTCTCATATGCAAAGGCAAGTATCATACCCTGGTTGAAGAGCCTCAGGTATGGCTCGTCTGTAGATACGATACCGAGATCATATAACACTTTATGCCAGAAACGGCTGTAGAGAAGGTGGAGCACAGCATGTTCGGCGCCGCCGATATAAAGATCGACTGGCATCCAGTATTTCTCTTTTTCAGGGTCGAAGATCTTTCCGGGATTTGTCGGATCGATAAAGCGCAGGTAATACCAGCACGAACCGGCCCACTGGGGCATCGTGTTCGTCTCCCTTCTGCCTTTCCGGCCCTTTTCGTCCGTTACATTCAGCCATTCCGTTGCGTTGGACAGAGGAGATTCCCCCGAATCCCCGGGAAGGTATTTATCAAGTGGAGGCAGTTCAAGAGGAAGCTCTTCTTCGCTAAGCACCGTTATCTCCCCGTCTTCCCAGTGTATCACCGGGAAAGGCTCTCCCCAGTATCTCTGGCGGCTGAAAAGCCAGTCGCGCAGTTTGTAATTAACTTTAGACTTTCCCAGACCCTCAGACTCGAGCCAGGAGGTTATCTTTTCTATCCCCGCCTCTTTGTTGAGGCCGTTGATATCAATTCCGGTGATCTCATCCGCTGAATTTATATACTTTCCGTCCTCTGTCCAGCACTCCCTGCCTTCGATGATCCTTTTTTTCTGTTCGGGATCAGTTACATCCGGATCCTGTATGCAGGTTATGGGAAGACCGAACTTTCCGGCAAACTCGAAATCGCGTTCGTCATGTGCCGGGACGGCCATTATTGCTCCGGTGCCGTAACCCGTTAGTACATAATCGGCCACCCATATCGGGATTTGCTTAAGATTGACCGGGTTTATTGCATATCTTCCGGTGAAGACGCCTGTTTTCTCCTTTGCCAGGTCAGTCCTGTCAAGATCTGATTTGAGCGAGCTGGCTCTGATATAACTACTGACGATATCCCGGTTTTCGTCGGAGGTGATCAGACCTGTAAGCAGATGTTCGGGAGCGATTACCATATAGGTTGCACCGAAGAGGGTGTCCGGTCGGGTGGTAAAAACAGTCAGTTTTTCGTCAAACCCGTCGATCCGGAAGTCAACCTCAGCCCCTGTTGACCGGCCTATCCAGTTGCGTTGCATGTCCTTGATCCCTTCGGGCCAGTTGAGATTATCGAAGCCTTTAAGGAGCCTTTCGGCGTAGAGAGCTATGCGGAGCATCCATTGCTTCAGGTTCTTCTTTTCGACAATATTACCGCATTTCTCATGAGAACCATCATTCAGCACCTCCTCATTGGAGCAGACTATCCTGCATGCAGGGCACCACCACACCTGAGCATTGTCATAATAGGCAAGCCTCCGGGCATTGATGTAATTCCGTATCTCTTCTTTACCCAGCCGGCTGATCTCTTCCGGAATGGTCAGTTCGCTTACCGGTCTCCCTTTCTGAAGCTTTTCGTCGAACCATGTATTGTAAAGCTGAATGAAGATCCACTGTGTCCATTTAAAATAGCCGGGATCTGTTGTGTTGATCTCCTTGTCCCAGTCATAACTGAGTCCGAGCTCCTTGATCTGCCGGCGGAATATATCGCAGTTTTTGTTTGTGGTCACTGCAGGATGGGTTCCGGTCTGTATGGCATATTGTTCTGCAGGCAGTCCGAAGGCATCCCATCCCATCGGGTGAAGGACGTTGTAACCTTTCATCCTTTTGTACCTGGTGTATATGTCGGTAGCAGTATATCCCTCCGGATGACCTACATGCAGGCCGGCGCCTGATGGGTACGGAAACATGTCGAGGATATAGCACTTTTTGGGATTTGTAAGATCTTCAGGTGTTTTGAAAGTCTTGTTTTCCTCCCAGTAGGCCTGCCATTTTTTTTCTATATGTGCGAAATTGTAATCCATGGTCTTTAAAGTTTGGGTCCGAAGACCGGGAAATAAGTTGGCAGCTGGCAGTGAGCAGTTGGCAACCTGGTGCCGTTTATGGCTCAGGGCCAAGAGCAGGAGGTTAATTATTGCTATTTGTTTCTCAGCTCCTGCTTTACGGGACTTCGTCGCTTTGCTTCTCAGCTTCAGCCTTTCGGTCGCGAAAATATGAAATCTTTATCATTATCGGTATACCAGTTTTTCAACAACGGCACTCTTTTATCAAAATAGGATGAAATAGTTGCTAAAACGGGTTTATGATACTATTTTTGCAGTACGGTCCCGTAGTTCAATGGATAGAATGACAGATTCCGGTTCTGTTGGTTGGGCGTTCGAATCGCCCCGGGATCACAGGTAGAGGCGCCCTTCAAGGGTGCCTCTTTAAGATAAAAGACAAAAGTAAAAAGACAAAAGCAGAGTTTAATTTAAGAGGAACGAGAAGCAGGGGCGATGAGAACGACGGGCGGGCACGTTCGAACCGAGTCCCGCCATGGCGGGACGAGTTCGTGAGCGGGATGAGCGCCTGCCTGAGCGTAGCGAACAATCGCCCCGGGATCACAAACTAAACTCTAATAGCGCTGATTATCAGCGCTATTGTGTTTTATGGGGGACTTATTGGGGGGCAAAAATGATAAAATGATATTTAAGTAAGTATTCAGCCACCCATCTCAGATTAGACAATAAATCCACAGATAATCAGTAATTTATGATTTTGTTGTTGGTTTATTTGGTGGCAAGATGGATTCTTTATGATTTTGTTGATCTGCAACATTGTGCCTGATGCATATTGTTCTTTCGCCACGAGATCACAGGACAAAACTACTAACACTTATATTCAGTGCTATTTTGTTATAATGGGTGTTTATTGGGAACAAAGAGTTTTTTTAAGATATTGATTAAGATTAATATTTGTTATTACTACTCAGAATAGCTTAAGAGGTGCAGGTTGTGTTTTGGCGATTTGAAAGACTGCCATTTCTGATAAAATTATTTTTTAGTGATGGCAAAAAGCGATAGTAGATAGACAAGCTCTTTAGCAAATTTTGCCTAGGCTTGTGCGAAGTGCAATTGTGCTTGGCTGTGCGGGTTGATTATCTATTAATTGAATATATTGTATATATTTATTTTGAAATAAATTACATATGTTATGTTGAGATTTGTTACTATCGGCCCGGCGGTATAATTATGTAAGCTTATTAATTATACAGTCCGTCTTTGGGGTAGTTATTATTTCAGCAATCTAATAAGAGTTTAAGCTTACCGAAATTCTTTCCCAATAATTTGGAGCGTAAACAAAAACATCATCAAAAGTGTATGGTATATTATCTTTTCCGGAATATATCTGTATTAGTTCAGTTGTATTAAAAGTCATAATTCCGGTTATTGCCTTTGTTTCCCCCTCTGGTATTGCATGAAGAGTGATTGAGTTAAATTTATCACTTCTTATAATTTCTCCTCCGGTTCCCATTGGATCATCTATGGAGGTGCCGGTGCTGGAATAAATAAAGGTGGAATTGGTATTCCCAAATACAGTGGTTCTGGGCCATTCAGGAAAGTTACCCGGGAATCCATTCAAAATTACATCAATCCAGTTCTCATCAAATATGGGGGCCATTAAGGGATTATTACTACCCTTAACGGTACGTCCCGCTTTGATTCCTCCTATTCCATCATTAGCAGCAGGATAATCAATATTGCTACCCCCAAAAGTCAGGGATGCTAAATTGTTTGAGCCGGCCATGTTTATGGTGAAACCGGAATATTGTTCGGGCAACTCGAACTCCTGGTAATAAAACATGGGGATGGAAACAAGATAAATCATCTCAATATCGGTTGCGATATTTCCATCAATGGCAATACTTACAGTGCTGTTCTCACTGAAATCGGCTATACGGTAGGTAGAAGTCCAATCAAGTTTATTGTTATCAATGATATCTAAATGATTATTCTGATTTTCCCACTTATCACAAAGCCTTAAGTGGAGAAACTTGATGAGAAACTTGTCTGGTGTAACACTGGTTATGTAATCCCCAAACTGGGTATATCTGTCGCTTGTTGAATAACCCTTCGTGTGAGGAGTTGTTTTCGTTTCATTTGTAAGATTGTATGTCATGTTACAGACTAATTTCCCACCATCTTTTTTTGAACAACCTGCCAAAAAGGTGATAATCAGCAAATACAGTGTTTTTTTCATGGTATCGGATATAATAATTTTTCAAATGTACATTTTTTTCATTCACTTATTTTTGGAGTTCGTTATAATTTGTTGACTTCATTTTGAGGTGAGTATTGGTATAATTACCCCTACTTTCATATTTTGATAAATATTGGGAGCCATATCTTGAAATAAAATCTTCAAAATATGTGTTGTGGTGAAATTTGATTGGAGTAATTATCAAATAATACTCCTGCAGTTCATGCAGAAAATAGAAATCTGGAGGCGAAGGAAAAGTCAGAAAAAGAAAGGACAAAAGAAAGTCTTCAGGACTATAGCACATCACCGCCCGAATATGATGTCTCTAGCAGGACAAAACGTAAGCTGATGCTTGAAATATCGGCACTGATCCGGGCACAGATGGAAGAAAATGAGCGTAAGCGTCTAAACGGTTTACGCAAACAAATTAAGCGCAAGGTCGACATACATGAGTACCTTCTTTCTCTGGGATATCAGATAGGCTACACGACGGTATGCATCCATATCCGCAGTCAATCGATATCAGATCGGGAAGCCTTTATCAGGCAATCATATTTACCAGGAGAAGAATGTGAATTTGATTGGGCTGAGACTAGACTGAAAATAGCAGGGGCGATGAGAACGAAGGGGAGGCGCGTTCGAACCGAGTCCCGCTGAAGCGGGACGAGCTCGTGAGCAGGTTGGGCGCCTGAATGATCACGGAAAATTAAAGTGCTCAAAACTTATCCTTCCGTCTGCGACGAAAAGTTTCATAAACCCTGCAAATTTATATCCGTCAACAAGGGCGTCGAGTGAAACGTACATTGTATTGCCGAACTCCCTGTAATCTTTCTGATGATCGTGTCCGGAAATGACCATATCGACCTGCTGAACAATAAACAGTTCATTTAAAGCATACATTTCTTCCAGATTGGGGGTTGTTGTGGCAATTTTCCTGAATTGCAGTATGTTGTTGTGTGTGAAGACAATGCAGCGCCTGTGTTTGTGCCTTTCGTTCTTAAGGATCTTCACCAGCCACTCATATTGAAGCTTCCCCAGTGTTCCTCCGGCAGTATCAAGACATATATAGAGGTCGGTTCCTCCGGGGGTTTTTACAAGGAACAGATATGTGCTGGTACCGAACAGTGAGTGAAACAGGTTCCATCCGTCAAAATAGATGTCGTGATTACCGGCAATCGCAAATGTGGGCAGAACACCCCTGTCGGGCAGAGCATCATAAAAGATATTGTAGTCGGCCGAATGGCCCGTAGTCAGATCTCCTGCCATCACAGCAGCAACAGCATTATTGCTGATGGCATCCCTGAAGAAGTAACTTAAGTTATATGTACCCCCTACATGACTGTCGGCCATTACATAAATGAGATAATCATCATCATCCACAACTATTTCATGGAAGGGATTAAACATGTTCCAGGTCATTGACTGACTGAACCTTTCATCTGCACTTTCGTATGAGAGGAAGAATCCCCGGAATTCAAATATTTCACAGGAAGAGCAGGCAAAAACTAGCAAACCCATAAATAATCTGATTTTCAGAATAGTTCCCATTGCATTCCTGTTCTGAAGTAAAATCCAAATGAATCGGCACTGATATTGAATACGCCCGCTGGTTTATACCACGATTCCGCAAAAAGGATTAACGGTACCTTTAACATGTATCTTGCATTGAGTGCAACCATAGGGTTTGTGTCCTGGCTGATCTGGAAATTGTCGACATTTGTTATTGAAATTCCCGTGTTCCATCTGTTCTCCAATGTTTTAAGGTAAAAGCTGAAAAGGTACATCAGGTTCCATTTTTCTCTCAGTTTTGTGTTTGAATTTATTCCATAATCTTCCGTGACCTTCATTGTTAAATGAGATGTTCTGAAATTAGTCCCGAACATGTATTGCCAATGCTTTGTTTCGCTATTTAATGCCACTCCCCAGTTTGTTTCATGAATATGGCGTGAGATCAGATTGTACATAAATAATGCCCTGGCCTTCCATGTCATACCCTTAATGTCAAATGCCCGGGAGGTATTAAGATATGCCCCGGAGAAAGCATTTGGATTATGATTCTTAAGATTAAACTGATTTCCGTATACAATACTGACTTTCCCCGACTGATAGCCGGCACTCATTGCAACTCTGGCAAACATCCCTCCCGAGACATTATTTCTGCCCAGATCGTTGTAAGCCGTCAGATGAAGCTGAGCATCAAGTTTTTGCAACATCGGGAACATCAGGATAATCAGAAAAAGGGTCTTCATCCGGGCTATTCTTCAGTTTTTCACAGGTTTAGAGTTATACGTGCTCATTCTGTTTTTGTTGCATTTGACTATCAGAATGGCATTTACGATGTGCTTCCGGATTACCTGATCGTAATTAATCTTTACCGGTAAATAAAAAGATCAATTAATAAAATGCCCTTAAATAAGGATTGTGGAGCCTACCTGCCGATTGTCTGTCCTTTACTGTCGCTCTCTATCTCAATCTGGCGAAATATTTTTTTGATATTTCTTCCTTTATTGAACCTGTAGGAATACTGGAACTGCAGCCAGCCTGCAAAATCAATACCTGTTATATTGGTCGAGGTATAAGCAGGTGTCTCGGTTTCGATCTTCTGGTAGTCTATTTTTTTCGAGAACGGGAGAAGCCAGAACAATCCCATTGTGTGGTCTTTAAGCTGATACTGACCGCCAAAACCATAAAGCGGAAGAGTATGCGTCTTCGATTGTGCATTGATATTCAATCCGTTATACTGCAGGTAGGCAAATAGTGTGGTTTTTTTCTTCTTATCGAGATTAATAAATGCCGTACTCGTTATCGAATATGAGAAATAATCTTTTTCAGGGATTGTTAAATTACCCTCGGAATAAACATTATAGTGTCCGTTAAAGATCCTTGCACTGATGTTTGCATACCATAACATTGCATTAAAACCTCCACCCAGTTCATATCCGCTGAGCAGGTTGAAAGGTTTGGCTATCGTAGTAAGGGCCCCGTTTATCGGAGACCGTGTTATACTGTACCGGTTACTCACCCTGTCCGAAAAGAACTCATTGTAAAAGTAGGGCGAAAAATAATTGCTGCCGAAATTCCATGTATAGGTAAGCTTTAGATTATGCGACGCTGATATTTTATACTGAATATTGGCAGCAGGTAGTACGCAGGAATAATCGGGTTTTGTCACAGAATCTGCCATGATATGGCTGTTCTCAACCCTCAGCGAGGCCTGGAAACCGAATTTTTTCAGGTTCATGGCAAACCCGGTATAAGCTGAATTCCTGATCTCGGAATATTCAAACAGGTTGCTTTCTTCCTGCTGGTTTATATTAAAATCGTAATCCATCTGCTGATAATAGAAGTGATAGCCTGCTTCTATTTTTGAATTCATTCCCAGGGGATACACATGATCGAGTTTGGTTGAGAAGTAATTCCGGTTATTAAGATCGTCTTCAACTCTTGAATATGTATTGTATTTGTATTCGTGATGAGGGTGTCGAAACGCACCTCCGCTACCATGAAATCGGGTATCAGATCCAGCACTTTCAGGGAAAGCGTATAAATTACCTTCGATTCTACAGTTTGCGGATTACCACTTACCGTCTGGGTTACTGTCTGTTCGGTAACAGATTTCAGACGGTAAGGTTTGTTTTTTCCCGGGTTCATCTTAAGGAGAACACTCTGTTGTGCCGTTAATGCAATGGTAAACAGGAGAGCTGTAACTGATAATAAGAGCCTTTTCATTAGTCTGATATTAATAAATTATTGCAAAGGTAGTACTTACATATTCGCCTTATCATAGTATTCGTTGAACAAAGGAATATCACCGGCGAACCGCATTTATGAGTTGTTTACCCTCTTAGAATCTCGATCATCTGCGTTATTGTCTCTGCATCCGTAACCTCATTAACCGGAGATAATCCGGCCAGAGCCCGGGCTTTGTTAAGATCATCGTCAGAAATATAATCTTTTCCTATAAGTACAAGATAGAGAACAGCCGACATGATGGTGTTAGCTTTTACCCTGAAAGTGTAGCGGCTCGATCGTGCCGGGAAGATATGAACATACCTCGTTTCATGGTTGTGATATTTAAGCGTCCACTGAGAACCGTCCGATAACAAAATTATCCTATAACTCTTCCAGCTTCTGCCTGCCCATTTCATGTATTCTTCCTTTTGCAAGCATCCCCTTGTCTCAAGAAAACCTGTAATCTCTGAGAAAATCTTTTCCGTTGGCAGACCCCCATGGTAAACATCCATTACACATGTGCCCAGATGCTTCAGCTCCTTTATGAAGGCAGCTGATCCGGGATATCTCTCTTCTTCCGCTTTGGTCTCAATGTAGCTTTTTATAAATGCCAGATAATGCTTAAGCGGATTGAAGATAAACGGTTCCGGTATATGCATCCAAATGTCCATTAAAGAGATAAATCATTAAGATACTAAATTTCTTAAATAGCTCAATCATTATTTGACACTCTGCAAAAAAAATTAACTTTATAAGCCTTAAAACGAACCTGACCAAAACAACATGAAAGATTCCAGTGAGAATTTCAAAAAGACGATCAATCACATTCAGCCTCACAGGGTAGTGGTTGATTTTGGTGCAACCACCGTTACCGGTATTCATGTACTCATTGTTGAGAAACTGCGTGAATACTTTGGTCTTGAAAAGAGACCGGTCAGGGTCACCGAGCCCTACCAGATGCTTGGAGAGATCGATAAGGAACTGATAAGGGAGATGGGTATTGACGTGATCGGACTTTCCGGAGAAAAGAATATGTTCGGTGTGAGGAACCGCGACTGGAAAGTCTGCAGGACATTCTGGGGCCAGGAAGTACTGTTTCCCGGTGATTTTAATTACACTTTTAATGATAACGGTGATATACTCATGTATCCGGAAGGTGACACTTCAGTTGCTCCCAGTGCGATGATGCCAAAGACAGGTTATTTTTTTGATGCACTCGAACGTCAGCAGAGTGCCGCTGACTCAGAGCCTGTGGTTGAAGATAACCTTGAGGAGTTCAGCCTGATGACAGAACATGACATAGACTACTGGAAAAATGCAGTTGATTCACTTGAGCATGACGACAAGGCAGTGGTGGCAGGCTTCGGAGGCACTGCCCTTGGCGATATTGCTCTTGTACCTGCAGTGGGCATGAAGAACCCAAAGGGTATCAGGGGTGTTGCAGAATGGTACATGTCCACTATCGCAAGAGAAGATTTTATTATTGAATTATTTGACAGACAGACCGATATTGCTATCGAGAACCTGAAAAGACTGAACAGGGCCCTGGGGAAAAGAATTGACGTCGCCTTTATATGCGGTACTGATTTTGGTACCCAGAACTCCACCTTCTGCTCCCCCGAGACTTATGCGAGGGTATGGATGCCCTTTTACAGAAAGGTTAACGACTGGATACATGATAATACCGGCTGGAAAACCTTTAAACACTCATGCGGGGCGATTGAACCTCTGATGGAGCTCTTCATTGAATCAGGGTTTGATATCATCAATCCTGTCCAGATCAACGCTGAAGGGATGGATCCCGCGATGCTGAAGAGAAAATATGGCAGCAGGATCGTGTTCTGGGGAGGAGGCGTGGACACCCAGGGTGTTTTCGCCTTTGGTACTCCTGATCAGGTGAAGGAACAGGTAAAAATCCAGTGTTCCATCCTGAATGATAATGGCGGTTTTGTTTTCAATACAGTACATAACATACAGGCTAACGTGCCATTTGAGAATGTTGTGGCGATGCTCGAAGCTTTAAGGGAGTTAGGAGGATGAAAAACCGGACATATAACTGGACCTTTCTTATCAGCATCTCCCTTATCTCGGCAATGGG
>DIKJ01000234.1:0-1450 GCA_002424525.1 Bacteroidales bacterium UBA5621 | reverse complement strand
GATCGAGTTGCCCTTCAGGGCTGGGTGATGAGCTGTGCACTGGTCGGCTGTCTGGCAGGTGCCGGATTATCGGGATGGTTCAGCGACAGGTTCGGGAGAAAGAGATTGCTTATTGCAGCAGCAGTGCTGTTTGTAATTGCATCCGTCGGTACGGGATCTGCTATGTCACTCAGTTCTTTTATACTTTTCCGCATCACTGGTGGAATAGGAATAGGACTTGCTTCAAATCTTTCGCCTGTCTATATAGCTGAAATAACTCCGGCAGATTATCGCGGACGTTTTGTTTCAATTAACCAGCTTACGATCGTGATTGGTATCCTTGCCGCTCAGCTTATAAACTGGAGAATTGCGGAACCGGTCCCTGCCGGAGCCACTATTGAGGAGATCATGTTATCATGGAACGGTCAGACCGGCTGGAGATGGATGTTTTATGCCTGCGCCTTTCCTGCCGGATTGTTTTTCCTGCTTATGTGGGTGGTTCCCGAAAGCCCCAGATGGCTGGCACGAGATCCCTCAAATCATGATAAGGTACACGCACTCTTCACCCGGATGGGCGGCAAAAATTTTGCTGACAGGGAACTGGCATCCGTCAGGGAAACATTAAGAACTGTTGCAATTAAGGTCGATTACCGCCAGCTCCGGGAACCCGGGATAAAACGCCTGCTGGTTATCGGGGTGATAATAGCTGTCTTTCAGCAATGGTGCGGGATAAATGTGATCTTCAACTATGCTCAGGAAATATTTTCAAATGCAGGATATTCTGTCTCCGATATACTCTTTAACATTGTAATTACCGGCAGTGTTAACCTTGTCTTTACTTTCGTCGGGATGTTTGCCGTCGACAAATTCGGCAGGAAAGTGCTGATGCTTCTCGGAGCCGGAGGACTTGCGGCAATATACGCAGTGCTCGGATCAATGTATTTTTTCAATATGCAGGGTCTGCCATTGCTGATAATGGTGGTAACTGCAATTGCATGCTACGCCATGTCGCTTGCTCCGGTTACCTGGGTGGTACTCTCAGAGATCTTCCCTAACAGGATGAGAGGCATCGCCATGTCAGTCGCCACTTTTGCACTCTGGTCAGCATGCTTCATCCTTACCTATACATTTCCCATGCTTAACAAATGGTTTAAAGCTTCGGGTACTTTCTGGCTGTACGGAGGGATATGCCTTCTCGGCTTCTGGTTCATCCTGAAAAAATTGCCGGAGACAAAGGGGAAATCTCTCGAGGAGATCGAACATGAGCTCACCGGTAATTGGAATATCTAAAGTGAAAGAGATTTAATTAAAGATCAGATATTATGTTATTCAGATTGAAATTTGTTGCTGTAATTCTGGCGGCAATAATCTTCTCTCCCGGCACACCTGCGGTGAGGCCCAATTCCTCCGGGGTGATTTATGCCATGCAAAATTATATCGGTGATATAATGCAAGGGCTCTCTGATAACAC
>DIKJ01000039.1:6365-7151 GCA_002424525.1 Bacteroidales bacterium UBA5621 | reverse complement strand
CCCAAGTGATTTTACATCCTCCACAAAATTGTTGTACATACCGTCAGGCATGTTTTTCACAGGTGATCTGAATTTTCCGCAATCGATCCCCACAAACCTCATAAATGCTTTACCTGTCGCTATCCCGCCATATTTACCCAGAAGCCGGATCATATCAACAGAGAGCTTCTGAAGCCTCCCCGCCTCATCCATGTCACCATTCCTGAAAGCCTCAATCAGATTGTGATATAATGGTGCGGCATAATTATAAGTGCTTCCGACTGCTCCCCTGCAGCCAAGAACAAGGGAAGAGAGCAGGCTCTCATCGCTTCCCCAGAGAATGTCAAAGGCCCCATCCATGAAACTGAGGCAAAGTGAAAAATCCATAAGATCTTCATGGGTGTACTTTATGCCGGCAAAATTCGGGAGGATGGATGAGATCTTCTCTATGAAGCCAATCATAGGGATATTCACACCTGTGAGAACCGGTATATGGTAAAAATAGACCGGCAGCTGCGGAACCGATTCCCCAATCAGTGCGCAGAATTCTGCCAGCTGAGTTTCATCTGCCGGCTTATAGTAATATGGAGCCAGGATGGCTATTGCAGAGACACCCGCCTCATAGGAAAAGAGAGCATTTTCAATGCATTCGCGATATGAAGTGCCTCCCACCAGATTAATGATTCTCAGAGTACCCCGCTTTTTATAACATTTTGCCCATCTGCTTATCTGGATCTGTTTCTCCTTCTGTGTAAGCGAGGCTCCCTCGCCGGTGGAACCGTTTATGAATGCTCCGGCAACGCCGTT
>DIKJ01000039.1:0-6336 GCA_002424525.1 Bacteroidales bacterium UBA5621 | reverse complement strand
ATCGGGGTAAATGGTGCGGCAACAAGGCCTTCAAATCTATTTATGTTCATTATAATATAGGTTAGATACTGGTTTATCGAACGATCCTGTTTGCTGGTTCCTGCTTACCCGGGCAGTTAATCTTCATCATTCACGGTAAGGTTATTATCTATCAGCCTGGAGTTATATGTCTGAATTATTGCTTTCAGCTTCGCCTCCATCTCCCTGCAAAGGTCAGAATCACGGTCAAGCAGGTTGGAATCAAGGAATTTATCATTCCTGTAATTAAATAATCCTGCCGGAATAGTATCGATCATTTCGAGCAGATGGTCCTTCATGTAGAGGTTGTAAGTAGTTCCCGTACTGTTAAAAGCGAACGACCCGGCCGAATCATTCAGGAGATCGTTCCCAAAAGCAATAAATTCACCGTCATAATTCAGGTAATGAAGCAGTGTGGGCATGATGTCGATCTGCTGTGCTATCCTGTTTTTCATGCCGGTCATATCACTTCCGGGCCGATAAAAAATTATTGGCACGCTGAATGAGCCAAAATTATTCTGAAATTCCCTGTGTATCGATTCATTTGTATGATCTGCGGTGATAACGAAGATCGTGTTCATGAACCAGGGCTCGCCAGCAATCCTGTCGAAGAATTTCCTTAATGCATAGTCAGTATAACCTACTACCTCAATAATGGGAGCCGTCCCCTTTTCAAATTTATCCTTGTATTGTTCCGGAACTTTGAAAGGATGGTGTGATGAGACGGAAAAAACTGATGCAAGAAACGGTTCGTTGAAACTGCTAAGTTTTTCTCCGAAGAACTGAAAGAAAGGTTCATCCCACACACCCCATATACCGTCAAAGTCCCGCTTGTCGGGATATTGATCAAGACCGAAATAATCGTCGAATCCTGCCATTCGTGCAAACGAGTCGAAACCCATTGATCCGTTTGGTGCTCCGTGGAAAAATGCTGAATAGTACCCTTTCTTCTTAAGGATCTGAGGCAGTCCGTTTATTTTATTGTTAGCATAATGAGATATGATGTATGGGGTTTCAAGTGAAGGCAAAGATGCAAAGATCGATGGCATCGCATCGATGGATTTCTTCCCGTTGGCGATGCTTGCATCAAAGGTCAGGCTCACACCAAGCAAAGAGTCTAAAAAAGGAGTGTAACCCTTATACGTTCCATCCCAGCGTTCTTTGTTCAATCCTCCTATATATTCCCTGGAAAAACTTTCGAGAATAATAATAACGATGTTCTCCTTTTTAAAATCTCCTGAAGGATCGGGTTTATGATGCGGATTATATAACCGGACAACTTCGTCTTCGCTGAAAAAATCGTATCTGACCAGGACTTTCTTGCCAAAGGTTCTCATCAGGCTGAAAGGTGTGTTAAGGACTATGGCCACATCCCTGGGATTTGTAACAAACCTGGCCGCATTGCTTATTGTAATTGGTCTCGTTGAATGTTTGACGCCGCCACGGGCAGCAGCAATGGTCAGACCTGCTATCAGCGGCACGAGGAGTATATTTGAGAGGTGATACACTATTTTACGGGACGGTTCGGGCTTCAACGGTTTCACCTGATTATACAAAAGGATCATCAGAAAAAACAGGAAGAGTGTGAAGATAACGACAGGCCAGTAATCCAGCTGGAACTTAAAGAAGAGCTGAACCAGATTGGTTTCATTTTCAAATGTCTGAAACACGTCTGCCGTAGCCCTTTTAAAGACGAAGCGGTAATAGACGTAATCAGCGCTGTTGATGGCGAGAGCAATGCCGTTTGTAAGGAGGAAGAGATATTTCAGGAATCCCTGGTATTTTTCATTATATCTTATATCAAAAGGGATAATATGCAACAAAATGAAAAACATGTTTATATATACCAATGCCGATAAATCGAAAAGCAGGCCGCCTCTCAGAATTGAGAGAAACTCCAAAAAAGAGATGCCGGGAAACATTTTATGATTGAATATATAAAAGCCTGTGCGGCTCATGGAAAACAGGACCATTATAAATAACATCCTGTAAATCAATACAATAATTATGTTTCGTGAAAAAACCTGGTTTTTCATTTATCAATTGCGGTATCAGATCTGATCTTATACAATAATGCCAAAATAAAATCAGATTGACAAAATCCGCTCAAAGATATAAAACGGGGGAAATTATTCTGATGCAAGACTTAAATTATTAACAAACTAAAGGGGTGCCGGTATAAAATAAAAAGCCAGGCCGATGCTGTTCCATCTGGCCTGGTACACAATAAAATACAGAATTATTATTTAACTCAAGTTGCCAGGTGCTGGTTCCAGTAACCAGCAACCAGTAACTTGCAACTTAGATTATTTAATCATTATCCTGGTCCTTCATCATTTCCTTAAGGTCCCTATCATATCTGTCAAGGTATTTCTCGACCCTGCTCTTTGTGCCCAGACCGATCAGCATGAACAACACAAGCAATCCAGCCAGTATGAACATCACAATACGGCTTGTATCAGGTCTGGCTTTAAGCGACTCAACCAGTCCGTTATAGAGAAGCCACAAAGTGAAAAGATTGACTGCAAGATTGATTATTAATCCCAGATAGAGATTGATCCCCATCGTGAAAGAGAGAAGCGCGCTTATTGGCATGATAACCATTACTGAAGCTGTCACCCTGGCATTGGTTTCGAAATCCGTACTGCCCTTGCAGACAGAGGAAATAATAAGCAGAATGACCGCTCCGATAAATAAACCGATGACGGCGCCAACAATGTACCACACAAGGGCCATGGCTCCCAATGCGCCCCCAAGGGCACTGCCTGTAACAGACCCTATGCCGATGACGCTCCAGAGGAATGCAATCACGCCTGCAATTGCGCCATAGAGTACGGCCTTGATCAAGGGCTCAACCATTCCGCCTGAGGTTTTCATACCGGCGAAATAGGACTGCGGATTCAGCAGGGTCTCTTTTGATTCCCTGATAAACTCGTTAAAATCGAATGAAGAGGAGTTGCTCATAATCAGTGGTTAGTTTGATGAAACATTTACGATCAGTGCTCAACAGAATGAGAAGCTCAAGTTAATCAATATTTATTTACCGTGGTGAAATATCGGTGATTATGTGTTTTTTCATTCAAGATAAGTGTATCCATAAAGTCCGGACCGGTAATTTGAAAGAAACTCCTTACCCTCTTCGAGAGTTATGATACCTGCCTTAACAGAGGAGGTTACCCAGGTCTCAACAGTCCGGACCAACTTCTTGGAGTTATACTGCACGTAATCAAGAACCTCTGCAACTGTCTCACCATCAAAAACCTGATCAATCTTATAACCCTCATCATCCACAGATACATGTACTGCGTTGGTATCTCCGAAAAGATTATGAAGGTCCCCGAGGATCTCCTGGTAGGCTCCGACGAGGAAGACCCCCATATAATAGGGTTCTTTTCCCTTGAGAGGATGCACAGGAAGATGATATGACAGGTTGCGCGTGGAAATGAAATTATCGATCTTGCCGTCGGAATCGCAGGTCATATCCTGTATTGTGGCGTTCCTTACTGGTTCTTCATTGAGCCGGTGAATAGGCATAACCGGGAAGATCTGATCAATGGCCCAGGCATCTGGAAGCGACTGAAAGAGTGAGAAATTACAGAAGTATTTATCCGAAAGGATCCTCGATATCTGCCGCAATTCATCAGGGACATGCTTTGTGACACTTGCGAGCTGGTAGACTTTCCGGGCGACTGACCAGAAGAGTCGTTCGATCTGTGCCCTGGTCTTCAGGTCAATAAGGCCAAGGCTGAATCTGTCAAGGGCTTCCTCCCTGATCTGTTGTGCATCGTGCCATGTCTCGAGCATCCTTGGCTGATTTACGTTATCCCAGAGATGATAGAGTTCCCTCACCAGCTCATGGTCCTCATCGCCAATGAGATCGCCAGGGTCCCAGGAAGGCAGTTTGGTGGTTTCAAGAACTTCGAAAACGAGGATCGAGTGATGCGCCGTGAGAGATCTGCCAGATTCGGTTATGACGTTGGGGTGTGGTATATCGTTCTTATCGCTGGCATCAACAAAAGTACTTACCGAATCGTTGACATACTCCTGAATGGTGTAATTTACACTGCTCTCACTGTTTGAAGAGCCGGTACCATCGTAATCCACCCCAAGGCCGCCACCTATATCAACAAATTCAACATTGAAGCCCATCTTCCTCATCTGTACATAAAACTGCGAAGCCTCCCTCAGCGCTACCTTGATCCTGCGGATCTTCGTGACCTGGCTTCCTATATGGAAATGGAGAAGCCGGATACAATCCCGCATCCTGTTCTTTTCAATGAAGTCCATTGCTTCCAGTAACTCACTCGAGGTCAATCCGAACTTGCTGATATCTCCGCCCGAATCTTCCCATTTACCGCTGCCGACACTGGCAAGCTTGATCCTGATCCCCAGATTTGGCTTAACCTTAAGTCTCCTGGCAATGGAAGTGATGAGCTTCAGTTCATTGAGCTTTTCTATCACCAGGAAGATCCGCTTGCCCATCTTCTGGGCAAGGAGAGCCAGCTCGATATAATCCTCGTCTTTGTAGCCGTTGCAGATTATCAGCGATTCCGGATCAGTATTGATGGCTATCACAGCATGAAGTTCAGGTTTTGAGCCTGCTTCGAGTCCAATATTGAATTTCTTCCCGTGACTGACAATCTCTTCAACTACAGGCCTCATCTGATTTACCTTGATGGGATAAATAATGAAATTCTGAGCCTTGTAGCCATATTCCTCCGAAGCTGCCTTGAAACACCTGGAGATAGTGACAATCCTGTCATCAAGTATATCGGGGAACCTTAAAAGAACAGGAGTCGACACGTCCGAAAGGATAAGCTCGTCAAGGAGTTCCTTAAGGTCAACTGATGCTCCTCCCGCACGGGGAGTTACCGTTACATTGCCTTTAGCGTTGATTGAAAAGTAACTAACCCCCCAGCCGTTTATGTTATACAGCTCCGCTGAATCTTCAACTCTCCATTTTCTCATTCTAGTCTGTTTTTCTGTTTCAGTGCAGTGCGACTGAAAGCATTATTCATTTACTATTCAATTATTCCCTGCAAATGGTTTTGTTTTCAGCTCTGCAGTATTGATGATCCTGAATACCGGATAGTGATTATAACCCGAACCCCACTGCGGAACGAGGTAGCGATCGAGGTAATTCCAGAACAATAATCCGTCATTGGATTGTGGTTCAAGAAGATATGCTGCGACATTTGCCAGTGGCTGAGATGTCCTCACAACAAATGTTCCCTCAGGGAAATCCATAGGAACATTTACAAAACTTCCTTTGATGGTATTTGTATAATGGCCCTGGTTTAACCTGGGTGAACCCCTGAGTTCGCTTATGTCAAAACGTTCTGCCTCCACCTTTACCGGCTCTGTCAGTCTTTCAATCCTTATTCCGTGGATGCCCAGCAAACCGATCAGTCCGGGATCATGAATATTAAAGAGCCAGGCAAAAGGGAACTTCACACTTCTGGTCGGGTAATAATCAATGAAGTAGGGTACTGTCACTGTTTTCTGCCTGTCTGTTTTCTGATAACGCCTTCTGCCGCCGGGGTCGGTAACCTGTTCAGCCTCATAAGTCTTGATTGTAACCTCGTAAGGTGCCGGCCTTACGTCATACTCAATCGCAAATGAGTCTGCCCGTGCCGGATTCATGCCCCTTTCAACAGTTCTTCTGTCCGCCACCTCCAGCAGATCCTTTATCAACGATCCGTTCCCGCATGCATATCCTGCCAGAGTTCTTATAAGGTAATAACAGCCCATAACGCGGGATTTGTAGTCGGCATAAACATAATTCTCGTTCAGGATAGCCAGCCTGTTCCTGATCCCGAAATAATTAGTCATGTACCGGGTATCAGCAGCATCAAAATACCACCCTTTTTCCGGGGCACCCATATCAATGAACTCACCATAGAAACAGTTTTCCACTTTATATTCTGACAAAAGGGTCTTCGACATCTCCGGGACCATTTTGTCGCGCATGTAGTTTATCAGCGATCTGTCGCCGTTAGGATTGACCATCCATGTAAAAGTAACCGGTTCAACGTGATATGAACCATTGGTAGTGTGGCAATCCATAAACACGGAAGGGTCCCATTTATTGAAAACGTTTTTAATGACGCCCCTGACCTCCGGCGATTCAGCTTTCATTGCATCACGGTTCAGATCAAGGAACTGGCCGTTATGCCTCACTCCCACCCCGTTAACCGGTCCGTTCTGGTATGATCTGTTTAAAGGGCTGATCTGTTCATTTCCGTCAGGATTGAACAGGGGGCAGATAAGCAGTACGACATTCCTGAGAATTTCCGGATTCTTTTCCCTGAGAAGATC
>DIKJ01000138.1 GCA_002424525.1 Bacteroidales bacterium UBA5621 | reverse complement strand
AGTAAGCAAGAGTCTCGATTTCACCGGGTTTGGGCTCAGTATCACGGTAATAGTGCGGCCATCCTCCTGCGCGTTTGTTAAGGTATCCTGTATGATCGCAAAGGGCCGGATAGATGGCGGCCATGTATCTTATCCTCTTGTCGAGACCGGCTGTTACTATAGCCAGCGCTCCACCCTGGCTTCCGCCGGTTACCGCGACATCAGTACCGTTAAATTCGGGCAGGGAAAAGATGAAATCCACAGCTCTCACACATCCCAGATATACCCTTTTATAATAGTGAGTGTTACGGTCGTTCATCTTTACCGTGTTATATGCAAGGAGGCCTCCGCCTGCCAGATCTGTATAAACCTGGGGATCGAGGTTGACAGGGATACCGTGAATCCCGATCTCAAGTGTAATAAATCCCAGCGCGGCTGTACGCGGATCTCCTGCATAGGGCCGTATTCCTGCTCCCGGAACCCTGAGGATCGCCGGATATTTTCCGGGTTTTTTCGGTACGGCCAGAATCCCGTATATTCTTGATGCAAAAGCGTCGTTACGGAAACTGACATGGTAGACATTTGCCTCGCTGGTGCATCTGTCGGAAAGGAGGGTCATCCTCGGATCAAGATCCATCTTGCGGGCTTCGGCAATTGCATTATTCCAGAAACTGTCAAAGTCAGCAGGATCCTTAACTGTCGGTTGAATCTTTTCGGTCTCAAATGCTGCAGTTGCCAGCCCTTCATACCTTCTCCCGTCAACAACTGCCCATGCCCTGACGCGGTAAAAGCCCGGCACCTTCATCGTTCCCGACAGCTCGGTTCTGCCATTCTTAAGTACAACCCCCTCCCTTTTAATATCAGGTAACATTTCCGGCCCGGCTTCATAATCAATTGTCACATTCGCAAGAGGATTCCCATATTTCAGGACCTGAACCGTAAATGTTGCCTTTTCATTCACTTTATAGGTCCAGGCGCTGCGGTCGCATCCGACAATTACCTTGATGAGGCTTGTGGCAGGTTGGGATAAAGCGCTAAATGCAATATGCATTAACAGAATAAAGATCAGCAGTCTTTGGTACTTAATTATGTTCATATCTGTAACAGGTTAATTGATAATTATTTATATTTTGAGAGTATCTGATATGGCGGCTCAGTTTTTCACAACAGATCCAGCCATTAATTTAACAATTTCAAACAGAAAGAGACCTGTCCGTTGAATGTTTTTATAAAAACCTGCCATAAAGATGTTTTCTGATTCATTTGATTATTTTTGTTTTCATTAAACTGATCTTATGCAGGAAGAAAACCGTCTGCTGCAAAAACGTGTCAACCTTTTCGATGGCATCTCCATTGTAGCCGGTGCCATGATCGGCTCGGGAATATTTATCGTAAGCGCGGATATTGCGCGCAACGTGGGGTCTCCCGGATGGCTGATGGTCGTATGGATCATTACCGGAATAATCACTGTTATAGGAGCGATAAGCTATGGTGAGCTTGCCGCCATGATGCCTCATGTGGGGGGGCAATACGTTTATCTGCGTGAAGCATATAATCCGCTTGTCGGTTTCCTTTTTGGATGGACCCTTTTCCTTGTTATTCAGTGCGGATCCATCGCTGCAGTTGCCGTGGCGTTTGCAAAATTCACCGGCGTCCTGGTTCCATGGATTTCCGAGAAGAATGTCCTGTTCCGTATATGGAAACTGAATATAACAAGCACTCAGGTTGTAGCGATCTCAATGATATCTTTTCTTACCTGGCTCAATACAAGGGGGATCGTTACCGGCAAAACAGTGCAGAATCTTTTTACTTCCACCAAGGTAATTGCATTATTCGGTTTTATTGTAATTGGGTTTTTGGCGACCAAAGCAATCGGCTCCTTTGAGATCAACAGGGAGGTGTTCTGGCAGGCGAGCCAGACCGGCCCGGAAAACCAGGTCATTCCCATAGCCGGTTTCACCCTCATAGCAGCAATAGGTACCGCCCTGGTGGGTTCACTATTCGCGACTGACGCATGGTACAACGTGACCTACATTTCCGGCGAGGTCATAAATCCGAAACGGAACGTCCCTTTAAGCCTCTTCTTCGGTACCCTGCTGGTCTCGGTTATCTACCTTTTCACCAATCTTATCTATATTAAGATCCTTCCCCTTTCCGGTTCACCCGATGGTGTGGATGTTCTGAGCCGGGGCATTCAGTTCGCCACCGACGACAGGGTGGCCACATCAGCCATGAGCGTGGTTTTCGGGGAGTATGCGGCCATTGTAATGGCGGTTTTTATAATGATCAGCACTTTCGGTTGTAACCATGGCCTTATATTGTCAGGTCCAAGGGTCTATTATGCCATGGCGAGGGATGGCCTCTTTTTCAGAAAAGCAGGCCGGCTTAACAAGAAAGGTGTACCTGGATTTGCCATAGCCGTACAGGGAATATGGGCTGTAATGCTTTGCCTTTCAGGGACATACGGCAATCTACTTGATTATGTGATTTTTGCGGTGCTTATTTTCTTCTCGATAACCATCCTCGCAATCTTTGTTCTGCGGGTTAAAAGGCCGGAGATCCCCCGCCCTTACAAAGCCTTCGGTTATCCTGTTATTCCGGCAATATATATCCTTACCACTCTCACAATAATGATCATCCTTCTGATCTATAAACCGAACTATACGTTTCCGGGGCTTGTAATTGTCCTGCTGGGGATCCCCGTATTCTTCCTGTGGAGGAAACATTCAGAAGGCCGGGAGAAAGAGGAAGATCCTGTGTAAATTAGAAATCACTCCATGTATCCACCAGAGTTTATCAAAAGGATCGAAAGTCAGGGATACATTGACGCAGAGCCTCTTATCAAGGCACTCGGCGAACCTTCACCGGTAAGCATAAGAGTCAACCCCGCTAAATGGAGCAGGGCGCCGGTCACTGCTCTCCCCGTCGAATGGTGTAAAACAGGCTATTATATTGAGTTACGGCCCTCTTTTACCCCCGATCCGCTGTATCATGCCGGATGTTATTACCCGCAGGAGGCCTCCGGGATGTTTATAGAAGAGATTTTCAGGCAGGTAGCGGAAAAGGGGACTTTTATGAGGGTACTAGATCTTTGCGCTGCCCCGGGCGGAAAAGCGACGCACCTGGCCTCACTGATCGGACCTGACGGTCTTCTTGTGGCAAACGAAACGATAAGGGCGAGGGCTTCGGTATTATCTGAGAATATTTCAAGGTGGGGTTGCACAAACACCCTGGTGACACAGAATGATCCCTCGGACTTTGCAGGAATGTCAGGCTTCTTCGACATGATACTTGTTGATGCTCCCTGTTCGGGAGAAGGAATGTTCCGCGAACGGGTGGCTGTAAAGGAATGGTCGGTTGAAAACGCTGTGCTTTGTTCAGGAAGACAAAAAAGAATACTGAAGGATGTCTGGCCGGCCCTGAAGGAAAATGGCATCCTGATCTACAGCACCTGTACCTTCAATCCGGCAGAGAATGAAGAGAATGCAAGGTGGCTGATAAGCAACGGGGACGCCGAATCTGTTACGCTTGACATCTCTGATTTTGACAACATTGTCCGGATCGACCATCAGGGGATCACGGGTTATGGTTTTTA
>DIKJ01000210.1 GCA_002424525.1 Bacteroidales bacterium UBA5621 | reverse complement strand
TAATCTGTCAAAGTAGAATTAAATTGGTTAATTTTAATTTCTTAATATCTTTCATTACTGTTAGCATATCGACTAATGGATTAAATTCGTAGTCGTGAGCCTTTATAACAAATTTAAGATTTTAATTACCAAAAGAGACAATAGTATAAGAGAAACACAAATATCATAAATGTATTCCAAAAAAGTTAAATTCACAGTTAGTATTACCTGAAATGCTTTCTTAGCATGAATTATAAATTATTAAAAAGCAAAAATAGAAACCTATAAGATTATTCACGGATATTCTCCCGCAAGTACGGGGCAGGCATATAACCATTAAAACAAAATTATATTATGATGAAAAAGTTATTTCAGTTCATTGCAATTTGCTTTTTATTACTATTTGCTGAAGTTGATCTTTTAGCACAGTTATCGCTTCCGTCAATATTTGGAGATAACATGGTCCTCCAGCAGCAGACAAATGCTGCGATATGGGGTAACGCAACAGCAAATGCCACTGTAAGTGTAAGAACATCGTGGAACAACAGAACAGTTACAACACGTGCAGACAGGGAAGGCCTCTGGAAACTTAAGGTTCCCACCCCGGCTGCGGGTGGCCCATACACAATTACAATAAGCGACGGGAAACCTGTTACACTAAGGAATGTGATGATAGGCGAAGTATGGATCTGCTCGGGACAGTCAAATATGGAGATGCCGATGAAGGGCTACAGAAATCAGCCGATAACAGGATCCAATGAGTATATCGCCACATCGACAAACAACTCCATCCGCCTGATCACAGTACCCCGGATTACCAGCCTCGCTCCTCTGGATGACTTCACAGGATCATGGAAGTCATGTGAGCCGGAAAATGTGGCAGAATTCAGTGCCACGGCATATTTCTTTGGATTAATGCTTAACGAGGCGCTTAATGTGCCTGTCGGGCTTATTTGTACCAGCTGGGGAGGCACGCGTATCGAGCCCTGGATAAGTGAGGATGGCTTTAAGGATTTTGAGTGGGTAAAACTACCGGATAAAACCCAGAAACCTGACAATCTCTCGCCCCAGATCCCAACAGTGCTCTTTAATTCAATGATCAATCCCCTTGCAGGTTATGGTATCCGTGGGGCTATCTGGTACCAGGGCGAATCCAACCGGAATGAACCGGTACAGTATCAGAAGCTTATGCCGGGACTGGCCGATAACTGGAGATCTGTATGGGATATTGGTGTATTTCCATTCTACTACGTTCAGATTGCACCATTCGATTACGGACCAACGGGTTTAAATTCTGCATACCTGCGCGAAGCTCAGCTCAAGGCGGTAAAAGATGGCACCAACATGGGAATGGCCTGCATAATGGATACAGGGGAAAAGGATAATATCCATCCGGCCGATAAGAAAACAGCTGGCGACAGGCTTGCATACCTGGCACTGGCAAAGACTTACGGGATGAAGGGATTTGCCAGCGAAGGCCCGGTTCTTAAAGAGATGACAGTGGAAGGCAGTATGGTTAAACTGACTTTTGACAACGCTCCAAACGGTCTTACATCGTTCGGAAAAGAGCTCTCCAACTTCGAGGTGGCAGGAGCCAACAAGAGGTTCTATCCGGCCACAGCCTTCATTACATATGATGGAATCACGCTCTTCTCTCCGGTTGTGGGTGAGCCTGTTGCAGTGCGATATGCATTCAAAGACTTTGTTCCCGGCGATCTTTTTAATATTGAAGGATTGCCTGCATCATCGTTCAGAACGGATAACTGGGAACCTTAAGGGAAGGTCATTCAACCATGAAGCACACACTCACAATCATCCTAAGTATCATCACTATGGCTGCCACATCCCAGCCACCCATTCAATATGTGAATCCTCTTATCGGTACAGCTCCGGCAACCACCGAAAGCGCTAAGAAGCACAGCGAAGCGGGATCGGAGCTGAGGGGACAGACTTTCCCTGCAGTGGGAAGACCTTTCGGAATGACCCAGTGGACACCTGAGACAAGAACAACCGAGGAAAAATGTATTTCGCCCTATTACTATAACGACCGCTATATCACCGGCTTCCGCGGCAGCCACTGGATGAGCGGAAGCTGTACCCAGGATTATGGCAGTGCCACGCTAATGCCTTTCACAACCGGAAGACCCGACACACTGACAGTAAGACCTGTTTCGCGGTTCAATCATAAGAACGAGACGGCCACACCGGCATATTACAGGCTTAGCCTCGACAGTTACGGCATTGTGGCGGAACTCACCGGATCAGTAAGGTCGGGTATTATGCGTTTCACGTACCCCGGGAAAACAAGCAGTCTCCTTTTTATCAGGTCAAACAGCGATGAGAAGGAAGGGAGCATTACGGTTGACGAAGAAAGAAATGAGATCATCGTCCGAAACCCGGTTCACCGGATATACCAGGGATGGGGTCAGCCTGCAGGTTTCAGCGGTCATTTCGTAATAAAGTTTGACAAGCCATTTGTATTAACGGAGCAGCTCAAGGATCAGCAGCAGGTTGTAATAAGCTTTGGCAATGAAAAGGTTGTGGTGGCAAGTATAGGAACATCCTTTACAAGTCCTGACGCTGCCCTGAACAATCTTGAAAAGGAACTATCGGGCCGGGATTTAGAAAAAATCCGCCGGGAGACCGAAGATGTCTGGAATACAACACTTGGAAAGATAAGGCCAGGTGGCGGGTCAGCAGACAACCTGGTTAAATTTCATACCGCTCTCTATCATTGCTTTCAGCTTCCAAGGATTGTAAGCGATGTTGAAGGCACCTATCCCGGGTTTGCACAGGATACACTCAGGAGGATAGCAGATGGCTTCGATTACTACGATGATTTCTCAATGTGGGATACCTACCGGGCGCTCCATCCACTATTAACGATCATTGAACCCGAACGAACCCTCCATATGATTAAATCGCTGATTGCCAAAGCTGAACAGGGGGGTTGGATGCCAATATTCCCGGCATGGAACAATTATACCGCAGCCATGATAGGAGATCACGTAAGTGCAACGATAGCAGATGCTTATATCAAGGGCATAAAAGATTTTGATGCAGAGAAAGCATACCATTACATGAGAAAAAACGCTTTTGAGCATCCAACTCGCGAGGAGTATGTTGACGGCCGGGGACGAAGGGCACTTGAGAGCTACCTTAACTACGGCTATATCCCGCTTGAAGACAGCGTATGGGATGCTTTTCACAGAAGGGAACAGGTATCAAGGACGCTTGAGTATGCTTTTAATGATTATGCAATTGCTCAGGTTGCAAAGGGAATCGATAAAAACGAGGATTACGATCTGCTTATGAGAAGGTCTGAAAACTGGCGCAATGTTTTTGATGAGCGGACAGGATATGTGAGGGGCAGGTATGCTGACGGCAGATGGACAGAACCATTTGATCCTTTCTCAAAGGCAAGCTTTATTTGTGAAGGTACGCCCTTCCATTACACCTGGTATGTGCCTCACAATATACCAGGGCTCATTTCGGTGATGGGAGGAGAAAGAGCTTTTACGGGCAAACTCGACATGTTCTTCAGGGACGGCCATTACTGGCACGGAAATGAACCCGGTCATCAGATACCTTTCCTGTATACCATGGCAGGCAGGCCGGACAGGACCGCCGACCAGGTTGACAGGATCATCAGGGAGGAGTATGGTACGGGACCGGGAGGACTCAGCGGCAATGAAGATGCCGGGCAGATGTCAGCATGGCTTGTGTTTTCCATGATGGGATTTTACCCGGTCTGTCCCGCCACGGATAAATATTATATCACAACCCCGGCATTTGATGAAATAAGGATATACTTGCCGGAAGGAAACTATTTCCTGATAAGTTCGGTCAGCAGTAAACAGGGAAACAGATACATCAGGGCAATAACCAGGGGAGGCGGCGTCTATCCGCACTGGTATATATCACACGATGATATTAGAAAAGGAAACAGATTTACGTTTCACCTAACAGATAAACCCTGAATGACGTCCTCCGGCAGGCGGACTAATGACCACTGAATGACGTCCGCCGGCAGGCGGACTAATGACTTTCTGCCCTGAACATCGCCTCATAATGCGGCATCGGATCAAATATGCCGCCTCCTGAACTGTAAAACTCTTTATTCAGTTCATATACCCCCCTGTTGACACTCACCCAGGGAGCATTTCTGCGCGGGTGATAGCCAAGCATTGTGCTCCAGTTCCTGTAATTCTGATGACCGTTGCTCTCAACAAGTCCCAGATTGCCTATTCCGGGGAAGGAAGCCAGTCTTGCCGCAACATTTTTGTTCCATTCGATAAGAACAGGGTTGACAGTCAGATCGGCGCAGAAACATGGGACATTACGCTCATGTGCAGCCTGTGCAATCTTCATGGTCATGCTGAGTGTTTTGGCGATAGCCTTAAGCGCTATAGCTTTATAACCCATCTCAATCCTTTCAACTGCATCTTCCACTGTATGAGCGCTTTCATCCGATGCAAGCCTGACCGGAATATTGCTGACATCTATTTCAACCTCTTCGGGAAAGGGTTCCTCAATTATCGCAATCTGATCAAAAGCCCCTATACTCTTTGCGTGATCAAGAAGCTTCATAAGTGTCTCCTTTTTTTCATATCTGCCATTGGCGTCAAAATAATATGGCAATTTGCCATCAGCGGTGTATTCTGTGCGGACACTACCAATTGATTTATGGATCTCTGTCAGTCTTGCCTTGTCTTTCTCCAGCATCTCTTCCTGAGTACCCGGCTGGCCGATCTTGATCTTCATAAAAAAATATCCTTCATCTACCGCGGCCTTAATCTC
>DIKJ01000003.1:13670-17759 GCA_002424525.1 Bacteroidales bacterium UBA5621 | reverse complement strand
CTCATTCCCGAGATGATGTTTCCCTGGTTTAACCTTCATCGAATTAAGAATTATTACATCATCAGGTACCGGAATACTGAAATGGTTGTATTTCATCTCAATCCACATTTTGTTCTTAAAAGGATTAAGTTCAAGAACTATCTCGGGATTGCTGAGATTCGACCATTGCACAACATTCATCCACCCGTAATATTTATCGCTTGCCCCGAATGCAGGGTCGAATGTCTTTATTACCTCTTCATCTTTTCTTCCTCCTGATGCATAAGTGTATCTCAGACTTATTACAGGGTTTGCCGTAACAGAGCTGAACCTGTAACCCGCTTTTAGAAAATAACCATAAGCCTCTATTTGTTTTTCGTCCTCCTGCCCGAACTCCCTTGAATACAGAAAATCATAGATTAAATCCTGACTCTCGGGACTGGCAAGTCTGAATCCTGCCCAATTCCTGTTAATGGTGAGAGTCCTGATGTAACCGGCCGATCCCTGGCTCTTATGTGCATAAAAGGGTTCAGCAGTCAGCCAATCATTAACCCGGACATGAGAATATAAACCACCACCCCAATATTCTGTGTTTGTAAATGGAACAGAGAACTTATGCGGATCGTGAATCTTAGTCCCGCCACCAAATATATCAATGAAATTTCCACCTATCCTGTATGATATTTTTACTGCATCCCAGGTCCAGCGCCCGGTGTTGCCCCAGTCGCCCGGACCAAAGATCCTGTTGTCTCCGTAAAATATCTTCTGCCGGCCTGCCTTAACCGTTATGTTTTTAAGGAGATCCCTGTATTCTACATAGAGGTCATATATTTCAAAAAACTCTTCCTGCGGATTCATCAGATAATAAGGGGATTCTGTTCCGGATTTCTTTATTTTGAAAAGGTCAGGGTATTCTTTATCCCGCAGTGACCAGCCAAATGCCCTTGAATCCTGAAGATGGAATGATGTGGTAATATTCCTGCAAGTATATGTAACACCGGGAATAGTTCTTTGCATAAGGATCAAATCATTAAGTGAACCGGTTGCATCCTGACCATCATCACCGTAATTCTTTGCATTCATTCCGTTCCATATTTCAAAACGGTAACGAACTGAAAAATCAAATTTGAATCCTGTCAGGTCACTCTGACAAAACAGGATTTGGGTAAACTGTGTAAAGATCAATATCTGGAAAATTATCTTCTTCATCGATCCGGGAATGGGAGCAATCAATTATATTTATTTTAAACCCTGAACAGCAAGTATATCCAGATCAGTTTTTGCAGAAATGCTTCTTGATTCTGCCTGATGCGGCACGACAACGCAATCCCCCGGATTTATATCAAGTGTTTCACTATCAACTGTAATTGTCCCTTCACCTTTCAGGAAATAAAACAGGACATCATTTTCCATTTTGCAGGGAGGTATAGTGTTATCTGCTTTCAGACGCATAACCTGTGCTTTCAAATGAAATGTGGAACAAAATACTTCTTTGTTCAATGGTTTCTTCTCCATGCCATTCAGGATCCCCTGCAGATTATATTTTTTCATCCGTATATAATTTATTTTTTATTGGTCTGATAGCCTGTCCCGCCTAAGCGGGAGAACCCACATGTATTTAATTTTTCTCATGTTTGTTTGTGATTTTGTATCATGTGGGTTTCATACGCCTCAGTTTATGGTTGTTTGACTTTAAAATCCTTATCCTTTAAGTACCATTCCATAAGATAACCGATAATAATGAATATGGGTAAAGTTATAAGTGTGCGCAGAAGTGAAAACTTCAGCCCCAGGAATCCGATCTCAAATGTCAGCATCGGGATTTTAATAGTTGAAAAGGCACCAAGGTAAATGAAGACATTCCTGATTGAGCATCCTTTTTTCCACAGGATATAAGAAAAAGGGAATGCACCGTATAGCGGACCTGCCTGGAGAGTTGCGAGAAGTATAACCAATCCCGTACCTTTCCATCCCGATTCTTTTCCGATATGCTTTTCAATCTTTTCCCTTGGAACCCAGACATCAAACAAACCTATCAGGATAAACATCAGGGGGAGAAACATTATCATCTCTTTGAAAAACATCCAGAAATTAAGACCGATCTTTTCTCCTGCAGCGAAATCAAACAGATATGATATACCGACAAGAATCAGGAAAACCATTGGGAAAATATATTTCTTTACCTCTTTCATAAAAAGAATCCCATAATCAATCCGATTAGAAGTGCAGCAGCAAGGCTTACCAGGTTCCGTATCACACTTACTTTCCAGCCGAAAAACTTTGCTTCGACGGGAAGTGTCAGAAATCCTGTCATCATAAGTGTTGTAATGAATACTGCTATTATTGAATATGTAACCCCGCTTTTTACAAGGATCCCGCATAGCGGGTAAGCTATAAAACCGGGTATCAGAGCGACAGATCCAAACAGTGCTGCGATACCCCATCCGGCAATACCCGACTCTTCACCCATATACTTTACCAGAGTCTCCTCAGGTAACAAAAACAGTACAATACTGATCAGGGCAAGCATAATCAGCAGAACGGGAAGCAGTTTTATAAACATCACTAATCCCTTTCTTATGCCAGTCCATGTTTTCTGAGGATTTGCAAACAGGGAGACAATAAGACACACTGCAGTAAATATGCAAAGTAGTTTCACAAATTCCTAATATAATTCGTCAGCACCCAGTACCCAGTACCCAGTACCTTTCTTATTTAACTCCTTTCTGCTGAAGTACTTTTACCAGTTCCTCTTCAGGGAAGAACCCGACATGCCTGAAGTACTCCTGTCCGTTTTCGTCAAGAAAAACCTGTGTCGGGATTGCTTCGATCCCATATTTCTGTGCATAAGGAGCTCCTGCTTCCGTCCAGACATCATGGAATACCACTTTAACCTGGGTAGCGTACTTCTCCTCCACGGATTTCATGATCGGCTGCATCTGCTGGCAGGGTATGCAGCGAACCGAACCAAGTTCAATAAATGTAACCTTGTACTTAGTTTCTTTAGCTGCCTGATCATTATTTGTACCAACCGGTTTCGGCTGTGAGTTGCAGCTTATTCCGAAAAAAAGGAATGAAATTAAAGTCAGAGAGAGGTTTTTTTTTATGGTATTCATAATTTATCTCAATTATAGGTTATTAGTCAGCTTCCCAGCATGTTCATATATGTCTTTAACCGGACGTTCCCTGATCATCTTCCCAAGTTCGACAGATTCTTTCACCTGACCGGGTGTACAGCCAAGTTCAAGTGCCTTCTTAAAATGATAATCGAGGCACGGGCGGCAGCCGCCGGCAATTGATGCTGCGATACCGGCAAGCTCAACTGTCTTTGAATCAAGATATTTAAAATTTTCCATGAGAGTATTAAAAAATTGAACCATAAATAAGTCCTGTAATTGTGGCCATAACCACCACCAGACTAATATAAACAAATGTTTTCTGAGTGCCGATAACGCCTCTTATTACAAGCATATTGGGCAAAGAGAGGGATGGTCCGGCGAGCAGCAGTGCAAGGGCGGGGCCCTTACCCATTCCTGAAGCAATAAGCCCCTGGAGAATTGGTACTTCAGTCAGGGTGGCGAAATACATGAATGCTCCCACAATCGAAGCAAAGAAGTTAGAAAACAACGAATTGCCTCCGACAAGGGCAGATATCCATTGATTTGGAATTATCCCTGCAATGGAGACACCATCATGGGTTGAACCGAGCAGGAAACCGGCAGTTACCACACCAATCGCAAGAAGCGGGAGTATCTGCTTGGCAAAATCCCATGTGGCAATAGTCCAGGCTCTGTTCTCCTCATCCATTTTATCCAGAATTGTAATAACACTGAGTGCAATTATTCCGACAAGCATCGGAACGAGTGGCCGGAGCCTGTCACTTTCAATAAGGTTGTTGGAAACTACGACCGACACAACCGTAACTAAAGCTGCCCCAAGTACCCATTGCCACCTGATCTTAAGTATTTTAATCAGGGAATAGCAGAGTACCAGGCTGAACAGGCCGGTAATCCACCACTTATAGTGCCATATGAAATACCATGTACTGGTTGTATCCCCTTCAGCAGGTCTGCCCCAGTTGGCAAAGACCAGGATCAGAACAAGCGTGAA
>DIKJ01000003.1:0-13626 GCA_002424525.1 Bacteroidales bacterium UBA5621 | reverse complement strand
CTTTTGGCTTTTTCCTCTTTCCGATATATCAATGACATTGAAAGTCCGATTATTATACTGAATGCTACAGCACCGATAACCCTTGCTGCTCCAAGTTCGAAACCCAGTATGCGAGCCGTAAGAATGATTGCTAGTATATTGATTGCAGGGCCCGAATAGAGGAAGGCAATCGCCGGGCCAAGACCTGCTCCTCTTTTGTGAATGCTTGAAAACAAAGGAAGGATTGTGCATGAGCAGACTGCAAGTATCGTTCCTGACACAGAAGCCACTGTATAGGCTACCCATTTTTTTGCCTGTGCCCCAAAGTACTTCAGCACGGATGCCTGGCTCACAAAAACGGAGATTACTCCGGCGATAAAAAATGCCGGCAGGAGACAAAGGATAACATGTTCCTGCGCATACCACTTAACAAGGTCAAGAGTTGCTGCTATTGCTGTGTTGAACCTTTCGCTTTCGATCGGAAGAAAGAAGGCAAAAGCAAAAACGGCAACTATCCAGGCAAGTATTTTGAGTTCTTTTTTTATTTCCATGGGGTGGATAAAATGTACATTGGTTGAATTTGGATAACAATTGCGGATTGGCTTCGCCGAGCTCGCCTTACGGCTCGGTTGCGGATTGCGCAATTAAAAGTAAACCCTTATAATATAATAGATACCAACACCTATAAACAGAACAGCAATTACCCTCCTGAACCAGAGCTCGAATGTTTTTATTTTGTTATAAACCCCTCCGATCCCCGAAACTGCATAGGCCAGAAACCATGCGAGGATGATTACTGGGATTCCGGTGGCAAGTGCGAAAACTACCGGGAGATAGAGACCTGAGGCACTTGAAACCGTCATTGGAATCAGCATGCCAAAGTAGATAACACCGCTGTATGGGCAGAAGGCCAGTGCGAATAACAGTCCCAGAAGTACGGCATCCGTGTAACTCCAGCTTTTTTTGTTCTGCATCCGTTCAGTCAATCCTCTGATCCCCGGCAAGTTAATTCTTATAATATTGAGCATGAAGAGGCCTATAATTATAAGAACCGGTCCCAGGAACTTTTCACCATATCGTTGAAAGAAGCCGGAGAATTTCATCTGATCAGCTCCGAGGAGAATTATCAGTGGTATTATGGTGTATGTCAGGGCTCTTCCAAGTGTATAAAAAAGTCCATTATAAAAAACCCTGTTCCTGTTTTCAATATCGCGACTGATAAAACCCACTGCCGTGATATTTGTTGCCAGAGGGCAGGGGCTGATTGCAGTCATGAGACCAAGTACAAATGCTGTAACAAACGGCAGGGTGCTGTTCTCCAGAAGGTTGACCAGGAATTCCATAAGGTTACTTCATAAGCAGGCCGTCAACCTTCTCGTTAATTATCTCCTTAAATCTGTCAGGTTTGGCCATGGCATACATGAAGCCTTCATTTGTAAGATTGATTTTCTGATCCCCCTTTACAATAAGCAGCGTCTGTCCGTTGATACCCAGCCTCTTGGCGAGTGGTTTCGTTGAGGCATCTTCGAGATTGACCGATTGCCATGTTAAGAGGCCATTATTAACGAGGTTCGGATAAAGAGCTTCCAGATTCTCTTTTGCTTTATTTTCGATATTAACACAAGTAACACATCTTGCAGTGAAGTGGAAATAGTACGCCTCGATCTTGTCAGAGTTATTTTCATTGGAACCTGCCACAGCACCGGATGACTGTCCGGAACAGGAAATAAACGGAGCTGTAAGGATCAGCAAAAGGGGAATGATTAATCTGTCTGTTCTCATGATTTCTGATTTAAAGATTCATTAATAAGTATTTCCTTTAACCTCGAAAGAGTCGGTACCTGTCCGCTGAGTACGACCTTACCGTCAATAACCAGTCCGGGTGTGTGCATTACATTGTATTGCATAATTTTAACAATGTCCTCAACCTTTTCCACTGTTGCGTCAAGACCTGATTCCGCAACTGCATCTCGGGTTACTTTTTCCAGCGTCTTACATTTGGGACATCCTGTCCCCAGTATCTTAATTTCCATTGTTTGTATTATAAGTTATTAAATTATTTACCTGGGATAAATTATAAATGTATCAATGATTCAGTCTCCTGTAACAGATTACTGACCTGAAGGTCATTGTCAAGGAAACATGCAAATAACTTCTTCGCCCTTTCCCAGTTCTTCCTGTTGATACAGTATTTTATATAGGGAGGCTTAATCTCTCCCTGTATCAATCCGGCATATTTCAATTCCTTTAAATGCCGGGAAAGGGTGGAGCGGCCTATCGGGAGCTCTTCAACCAGGTCGCCGCTGTAACAGCAGGAGTCCATTTTCGATAGCTTCAACAGAATGTATATCCTTACCGGGTGGCTCAAAGCTTTTGAGATCCTTGCGAGCTCAAGTACTTCCTGAGTAAATTCCAATTTGTCCGACATCAACTTGCGAATAGTTATTTTTGTATTTCGCAAATATACGAAATGATTTTATATAAACAATAGGCTCTAAAGAAAATGGTGCAATAGCTGCACTGGCGGTTGATTACACAGTTGTGGTTGAAAAGAGGGATACCTGACCAGTATTTCAGGCACTAAGCATCAGGGACGATCACAGAAGTCTTATTCCTGCTGCATCAGCCTGTTTATGAACAGCATCGGGCCAGATGCCTGACTGCACCTCTCCGATGTGGGTTTTCTTCAGGAGGAACATACAGAGCCTGGACTGGCCTATTCCGCCTCCTATGCATTCCGGCAGATCGCCGTTAAGCATAAGACTGTGAAAGAGGAGTTTTCTTCTCTCGGAGCATCCTTTTATTTCAAGTTGTCTCTCCAGGGCTTCCCTGTCAACACGGATACCCATTGAGGAGAGTTCGAACGCAGTCTGCAAAGGAGAATACCACAAAATGATGTCGCCGTTCAATCCAAAATACCCTTCTTCGTTCAGGCTGCTCCAGTCGTCATAATCCGGGGCCCGTCCATCGTGAGGCTCACTGTTGCTCAGCCTGGCCCCGATACCAATAACAAAAACAGCCCCGTATCTCTGAGCAATTTTTGCTTCTCTCTTTTTTGCATCCAGTCCGGGATACAACCTTAACAACTCTTCCGAATGAATAAAATGAATTTTATCGGGTAATACGGGTGGAAGATCAGGGTAAATAATGCTTAGATCCTTTTCAGTTGTCTTAAGTGCATCATAAATGGATTCCACTGCAGCTCTCAGAAAGTGCAAACCTCTATGTTCCGGGAGAATATGTTTTTCCCAGTCCCACTGGTCGACATATACCGAGTGCATGGGGCTCAGATCCTCATCGGGCCTTATGGCCCTCATATCAGTCAGAATACCTCTCCCGGGTTCCATTTCCAGTTCCCTGAGGCGCAACCGCTTCCATTTGGCCAGTGACTGAACCACGGAGACTCTGTTGCCATTGCAGCCTTTTATCTGAAAGCTCACCGGTTTCTCAATACCGTTAAGATCATCGTTTATCCCTGTCCCGTCCATCACCGCTATCGGAGCAGATACACTTACCAGGTTCAGGTTGCGTGCCAGTCTTGATTTAAACCGCTCCTTAATGAAGCATATAGCTTCCTCCGTTTTAAGTACTTCCGACGTTGTGGAGCTCATGGCTGTTTTGATTTCAGGCTGCATATGGTAAGTTATATTTCTCAATTTATTAATTCCGGATATCTCGTTGCAGGTAATTTCTTAAATATTTGAAGCAAATATAGGTATTTTATTTATATTTCAAAGTTTTAATAGATATATTTGTATATTTAATAAAATAATTCACCATAATTATTAAATATTATAATATTCTATCAGGTTGTTTATGATATGGATTATGGTCCGAAAAGAATAACTCAGGTTGTTTCGCAGCAGAGTTCAGGGCTCCAGTCTGCGCCACCACCTTCGCTAAAGCTACGGTGGTCGAAGAATGCTTCGGCCTTCAGTAGTCGAAGTCACTATAATTCGGGACGAACAGGGCTGATAAAACAGGGCTGAGGTCAAATCATTTTTTAATATAGCTGCTTTCCTGGTGCGGATCACCTTTACCATTGTACAGGGGCTGACCAGGATATGGGAATAAAGGTCTTGTAATGACATTTTCCCCAGGTACTGTTTTTGAAGCTGTTATTCTATCCGGAGGATTATCATTTTCAACCCACTCACGTATAAGTGCAATCCAGTCAACCTGAGAAGGACCATCTCCTCCTCCGCAATGGAGAACGCCAGGTAACAGAAAAAGTCTCATGTAATCCATGATATCAGGATCGATGGCTTTAACTTCATTATAATGCTCAATAGTGGCGTAAGCAGAAAGAGCAGGATCGTTCCATCCATGCCAGAGTATGATTTTTCCATTGCGCTTTTTAAACCTGCTGTAATCAGTTGATGTTGCATCAAGATATGCAGATGCATAACTTATTTCCTTTTCATATCCACTGAAATCATAAGTCCTGTAATCCCATTCAGGATCCTGCAAAACAAGGTACTTGAATATTTCTATTCCAAAATAAGCATGTAGGCTTGGATAGATGTTTTGCCGGGCGATCTCTTCAGATCCTGTTATCCATACGTCCCATCCATTCGCTATTTTTTCTCCTCCAAAAGGAAATCCCGGATAAGTTACTCCGTTCCCGATATCAACACCTTCATATATGCTCCTGATTGCATCTATCTGGCTAACAGTAAAACAATCTTTTCCCGTAACATTTCCCGGGCACTCTGGCAGGGAAGTGAAATCAAAGTTACAATCGGCCGGATTACTGAGTATTCCATCATTAACCCCATCGATCAGGTCACACTGGCTTACAATTGCATCGTGAAGCATTCGAAGATGGTCGCGGGTAATTAGAGGCTCTTTAAATTCAACAGGATAGAGAGCCTGTGTATTCTGAATAAATTCAGCAGCTATGGCAGGCCAGTTAAAAGCTGGTGCTCCGGCAACGATCCCGTCAAAATCGTCAGGGTAGCGCTGTGCCTCCATCATAGCCTGACCGCCTCCCCGGGAACAGCCGATAAAGTAGCTGTATTTCGGATAATATCCGTAATAATTGCCAATTATTGCTTTTGAAACCTCAGCAGTACGGTGGATAGCCAGGTGGCCAAAGTTCAGTTGCCGTTCCATATTATTAAGGGCCCAGTCGGCAGACATGGAATTTCTGCTGTCATGACCGGTATCTGTTCCGGATGTTGCATATCCGCTACTTACTGCCGGACGGGCTGCATTTTGAATTGTCCCGACAAATCCTCCGCCACCTCCCATTATAAAAAGAGCATTCCAGTCAGCCGGAAGAAGAAGCTCGAAGTTTATTTCCTTACCGATGATGCCCAATACCCGGCAATGTAAAGACTCTCCTTCAACTTCAGAGGCTTCAGTTATTCTCACATCAGGCAGTCTTAGTGAAGTAAGCTCCCCGCAGGGGACACATTTATTTACAGTTGAATTATCCTGTGCCTGTAATTTACAAGATAAAAGCATTAGTAGAATGGCAGGAATGATAGCAAGATTATTCATGGTCAGGGTAACTTTATCTACCTGGTTCCGGTATTATGCTCTGTTATTGGCCACATTGCCATTTGGCAAATCTATACCGGGGAGTCAAAGACATAAAGATAATAAAGAGGGCTATACAAGTCAAATAAAATTAACAGGCTCTCATTTTCTGAATATTCTCCTGAGCAAAGACCTGATTTTCTGATCAGCTTTGGCTGGCTCCTTCTGATAGGTTTTTTTCTCCTTTTCAAAAAGGTCGAGGATCCTGTCGAGAATAGTCTCCTTTCTGAAATCAGGACAATTGAGTGCTCCTGCCAGATCAGGCGGAAGCTCAAGGAACGGAATACTGATTTTCTTTCTTAGTAACAGGTCTGACTCAGCTTTTTTAAGCGTCAGGGCCACCAGGGGCAAAGCAAGGGCGCTTCCTGAACCATAGGTTCCGCTGTTGAAATGGATGGCCGGAGAAGAGGCTCCGACCCTGGCCACAATTGTCAGGTTCGGATTGAAAGCGGCGAACCAGGCATCGGCATAATTCTGGGAAGTACCGGTTTTGCCTGCCAGGGGTATGCTTACACCATATACACTGTTTAATGAGGCTCCGGTTCCTTCCCGGATAGCTTTCTGCAGAATGGCGCTGATCAGCAGGCCTGATCTTTCTGACAATACCCTGGCACCGGCTTTTTCGAAATTATTCTCCCAGATAAGCTCTCCGTCGGGAGCTGTTATAGAAACTATCGACTGAGGTTTGACCTGATAACCGCCATTTGCGAATGAAGAATAGGCTACAGCAATTTCCCTGATGCTTGCCTCAGCAGTTCCCAGCGCCAGTGCCGGAGTGTTGTTGAGGGGAAATGAGAATCCCAGTTTCCTCCACAATGAGTCGATTCTGTCAAACCCTATTTCCAGGAACAGGCTGAAGGTCGGCACATTCATTGAGTGGGCAAGTGCGCCTGCCAGCGAATATTTCCCACCATAGGAATGGTCATAGTTCTCAGGGCTCCAGTCGTCAAATCCTGAAAGAATAATAGAATCATTGTCCAGGTACTTACAAGGTTCCATTCCCTCCTCAAGCGCCGCAGCATAGAGTATTGGTTTGAAAACTGAAGCGAGTTGTCTCCGGGCGGTTATCTGATCAAATGGCTGGGTCCTGAAATCTATGCCGCCAACCCAGGCAAGGATGGCCCCGGTTATGGGGTCCATTGCGAGCAATCCGGCGTGCAACAGTGTCAGGGCATGTTTAATGCTGTCCCTTACAGAGACCGAACCGGTAGATAAATCATTCCAGCCGAAAAGTGTCTGAAGCCTGATATCATCTGCCCTCCCTTCAAGGTTCTGCTTCCTTAGAATATTTTGAGTAATCTCATCTATCACCTTCCTCCCTGCAGGCGTGCGGTACTGCTCCGACAGTCTTTTCTGCATAACCGATAAATGATCGTTGAAAGCCCGGTTTGCACAACTCTGCAGGAAAAGGTTCAATGTCGTAACTATGGTCAGTCCGTCCTCTTCAAGATTCCATTTTTTTTCACCGGAAGCGGATATGTCCAGAAGGATCCTTTCTGCTTCATTCTTTACATGAACCAGAAAATAATCGGCTGCTCCTTTCGATTCCAAATTTGTATAGTCGGGTATCATCGGCAGTATCCGGAGTGAATCCGCCTCCCGTTGTTCCAGGTACCTGTATTTCTGCATCTGACTCAGAACAACATCCCTGCGTATCTTTGCATTCTCAGGATGAATCCGGGGATTGTACCAGGTGGTTGCCTTAAGCATGCCGATCAGTACTGCGGCCTCTTCTATTTTTAACTGTTCCACATGCTTATTGAAATGGCGCGATGCGGCACTCCCGACACCAAAAATATTCTCCCCGAAAGAGACTGTATTGAGGTAAAGGGTCAGTATCTCTTCCTTTGTGAATGTCCTTTCAAGGCGGTAAGCCAGGAATGCTTCCCTGGTTTTGCTTGCAAGGATATTTATCACACCACCTTTTTCCCTACCCAGCATGTTCTTTGCCAGTTGCTGTGTGATCGTGCTTCCCCCTCCTGATCCGGATCTGTTTAACAGGATTGTTTTGAAAAAGACCCTGGCAAGGCTCCTGGCATCGACACCCCCATGGGCAAAAAACCTTGCATCTTCAGTGGCGACCAGGGCATCTATCAGGAAAGAGGGCAACTGATCAAATGTTACACTGGTGCGGTTTTCCGTAAAGAACCTGCCAATAAGCTCACCATTGGCAGACAAGACCCGTGATGCTGTGGCGTTTTTGAAATTCAATAATTCAACCCTGGCAGGTATATGCCCGAATGCACCGAGCCGGACCGATATGATGAACAAACAAGGCAATGCAATGATTACCAGGACGATTGCAACTACGATTTTACGGGACTTTTTCATGATCACCAACAGCAGAGGCGCCCAATCAGGCGTCGCTGCTTTATAAAACGGGGAAAAGGCAATTAAGGTATTTTCATCATTTCGTCCCGAAGGGATTTAAATGGAGAACCAGGCTTCCAGTCTGGAAATATTTCGGTATTGCTCAGGTTATAACCAACCTCAAAATAAACACACACATCCTCGATCATACCATCAAATCTCCAGATATCTGGTTCGTAGTTATCTGACGGCTTATGATAATTTTCCATTATCCATTTTTCAGACTGAGCCATTCCCCACTCTTTTCCGCGTTCAACATCATCGACGCCTTTAGAAAGGTATAATGCAGGCACACCGACCCTTGCAAAGTTGATATGATCAGAACGGAAGTAGTTGCCCTTTTCGGGAAACGGATCGGGATTTGCGTAGCGGCCGTACTTGTTCAGAACCGCCAGGGCATAATCATCCAGATCGGAGTAGCCGTAACCTATAATGGTCATGTCCCCGGTTTTTCCGGTAATGTTCAGTCCATCCATGTTGATCACTGCAACTGTTTTGTTCAGAGGGAAGAGGGGGTTTTTCGCATAATACTCACTTCCCAGCAATCCCTGCTCCTCACAGGTCACCGAGAGGAACAATACCGAACGTTTCTGTCGCGCCGGCAGTCGGGTGAACGCCTCTGCAATAGCTATCAGGGCAGCTGTTCCGGTAGCATTGTCGACGGCGCCGTTCAGTATGGAATCACCTTCAAAATCACGATTGATACCAAAATGATCCCAGTGTGCCGTGTAAATGATAAACTCATCCGCTTTTCCCGATCCGGGCCATACAGCGGCCACATTGCTTGATTTTACATACTCAGCATGATTCCTGAAATGAACTTTCGTTTTCAGGTTCATCCTGACCGGGGTGAAACCGGGTTTAGCTGCAGAAGCTGTTATCAGTTCATAATCAAGCCCGGCAGACTCGAACATTTTTTTTGCGGCTTCGGTTGTCACCCATGCCTGAAGCTGAAGTTCTGACTGAGAAAGCTCATTTCCAGCAAGATAATACTGTGCTCCCGACCAGCTGTTCTGAACGACGGCCCAAGGATATGCTGCTGCACCTGTTTCATGAATGATTATTGCAGCTTTTGCGCCCTGACGCGCCGCTTCCTCAAATTTCCAGGTCCACCGCCCGTAAATAGTCATTTCCTTTCCGTTGAACAGATCCGGGTCACCGGTTGCATAGCCGGGGTCGTTCACAAGCATCAGTACTGTCTTTCCTTTCAGATCGAGCCCGCTGTAGTCATTCCAGTTATATTCGGGTGAGTTGATCCCGTATCCGATAAAAACGATCTCAGAATCATCTATTCGGATTTCGTCGGCTACATGTGGAGTCCCTCCGATAAAATCGTCGGAAAATCTGAGATTAAGTTCTTTTCCCCCGCCTGTGACCACCATAGTCATATTAGCATCAGCGGACAGCCTGACCAGTGCGACCTCCTGAAAATAACTCCCGGCGTTTGCAGGTTTCAAACCAGCCTTTTTGAACTGCTCAGCAAGGTAAGCAATGGTTTTTTCTTCTCCGGCTGTTGCAGGAGCCCTCCCCTGGAAATCATCCGAAGCCAGTACGGATATATGCTTTTTCATAATATCAGCTGTGATGCCTTCCAGTGCTGTTTCCAAACCTTTGTCGTGCGTTCTGCAGCCGGCCAGGACAAAAAAGATTACAAGAACGGATAAATGATTCTTTCTGAACATATTGTATGATTTAAATAAAAATATATTACAGCTCACACTACAGTTGAGTGAAGGCAGGTTATCCCTGAAGAAGGTATGCTTTTCCTTGTTTCAAAGCCCCTTTTTTCATTGCATTAAGGAATGAGGACCTCAGAGTTTCGCTCAAAAGAGCCCTTTTTACCGGGGGAAGCTTCAGAAATCCCCCGATAAATCCTTTAATCACCTTCTGTGATATTTTCTCCGGATTACCAAATAACTGATTCTCCAGTGTCCCTCTCTCGAGGCATTGCAGAATAACCCGCTCAAAAGTAGTTTCGGGGTGTATCACTCTCTTATCGCGTTTGACCAGCTTCAACGATCCGGTTTTTACGCAGCTAAGGGAACATACACCGCAGCCGATGCAGATTCCGGTATTGATCCGCGGCATTTTTCTTTTCCCATCAGGATCGTTTCCTGAAGGTATCATATGAATTGCCCCTATAGGGCAGGCTTTTGAGCATTTTCCGCAGCCATCGCAGGTGCCGGTATTCACATGTGCGATAAAGCTTGAAGTGACTATTGTGTTCGGGTATCCGAATCTGGTTATCCCCAGAAGGAGATTGCAGCAGCACCCGCAGCACTGGCACAGGAAAGAGACATTCTTTCTTGCATTGTCGCAGCTTAATACAAGTCCCATTTCCCTTGATCTGGCTACGCTCTCCTTCACCTGGGTCTTTGATACTTTCTTTGAGAAATTATGCCTGACCATAAAATCGACAGAGTGTCCGAAGGTAACGCATGTATCCATGGGGACATCACACTTTTTATCCCCGGCATGGTGCTTTTCGTGACGGCACGAGCACAATCCTATCGCAAACTTCTTATGTGATTCGATTATCGACAATGCCTTTTCATAATCGAGCACTTCGGTAAACTCTGATTCAATCATGGTTCCTTCGTGCGGCAGTGTCCGGATAGGGGAAATCTGCTGGCCGTTTGCGAAATTCACTGCATAAGATTTCTCATCATTGAGATATTCTTTGAAGAGCTCAGCCCATTTTCCGGAATCCAGTTCAGCGCCTGTCTTCATCATAGTAAACTCAAATATACCTATCACCATCGGGGAAGGCATGTAAAGATACCTGTCGCCGATCCACAGATCAATAACCAGTCCCTTAGTTCCAAGGGTCTCAAGCATTGATTGCAGTTTACTCCTGCCGATTCCGGTAATTCTCTCTATTTCGCCGGCATCTGTCAGTCCATGAGGCATTCTCACCACCAGTTCAGCCTCCTCGCTGGTATAAAGCGCTTTCAGAATGTTGTACAATGCTTTGCTTTTGTTCAGTCTGAAAGGGAGAGAGTCGAGCTTGTCACCAAGTTTATGATAGATCTCTTTTCCAACCAGGTGTCCCATAACATGATTCCTCGTTTCATTAACCCCCGGGAACGCAAAAGGGAATCGTGAAGAACGCAAAGAGTTCCCGGCAGGGTCCGCAGTATAAGTAATCTGATCCTAGAGAGTCCAGCCCTTCCTGTACTCATAATGAAGAAGGTCGTTGGCTTCCGGCAGATTCGTAAACTTCATGTTATCAGGATCATACTCCAGTGTAATATTTCTGTTTGCCGTAAGCACCGCGATATTCCCCAGCATCATTGTCTCCACAAGCCTGCCGGCATAGGAGAAATCCATTGATGATTTGGTATTATTCCGGATTGCGTCGGTCCATTCTGCATATATACCCGGCGACCTTGGCAGCCATGGTTTCGGAGGAACAAATGCATCCATGGCTTTCCGGGGTATCAGCTGAGGGTTGCTACCGTAATCCCCGTGCATCAGAATTCCCTTATCACCCAGGTAAAGGGCTGAATTGACACGGGTACCCGGATCCATCTCAAAGGGGCGTGGTGCACGCAGTCCACCGTCGAACCAGGTCACTTTAACGGGGGGCATATAGCCCCGGGCCGGGAATTCATAGGTTATCACCTCTGCCAGCGGCCAGAATTCATCATTAAAGACGGATGAACTAGCCTGGATCCTTGTCGGGATTCCCAGGTTAAGTGCCCAGAAGGCATGGTCGTATATATGTGCCCCCATATCTCCAAGCGCACCTGTGCCATAATCACGCAATCCCCGCCAGTTAAAATGGCAGATATCGGGGTGATATGCTTTTTGCGGAGCAGGACCCAGCCAGACATCCCAGTTCAGAGTTTTGGGCACCGGTACTGCAACTGGCCGTTGAATATTTCCCTGCGGCCAGATCGGACGGTTGGTTGACAGGTGCGCCTCGCGGACAAGGCCGATCTCACCGCTCTGTATCCATTCATTTATTAACCTGGCACCCTCGCTTGCATGTCCCTGGTTGCCCATCTGGGTAACCACATCATACTCCTTTGCAATCTCGGCAAGCTTACGGCATTCATATATGGTCTTGCACATAGGTTTTTCAACATAAACATGCTTCTTCTGCCTCATGAATGCCGCTGCAATGGGTGCATGAGTATGATCAGGGGTACCGATCATCACAGCATCAATTGATTTCTCCTTATCAAGCAACTGCCTCCAGTCGGTATAGACCTTAGCCTTCGGATACCCTTTGATCACATGTGCCGCAAATCCGGTATCAACATCGCACAGAGCATAAATATTTGCCAGCTTTACCGGCTCTCTCGCCTGCTGAGGTCCCTGCTGCTGCTGACCCTGTGGCATTTGCTGCTGACGGGCAGCCCTTGCAGCAAGTTCTTCCTTGCTTAGCGGCTGTCCTGTGCTGGTACGGGGAGGAGTTACAATGGGGACTTCCGGGTCGCATAACCCACGCAGATTGGCAGCTCCACGGGCTCCAATGCCAATCCCCGCGACATTGACGGTATCGCTTGGCTGCAACTGGCCTTTCCCGGGCATTACATGACGGGGAATAATTGTAAAACCTGCTGTGGCAGCTCCTACCCTGCCTACAAAGCTCCGTCTTGAAAGATTCTTAGATGATCTGCTGTTCTTCTTTTCGTCTGGATTCATGAGATTCTGGTATTAGTTTATAATTGACATATACTTATCGGTGCGCCACGGAACAAATTTCCGGCGCCCATGTTACAAACAAACCGAGTGCTGGGATAAATTTAAGAAAATAAATGACAGGGAGCTTCCCTCTACTTCTCTTTTCCGATCTGTGCAAGAAAATAGATCAGATCATTTATTTCCGCCATTTCTACCACCCTGAAGCCATGGTTTTCGAGGTGTCTGAGGACATCCTTTTTACCCAAGTCCCTCTCTGTTTTGGAATCCAGAAAGTTGATAACTTTATTGAACATTTTCGAAGGGTGATAGAAAGGGAACCTTGAACCATTGGTGGACCTGTTTTCGGTAAAGCATCCAATAAAGTTAGCATCGGGGGGCAGAACGCGGAAAAGAGAGCTCAGAAAACTGCCCAGATTTCTTATCTGGTTCAGTTTCACAATATTTATCAAGACTTTTACATCTATAAGATCGCGATATTCGAAATAGTAGTGATGCCGTTGTGAGAGAACCATTATCTGAGCCTCACAACTTAGATTCAAATACTTCAGGAAATGATAAAAATCCTCTCCTCCGCCCGAGATTAGCTCAGCTATGGCAGGATTCATCCGGGTTGTTGCAGAAGGGACTTTTCTTCCGTCAGTAATTAATTTATGAACCTTGTTTTTAATAGTATCAGTTTTATCCGTAACTGAAGCATTCTCCATCATACAGCTGATTTGAATCACCTGCTAAAATTAGGACTAAATTATTAACCAGACAAGCGTCATCTGCTCATTTATTGCGGAAATGAGAAGTGATTTCATTTATTCATCAAAGAATTGCCTACATCAATTAATCAGAAACTACCTTTAGTCACAGTTCAGGGCAAGTTCGTCAAAAAAAACCTGAAATAGACTGTGTGAGTTTAAGATTTCATGGCTGTTGCTGAAACAAATATTAAGCAATAAGCTGTTAATAAGAGCGTTAATCATCACAAACCGTGTCTTTGGGAAGAGAACCGGCTAATTCAGGATTTTGACGAATACTCAAAAACTTTTGACCAGGCTATCCAGGGAGGTAAAATCAGAAAACCAGCGCTAC
>DIKJ01000214.1:1455-13512 GCA_002424525.1 Bacteroidales bacterium UBA5621 | reverse complement strand
CATAATGGGAAACCTTTCAGCAAAATATCTCGGACTGAATCTCAGGAGTCCTCTTATTGTAAGCAGCAGCAGCCTGACTTCAACCCTCGACCATTTAAGGGAAGCCGAGGACCACGGCGCAGGCGCAGTGGTCCTGAAATCCCTTTTTGAGGAGCAGATAAACTTTTATATACATGCGGCTTCAACAATGTCAGCCTACCCTGAAGCTGACGACTATATCTCATATTACACGAAGTCGAATTCTGTCGAAGAGTATCTGAACCTGATAAGGGAAGCAAAAGAAAGCCTTGAAATTCCTGTAATTCCAAGTATAAACTGCTATACTTCAGAAAGCTGGACAGGCTTCGCAAGGAATATAGAGGAGGCAGGTGCCGATGCTATCGAAATAAACGTTTTTGTAATGCCTGTCGACAGGAAGAAATCGTCGGCAGATACCGAGAAGCTCTATTTTCAGCTTATTGAACAGCTTAAAAAGGTTGTAACCATACCGGTTGCGCTTAAAATAGGCTTCAGGTTCTCCAATGTCCTGTATATGATAGATCAATTCTATCTGAGGGGGGTTGATGGTCTGGTCATGTTCAACCGGTTTTATGAGCCTGATATCGATATAAATAAAATGGAGATTGTCCCTGCCTCAATATTCAGTTCCGGTAACGAGAGACGATATGTTCTCCGCTGGATAGCCATGGCCAGTTCCCAGGACATCAGGATCGACATATCTGCCACAACAGGTGTGCACACCGGAGAGGATGCTGTAAGATATCTGCTTGCAGGGGCCGATTCGGTGCAGGTTTGCTCTGTACTGTACGAGAAAGGGATCCGCTATCTTGAAACGATGAATGAAACGATCGGGAAATGGATGGACGATAAGGGATTCAATGAAATAAGTGAGTTCAAGGGAAAACTGAACCACATTAATTACGGAAATCCATCCGTTTTTGAAAGGACACAGTTCATGAAATATTTCTCTTCAGTGGAATAGCAGGTTGCGTAACTATCAAGACTCTTATAATATGCGCGAAGCTTTGAAATACAATTTAAAGAGGACCGGTTTTTGAAAGAATAAAATAATGTGCTAATTTGGTCGTTAATTAGAATTGATAACAAATAACTTAGACTATGAATAATATTATCAGAATCAGCTTCAGGTTACTGATGCTTGCCGTTTTGTTTGCCGGTATCCTTACCGGTTGCCGGTCAGGCGACAGGAAAGCTTCCAGGGAGGAGGGCCCGATACATACCATGCCGGACCACGCAGCGATTTACGAGGATATTCAGAAAGCAGAAAAAATATTTCAGGCACTCCCTTCGCCACTGGAATCGGCTATGCTCATCAAATCTGCCGGAGCACAGTTTAATGAGAGACTGCTCAATCCCGTGGAAAACACGAGGAATTATCTGACCAACAAAAGCATGGCTCTTAACCTTGGTATTTACACTTGCGACCTCAGCTTCGTAAGCCTTTATGATCAGACTCAGCTGATCATAAATTACATGAACGCAGCCAAGAAGATGGCAGACGGGCTCGGAATACTCGATGCAATTGAAGAAGAGACGATTAACAGGCTCGAGGAGAATATCAATAACCGCGAAGCCATAATGGACATCGTATCGGAGACTTTCATGAATTCCAACTCCTATCTCGAGGAGAATAGCCAGCCTGCAATTGCCGCAATAGTCCTGGCAGGGGGCTGGATGGAAGGCCTCTATATCTCAACTCAGCTTGTCGATATAAAGGATTTTGACGGCAATAAGCTGGTTGGAAGGATCATAGATCAGAAGCTGTCTGTAGGGATACTCCTGAGCCTTCTTGAGAACAGTAAAGGTAACCCTGCCGTCGATGAACTGATTGAACAGATCACCAGGGTGAAACTCGTTTTTGACAAGATAAACCTGAGTACAAGCCCCGTAAGGCCGGAATACGACAACACGGCAAATGTTACTGTTCTGAAATCACAGGTCAAATCTGACATGACCCCTCAGATATTCAGGGAACTTGCCTCTCTGGTAGCTGAGATTAGAAGTACCTTTGTTAAATAACAATAGCCATGAGAATAAAAATATTAATTCCATTTTTGACATTATTGTTAGCAATTGCGATGGGGGACGCGAATGCTCAGTGTAAAGCCTTTGCAAAAAGAGTTGTACTTCCCGAGCTCGGATCGTACACCCACGACGGCAATTACCACGCCGCCATACTGGTAGAGGGAGAAGAGGCTGAGCTTTACAAGACATTCTATTCTGATATGGATTACAGACTCTCCATTGGAGGTGATGAAAAGATCCCGCCGGTGGAATTTGTGGTTCTCGATGCTAACAGGAATGTACTATATTCAAACAAGGAAAACAAACTGTCCGGTACCTGGGATTTTAAGCTTGAGGCCAGCCAGCAGCTCAAGATTGTCGTAAAGGTACCACCGTCGAACAGGGCCGGAGAGGTCCCGTCAAGCGGCTGTGTAGCTATTATGTTTGGCTTCAGGGTCAGACGATAGCTTATCTCTTTAGTTTTCCGGCAAGATATTTTCCTGTGTGGGACGATCTGCATCCTGCCAGATCCTCGGGCGTTCCTTCAAAGACGATGCTTCCTCCTCCTTCGCCACCCTCAGGCCCCAGATCAATCACCCAGTCGGCACTTTTGATCATTTCAAGATTATGCTCAATGATGATAACCGAGTGACCATGCTCAACCAGGGCATTTAGCGATTTGAGCAGTTTGTTGATATCATGAAAATGAAGTCCTGTGGTAGGTTCATCGAAAATAAACAGGATATGTCCTGCTCCCTTTTCCTGGCTCAGGAAATAGGCAAGCTTAACTCTCTGGCTCTCTCCACCCGATAGTGTGCTGGATGATTGCCCCATCTTAATGTAGCCCAGACCAACATCCGAAAGTGGACGGAGCTTTTCCGTTATTCTTTTCTCATTCCTCCCCGGGTGACTGCGGAAGAACTCAATCGCCTCATCAATCGTCAGCTCAAGCATATCGTAAATATTCTTCCCATGGTACCTCACCTCAAGGATATCTTTCTTAAACCTCATCCCCTTACAACTCTCACAGGTAAGCTCCACATCAGCCATAAACTGCATTTCCACTTTTATTATACCGTCTCCCTGGCACTCCTCGCACCTGCCTCCTTCAATATTGAATGAAAAATGAGATGCCCTGAACCCATTCTGGACAGATGCCTGCTGTTCAGCGAAAAGCCTTCGGATCTCATCATAGGCCTTGAGATAGGTTACAGGGTTCGATCTGCTCGATTTTCCGATTGGGTTCTGATCAACCATCTCTACCCCCGTTAAAGCGGAAAGATCGCCGCCTGTATCCCTGAAATGGCCCGGTCGTATATAGCGCCCGTTTATCCTGCCTGACAATACCTTGTATAGTATTTCGGTAACAAGGCTTGATTTGCCTGATCCGCTCACCCCTGTAACTGCTGTTATTACATGAAGAGGAAACTTAACATCAATTTCCCGGAGATTATTTTCCCTGGCTCCCTTTATTTCTATGTAGCTGTTCCATCTCCTTCTGGATGCCGGCAGAGGGACCTTTAACCTTCCGCTGAGATAACCAGATGTAAGCGAGCTGTTTGAGCCTGTCAGGTCAACAGTGCCCTGATAGACCACCTCACCCCCGTGTGAACCCGCTTCAGGGCCCATGTCAATAATGTGATCAGCCGCTCTGATGATCTCCTCTTCATGTTCAACCACAAGGACCGAGTTCCCCAGGTCGCGGAGTTCCTTTAATACTCCGGTAAGCAGATTGGTATCGCGGGGATGCAATCCGATACTGGGTTCATCCAGTATGTACATCGAGCCTACAAGGTTACTCCCGAGCGACGTAGCCAGGTTTATTCTCTGCGATTCACCCCCCGACAGAGTGGATGATAATCTGTCGAGCGTAAGATAGGGCAGGCCCACATCAACCAGAAAATCCAGCCTCTGGCGGATCTCAGTGATAACCCTCTCTGCAATCCTTGCATCCTGAGGTCCGAGCCCGACAGCATGAAAGAATTCCTGAAGCTTAATCACCGGCATGGAAACAAGTTCCTGGACTGTTTTTGATGCTACTTTTACATATTCTGCCTCTTTCCTTAATCTTGATCCCCTGCAACCGGGACACACTGTTTTGCCCCTGTAGCGGCTAAGCAATACCCTGTATTGTATCTTGTATTTCTTTTCCTCGAGGTGATGGAAAAAACGGTCGATCCCATAGAAATACCTGTTGCCCTTCCAGAGCAGTTCTTTCTGCTCCTGAGTGAGCTGATAATAAGGCTTGTGTATCGGGAACCCGAACAGCCCGGCATTTGAGACCAGCCTCTCCTTCCATTTCTTCATTGTTTCGCCCTTCCAGCACACGATAGCATCCTGGTATACAGAGAGATTCTGATCAGGTATGACCAGGTTTTCGTCGATCCCTATGATCCTGCCATACCCCTCGCAGAGAGGGCATGCACCCAGCGGATTGTTGAAACTGAAAAGATGTTCTGATGGCTCTTCGAATACGATACCATCTTCCTCGAATTTGCTGGAGAAATTTTCCCTGGCCACCGATCCGTTTTTCAGGATTATGAGATGACAATGGCCATTTCCTGTTTGGAATGCCGTCTGGGCGGAATCAGCTATCCTGCTGAGATTGTCGTCCGACCTTTCTGCTATTATCCGGTCTATGACAATATTCACCTGCTGTCCGGGCTTTATTGTCTCTGCAAGCCCCGGATCGTCTGTCTTCAGGATATCTCCGTTCGCTTCCAGACGGTTAAATCCCTGCTTCTCAAGGAAGGATAAATACTCCCTTATATCAATGTTGTCCGGAACAATTCCGGGTGAGGTGATCAGGATTTTCATGCCTTCGGGAAGCCCCGATACGAACTTCACAATATCGTCAGGGGAGTGCCTTTTTACCTCCCTGCCTGAAACAGGCGAATAGGTGCGGCCGATCCTGCCGAACAGAAGCCTTATATAATCATAGATCTCGGTAGAGGTGCCGACAGTTGAGCGGGGATTCCTGGAATTGGTCTTCTGTTCAATCGCGATGGCCGGAGGTATCCCGTTGATGAAGTCAACCTCCGGCTTGTTCATCCTCCCGAGGAACTGCCTTGCATATGCAGAGAGACTCTCCACATACCTCCTCTGACCCTCGGCGTATATTGTGTCAAATGCAAGGGAAGATTTGCCTGAACCTGAAACTCCTGTAATTACAACAAGCTTGTTCCTTGGAATTTTCAGACTCACATTTTTCAGATTATGCACCCTCGCTCCCTTGATTTCAATATTCCCGTCCATCTGTAATAATGTAACTTTTTTATGAAAATTCCGTAAAAAGTCAAAAGTAACACTTTCAAATCAAAAAAAATTGTTTTCTTTGCCTTGCTGATTACTACAAACTAACTCTAAAGGAGGACTGCCTATCAAACAACTCTACTCTTGATTTATTAAAAGAGTGAGCAATGAAAAAAATGATTTCCGATTATGAACTGATCGAAAGGTTCATAAAAGGTGAGCAGTCCTGCTTCGAACAGCTAATCAAACGTCATAAGAACAAGGTATTCGCTTATATAAGCTTGTATATACGCGATCAGGCGCTTGCTGAAGATCTTTTCCAGGATACATTCCTGAAGGTGATACAGTCCGTCAAATCGGGAAAGTACTACGATAACGGAAAGTTCATCTCGTGGGTTATGCGAATAGCTCATAACCTGATAATCGATCACTTCCGCAGGATCAAACAACTCAATACCATCTCGAACGATGATTATGAGTCAGACCTGTTCAATTCCAAGCGACTGGCCGAAGCCAATATCGAGGATCATCTGATAAAAAGGCAGATCCAGAAGGATATAAGAAGGCTTATAAGCCAGTTGCCGGATGACCAGCGGGAAGTGGTGATACTGCGTCATTATTCAGGATTGAGCTTCAAGGAAATTGCAGACATTACCGATGTAAGCATCAACACAGCCCTCGGCCGGATGAGGTATGCCCTCATCAACATGAGAAAAATGATGGAAGAAAAAAAGATCAGCCTTACATTAAATTAAAAAGGGAACAATATTTATCCCCACGGGCCGTTTTCTGATAAAAATAATCATGAAGCCTATGGGTATAAATTCTACACCCTTAATTTCTTACCGGGACATTGATGTAGACAAGATTGATCTCTATGAAGATGCATGGGGATTTAATTCACAGTTCTGCGAGGTGATGAGCCTACTTAGCCTGGTGAAAGCATCTCCGGGGAGACGGGTTACCAAACGCCTGATAAAACGGATCAGGCAAAACAACTGAGAGAAAAAACACAGAAAAAAATCTGTGTTTTTTTTTGTTCCGCAGCACGAACGGGCAGATTGAATACCTTCTGGATCAGGCGCTGAAGAAAGCAGGCAGATGGAAGACTAAATCACAAAATCCTCAAAAAGATAAAGATGAACAAGCCTCTTAAATACACCTGTCCAAAGTGCGGAACGCGTACCTGCGAGATTGGCGAGGTCCGCACAGCAAGCTCTTTCCTTACCAAGATATTCAATATCCAGAACAGGAAATTCACATCCGTTGTTTGCTCTAAATGCAAATACACCGAGCTGTATAACGTCCCGTCAAACAAAGTGGGTGACGTTTTCGACTTCTTTGTAGGCTAATGAATTCTCCTACTGGTTGATAGAATAGACAGAATGGCAGGCAGCTATGCCTGCCGTTTCTGTTCTCAGCCTGCTTCTTCCCAGATGAACTGACCTGAAACCTTTTTCAAGGGCTTTTTCTATTTCTTCCTCGCTGAAATCACCTTCGGGTCCTATCAGGATTACTGCATCCTGACCTTTGGGGCAGACAGCGTCGATTTTGTCCCTGCTGAATTTATTGCTGCAATGAGATATCATAAGGACTCCGCCATGGCTGAGGCTGATGAATTCATCAAAGCGGCAGGGGCTGTTCAGTATGGGCCTGAAAGCCTTTACAGATTGTTTCATCGCAGAGATGATTATCTTCGCTGTCCTGCCAGCCTTTATCACCGCTTTTTCAGTTCTGCTGCAGATAAGCGGAGTGATCATATCTATACCTATTTCGACACTCTTCTCAACAAACCATTCAAACCGCTCATAATTCTTTAATGGAGAGACAGCTATGTGAAGCCTGTAATTCCTTTTTTCAAAATCTTTTATGGTACCGGTAATTGTGATTCCGCATCTCAGGGGATCGGGATCGCTGATTAATCCTTCAAAAAGAGTGCCGGCTCCGTCAACAATTTTTACCGGGTCTCCGGATGACATCCTTAATACACGTATGCAGTGTCTCGATTCGGTCTCGCTTAATATACAGCTTTTGCTGGTGATATCCGGAGCATAAAAGATCTGCATGGCAATTTGTGATCCGGCTATAGTTTATTTGAACAACCCGTCAAAAGGTGAGAGTTCCCTCTCAGCGTCACTGCTTTCCATCCTTCTCAGGAATCTCCCGAGCCTGTCCTCCACTGCAATCATATAAGAGTAAGCAAGTCTTGCAGTTGATGAAGGATCTCTCCTGTCTTTGGCTCTTGCAGAGGAGATTATCCTGTTGAAGTTGCTGTTTCCGGCCTGTGCCATCATAACGCCCCTGAAGTAGGAGAAATAGTACCAGGCCGATTGATCAGCTTTAAGGTAAACATCGATCAGATCTCCTGAACGCCTGCGCTGTATTTCGATATAACCGTCCACATACAGGTTAACCGGCTGTGTACCGATGAAGCCTATGCCAATCTTTCCCTCCGACCGGAATGATGAGGTAAACTCATTCCAGTAAAGTTTGACGTCGTTCAACAGCAGTTCATAAGTGAACTCCTTTGGAAAATTCCTGCTTGTCCCGAACAGATCGAGCTCCTCCTTCAGGCGGCTGGCAGCACTGACGCCTATTAGGTCCTTCATTCCCTTATCGATCAGATCAGTGTTCAGGTTAACAGTCCTGAGCGATGGTGTCATCCGTATCTGTTCACTCATTACAGCAAGCGCTTCGGGGGAGAAGTGAAAATCGAGAGCCAGAATAGCGTCTATGTTGACTTTTCCTGAATCAAGGGTCTGGATCACTCTCCCTGCTGTGTTCATTTTCATGAGATCAAAATTGGCACCGAAAGAGAGAGTGCCTTCACCCGAAACGACACAGAAATTTTTATCGAATGCAACCAGGGAACCGTGTATAGCCGGGTCTGCAATTTTTTCACGGGAGGCTATCACATAGCGGTTTTTCGATTTGTCGTACCAGAGAAAGCCATTGGAGTTTATCAGGCCGACATCACTCCATGCTTTCTGGTGAGAGAGAAAAGCCGGGTAAATATGAGCTGAATCTGTATTGATGAATGAACCTGAATAGACGAGATTATCATTTATGTCCCTGGGCTTTTCACTTACCGGTATCATGACATTCATCGGATCGATGTCCGATCTGAATTTTACCGAATGGCTGGTTAACCGGCTGCAATCATGCAGGATGCCGGCCGCACCGGTGAACGTGAGCAGATTAGCCCTGGCTGAAAGAAAGACATCCCCGGAAAATGTAAAGGCCGGGCTGAGCATGAAATTCTGGCTTACCGGAATATTACCCCTGGCAGTTGTCGTCAGTGTATCCACATTCAGCTCAGGGAAGCTGATCCGCTGGATCTCCCTGTTCTCTCCCAGGTAGTCGTAAAGTGCACTGCCTGAATATCTTCTGGTAGATTCGATATTAATCTTGCCAGAGTGAAGAATATGACGGTTATTGACAGCAAGCATGGCATCCTGGAGCTCTCTTATCCTTGCTCTCCTGTCAATGATCATCTTCCCTTTGCCAGGCTGAATGAGCGCATCGGCAATTTTCAGGTAATTAATTTTTTCTGCTTCGATATACTCCTCCTTAACGTAATAGCGTGCCTTTCCCGACAAAAAGGTTATGGTATCCCGGATCGCATTGGTTGAAAAGAAAGTCGGCTTTTCGAGGTTAGACAGGCTCACCCTCAGAAGCTGAACGGGAGTCAAAAGTTCTCCGGAACTCTTGCCTTTTTGCTCCATATCGAGGATTCCTGTACTCATATTGTATACAAAATCGGTCATTGTACAGATATATTGAATCTCAGGAAATTTCACCACGGACGATCCTGTATTGAGGCGGAAACTGGCGATGTTCTGGTTGAAATTTATATCGGTGGAAGCATTCTCGGCAATAAACGCATCTCCGCTCGTAGAGGCGGATTTTAGATTATAATCCGCGGTATCAGCATGTATGGTGGCTGAAGTAAACCTGAAGAGATCAGAACTGATTCTTGAATCAGGCATGTTTATTATGCCTGATCCGTTAACGACGGCCGGGGTGAGGGTTAAACTGCCGTCGAGGCTGGTACCGTTCTCAAACATGCTGAAAGATTTGCCTCTGGCATTTATTGCAAGCCATTCATCTTTCTCAGGCATCCACCTGATTTTTACATCCTGACTGGCCAGGTCGGGAAAGAGGCCTGATCCGTCATTATGAATATTGAATACCTTTGCCTGGGTCGTCATTGAATCGGGGTAGAAGCGGTATTCATCTGAAATTGTGGTTGATGAAAGATGTTTAAGCGTGCCGTGACCAGTGAGCCCATGATTGCTCATACTTAAAAAATCATATAGCCGGCCCTTCTCACCATAGATATCGATGCCCTCTTCCGGAATGGTCATGTTGAATCCCAGGCTTTTGTTCTCCTGTATTACCAGATACTGCCGTACAGGCTTAAAGATGTTGCCTCCGTGGAATACCCCGGAAAGGTTCATGTCTTCAAGCTTGTAATGGTCGATGTTTTCGTAAGTGAACGGATCGACCCTGAAATAAAAATCATCCCTCCCGTAAATGCCTTCAAGTCCCGGTATCCTGTCAAAGAAAATATATGATTCTGAAACAGCATTTATTATGGGATATTGGTCCAGGCTTTTAAGCCCGGATTTATTCAGGGGATCGTCGATATAGAGCTCTGCCTTTGCCAGCTGTAACATATTATCCACACGCTCGAAAATCGGATTGCCGTAAGCATTCCTCCTGTCAGTTTCCACCGCGACTTTGATTGAGTCAATGTTGTTAAGTGTAATTTTGAAGGTATCATAATTAAATACGAAATCGTGTCCGTATATCGTAAAAAGACCTGCTTCAACTATACCGTCGAATTCCAGGCTGCGGTTCTTTCCGATAGAAAGTCTTTGCTGATAAGGATAAATCATGACATTCTGTGAATCGCTGAGAAAGACACCCCTCACACCGTTGACCTTGAGTCTGAAATCGTTAAGATCGAGGATCGCGTTATCGACAGGGGCCTTCGTCTCGCTTATAACCGAAAGAACATCATAGTCTTTCCTGCCGACAAAGAAATCGATGAAATCATTCACTTTGTTCTTGATTGTCACTTCCCTGTTTGCCCGGTCGTAAAAGATAAAACCTCTGTTGGCGAGGTCGATACACATCCCGGTAACGGCTTCCTCAGGCTTATTCAACCACTTGGCAAATTCAGCAATGGGGAAGGTCTCGGAGTAATACCATTCACTGAACTGTTTCAGACGGTTAAGGGGATGGTATTCGTCAAGTCCCATTAGCTGGAGGAAGTATTTTGCGTTGAACGACGACACCGATTCAAACCGTGCCTGTCCCATAGAGGCTCCCCTGGCCCTTGATAGAATGACTTTGGAACTTTTCATATCCCACAGGAGGCTTTCAAAGTACATGTCGAGGCTGTGGTACGAATTGAAATAGGGGCTTTTTGAAATGGGATTGTTCGTCCGCAGGAGTCTAACCTGCCTGTCGGGGACATTATATGAGAATCCAAGGTTGGAATGGTAGATAGAGTCGCCTCCCAGATAGAGTGCTGACTCGGCTTCAGGGCTGGTAAGGGTGTTAATCGTGAATGTGAACTCGTTTGATGCCAGCTTCATATAGAGGGTATCATTCCTGCTGAGGCTGATCCTTGCAGGATTGAGCAGCTCTCCGTTGCCTTTGACACTGGCTCCTTCGAACACCAGTCCTCCCTCATAATCCACTCCTTCATAAATATTGTCGATCCGGAACTCTTTTACATAAGTCTCAAATCTCGGAAATGTTGCCCTCTCTTTTGCCGCAATGCTCACGGCCTGATCGCTCAGTGTACCGTACACCGGTTCTTTAAAGTATGTCTTATGCGTAAGCTTCGCGGAGTCGCTAGTGAAACCGCTTCTTGCAGCATTTATCCTGTAATTATTCAGCTCAGCAAAAACATTCTCGCGGAGGTATCCTGCCTTTTCCCATGTAACTATCCCGTATTTTCCATGAAATTGTTGGATATCAGGAATATATGATCCTGAGACGTTGTAGATTTCTGTGCTGTCCCTCTGTGAATAGCAGGTGAGGGTGCCATTGGAAATAACTATTTTAAAGATTGTGTCATGTACAAATTTGATGTCACTGGTTTTGACCTTCCATTTTACGCTTCCTGAATTAAAGAGCACATTCTCCCTTATAAGCAGGCTCGTATTTCTGAAGTATGTGGCAAGATTCTCGTTTGTGAGCCTGGGATTGAACAGCATCTCGCTGAGTCCTGTAAGCCAGTATGTAAGGAAATCTCCGTCGCGTTTGTAGTCTACAAATTCGTTAAGCGTTTTCAGAAATTCGTTGAAATGGGGGATTGCTCTCATCTGTCTTGCGGTCATCTGGGTTGACAGATCAAGTATCTGAAACATTGTAACCTTTGAGTAAGCTGCACTGTCCCATTTTGTAATGAACGCATTTACATTTACTGTCTGCTCTACATTCAGGGTTAATCCCATGTAGGCAAGCAGTTCCTCCCTGTATTTTCCGGGTTCACCGGAAAATGCAGGTTTTGCCTGGGGTGATAACCTGAGGGGAGCAATGAACAGGAGTAGCACGCAAACAATGGTGAGCTTTCCTCTCATGTTCTGATTATATAGCTTCAACTATGGCGCAGAAATCTTCCAGTTTAAGGGACGCACCACCTATCAGCCCGCCGTCAACATCAGGCTTTGAAAATATTTCTGAAGCATTGGACGGTTTGCAGCTGCCACCATAAAGTATGGAAGTGTTTTCAGCAGATTCATTCCCGTATTTTGTGCGTAT
>DIKJ01000214.1:0-1418 GCA_002424525.1 Bacteroidales bacterium UBA5621 | reverse complement strand
CCGGTTCCGATTGCCCAGACCGGTTCATATGCGATCACAACCTTACTGAAATCTTCTTCAGGAAGCGTGAACAACCCTTCTTCCATCTGTCGCCGTACAACTTCAAAATGCCTGCCGGCCTCCCTCTCCTCCAGCACTTCGCCACAGCAGAAAATAACCCTGAGACCAGAGCTGACAGCAAGTATCGTTTTTTTGTTCAGCATCTGGTCATCCTCGCGGTAATAGGTCCTTCTTTCCGAGTGACCGATAATTACATACGGTGCTCCGGTGCTTTTGATCATAGGGGCGGATACTTCTCCCGTAAAGGCACCTGACAGTTCTGCCGCACAGTTTTGAGCCCCGTGTAAAACAGGACCCTCCTTTAAAATCTCAGATAATCCGGCAAGGTGAATAAATGGAGTGCATAAGATCACCTCGGTTCCCCCGGCGGGTTTCTTTCTGAACCAGGTGTTAATTTCCCCTGCAAATTTCAGGCCCTCATCCAGGCCCATGTTCATCTTCCAGTTGCCGGCAACAATATTTTTTCTCATAAAGATTAATTTATTTGGTGTGTTATTTAATATCTGATTTTTTGTTCAGCAGGATGTGCAATAACATAATTCCAAGTGCAAGTGTAAGTATAAGAATAATAACGGTAAATACCCCGATTCTGTTGTTCATCACCTCCAGCTGTTTACTATCCATATCCCCTGTGAACCAGTTATTATCAGGTACGGTTCTCCACGTCCATTTGCCTACAATGGTCCCGTTCCTCAGCAGAATGTAACCAGGATTTGACCTGACCATGGTTTTAAGTGTTGTTTCATCAACCGAACAGAATAATAAACCATTATCAAATGCCTTCAGGTAGTTGGAGCCCGATGCTGAAAGGATATAGAAAGGAATGCCGTTCACCATACAATGATAACCAAGTTCAAACCCTTTCCGCAATTTTTCGACACCAGCCTTCTCCAGTTTGGGGGAGATCATCAGCAGTGAATACATTTCATCAAACAATATCAGTTCAGTAAGGTCATCATTATATACTGAATGAATGCTGAGACCGTGGATGGGAGGTTGGTAGCCCTTTTGAACCAGAACTGATTTCTGATCAACAAATACCCAGGAAGTATCATCAGCAGGGTAATTGTCGAGAGTGAATTCCTTTCTTACCCCATCCTTTTCGTAAATGAATGTCGTTTCATATCTGTCAACGGGTTTCCCGTCAGGTACAACCATTTTGCCCGGGATATATGTGCCGGTGGTATATGGAAGGAAATCTACTGCAGGCAGGTAACGAAGATTGAACCATGAGAAACCAATCATGATCACTCCCATGCCGGATATTATCAGCCACTCGGTAATGGCGCTGTATTTCATACTGATTTCTTTCCGGTACCTAAAAAGGATGATTGCAAAAACCAGGATTACGATGTTTT
>DIKJ01000015.1:2378-5912 GCA_002424525.1 Bacteroidales bacterium UBA5621 | reverse complement strand
TATATACATACGTGTTTGTGTTTGCAATACATGTGGGTTTCATCAGATATAGTTTATTTCAGCTTATCAAAAATCGTTCCTAAAATTCATTTGCGGGGCAAAACAGAAACCTCATATACAATGACTGATCTTGGCGGGATCTTTTTACCGTCGCCCGGCAGACCAAATGCCAGATAGGGGGGCAGAATAAAGAGTGCCCCGGCACCTGGCCTCAGCATCCTCAGCCCTTCATTAAGGCCCGCCTCCAGTTCGGCTCTTCCCAGGGTTATATCTCTGGGTCCGGATTCCTTTGAAGAGTAACAAAATGTCCCGTCAAGAAGTGTACACTCATAATCAAAGACCACCCTGTCATTATCACCAAACAGATCGCCCTCCCCTGCCCTTCTGATATAATACCATAGTCCTGTGGAAGTTTCCTCCATCTTCAGGTTTTTTCGCTCAATATAATTCTCAATCCTTTCCCTGTCTTTTTGCACAAGATATCTGTTAAGCTCAGCCATCTCACCCTTCCCCGGCCTGATATTCATTTCGCCTGCCTCCTTCCGGTTGCTGCATGAGGCAAGTGTAAGCAGAATGAAAAGGCATATAGAGGCTCCGGTATTCATCACGAGATGCTTTTTTCTTTAAGCCGCCAGTAGTTTTCTTTCAGAACATCCAGAAAGTATCTGACAGTATCATCGAGTGAACTGTAATAATCTCCGCCGGATGCGTTCAGATGACCGCCGCCTGCAAAATATTCAGCGGCAAATTCGTTAACGGGGAATTGCCCTTTAGACCTGAAAGAGAGTTTAATATGATCCTCCTTCTCTATAAAAAGCGTGGAGAAATTAATGCCTTTTATCGAGAGAGGGAGATTGACAAACCCTTCAGTGTCACCTTTTACGTGACTGTAATCGGTCTGATCCTGCCTTGTAAGAAAAATATAGGCACACTCATACTCCTTAAGAACAACCATTCTTTTGTTCAGGGCAAATCCCATGAATCTCATCCTCTCTTCTGAGAAATTGTTGTAAATGGTATCAAATATTCTGTCTCTGTCGATACCGTAGTCAATTAACGCTGCACATGTACGGAGAGTATCTCCTGTAAAGGCTCCGTGTTCAAAATTACCGGTATCGGTTATTATACCGGTATAAACCGCCTCTGCATAAGGTCTGCTGAGATACTGTACTCCGTTTATATTAAATATCAATTCATTTATAAGTTCAGTAGTTGAGCATTTGGAGGGAACGGTGATCACAAGATCAGCAAAGTCCTGAGGATCAAGATGGTGATCTATAATTACTTTAAATGCAGAAGAGCTCCTTACAGCCTGCTCAGCTTCACCCAGCCTTCCGGCCTGATTAAAATCCACCATAATTATAAGGCTGGCATCCTTTATTAACTGCCTGCACTTTTTTCGGTCCCTGATGAAAATGTTAATATGCCCGGCGCCATCCATCCAATTAAGAAATTCCTGCAGATTATTGGGCGACAGCATTGCCGTGTTTCTTCCTGCTGATGTAAGATAGTGATATAAAGCTAATTGAGAGCCAATGGCATCTCCATCAGGGTTTACGTGACAAATCACCAATATATTTCCCGATGTTGAGAAAAGTTTCGATAATTGTTTTGTATATTTGGATAGATCTGCCACCTTATCTGATGTTTGTAGGAGGGGACAAAGATAGAAAATATTCCTTACAGGCCTGAAGTATTGTTAAATATCAAACCATTGATTTATGCCGGAAAATTTCACTGTTTCGATTGTTAAGCCGAATGCTGTAAGAACCGGAAAAACGGGACCAATTCTGGCAATGATAAATGAGGGAGGATTCGAGATCATTGCCATGAAGATGGTTAAGCTGTCGGTTCAGCATGCCGAAGCCTTCTATGCTGTTCACAAAGGGAAGCCTTTTTATGAGGGGCTTATTGAGTTTATGACCTCCGGTCCTGTCATTGTAATGATATTGAAACACGAAGATGCCGTAGAAACTTTCAGGAGGCTGATAGGCGCGACAGATCCCTCAAAGGCTGAACCCGGTACAATCCGCAGGACCTTTGCAGTGTCGGTTCAGATGAATGCCGTGCACGGATCCGATTCTGATGAGAACGCACGTCGCGAAGCTGACTTCTTTTTTTCAGGAATAGAAAGGTTTTTGTCATAAATACCCTTCAATTGAATTTGTGTTATTAGATTTGCAGGAATTTTGCAAAACGAATCTTTATTATCCATATGCCAGACTTTTCAGACAAAAAAACAGTAGAAAAGTATTCGTCTGCCTTCACCCTCTCCGATATGGAGATCTTTATATTTCCTGAACTATTCTACCCGCTAATACTCGCAAACATAATGTCTCCAATCATCTGGGAGTGGCGTAATGACCCATGGTTCCATGATATTGAGAAAAAGAATTTCACCTACAAAGTCAACAGGATAAAGCAGTATATAATACAGAATTATATATTCAATCTCGACCTTTCGACCTGGGGACTCACTTCCAAAGAGAGGGAACTGGAGCGGTTCGCAGATTTTTTCGACATCAGCCTGCTTAAGCAGTCAAATGCACTGTTCGGTTATGAGGGTGACAAATATTATTTCGACATCGATATCAGAAAGCATTTCGGCCTCGATAAATTTGATTCGGAAACCATCCCATACTGGAAGACGGAGACCATTGAAGCTATGACGGCATTCAGGCATAAAGAGAATTTTTCCACAGGAGCAGGGGAATGTGTCTCACTTTCAGCACTATATGCCGCCGCAATGTTTGTCATTGGCAGGATACCGCTTGAGAAAATATTCCTGGTTGCCACTCCGCTTCATTCCCAGAACTTCATCACGGAAAAGGAGGGTCTGATCACCAATAACCGGAGAATAGTTACAAAGAATATGTGGTATAACGGCACATCGATGTCCACCAGGGCAAGAAGAGCCATGGAGAATGAAAGGGTAACCATCGTCTCCCATATCTCCGGATATATACATTTAATATATGATGAAGCCACCATCAACCGGGATATGTACGACCACTTCACTCAAAAACTCGGAGAATTCCTCACCACAGAACTTACCGATGTCATATTCATTAACTTTCTCCGCTTCAAATCAAAATACAAAACCCTTTTCCAGTATTGCTGTGAATGCTCTGGTACAAACAAGTATATAGCGCTGGAGAAAATGTTCGAATATGAACATTCCAGCAAATACAATGTATCGTCCGAAAAACGGGCCCTCCTTTTACGGGAGATCGATGAGGATGAGTTTCAGCTGAGTCCGGTTCCGGGCAAGATCATTATCAATGTTGTTGAGCGGATTATAAATGAGAACAAAGGCAAAGATCTGAATTATATAGAAAATGAGATTGTCAGATGCACCCAGGGTGTTACGGCCCTTCTGATCCATGAAATGTTCAATGATCTGGCCGGTTTTATCTCAATCTCTCCCGTTATCCCCGGCAGGAACAAAGTATTCAGAGACTACATTGCACCTTCAATTTCAGTCGACAATACCCGCGAAGAAATTATCGGGGCCATTAAAGCTCTGACCGGCAC
>DIKJ01000015.1:0-2265 GCA_002424525.1 Bacteroidales bacterium UBA5621 | reverse complement strand
TATGAAACCCTGGCAGGATTGCCTGATGAATCAATTTATGATGACAACAGGCTCGCCCAGCCGGACGAAGTCTGGAATTTCAGAAGGGGTGACGGGATCGAAAAGGCATTCCTGCTTGCTAACTATATCCTTCAAAGGGATAATACCGCAACCGTCTCTATTGAAATAAGACCCGGCGGTGTGAGGCTGGAGTCCAACGGGAACAGCTTTGCATTCTCATCACGCAAGAGCCTCCATAAAAGAATTCAGATTTCCGCAGGGACCTATCTCATCGAAGGATAAATTGTACTGCTGGCTCCCTATCTGAGAACGATATCCTTTATCACCTCACTGCCGGCTTTCTCGTTGAGCTTCTCCTTCAGGACTTCCCTCAGCATCAGCAACTCATTCCTTACAACCGAGGAACTAAGATGAACGTAAAGGATACCTTCCCTTATATAGACTTTTCTTGTTCTGGATGAGATAGCTTTTCCAACCATCTCCTCCCACGAGGAAATCAGATTGATCTCCCTGAGCTTGCCTTCAAGGTTCATCTCCTTAATGTAATCTTTCATGGCTTCAGCCAGCGAAATAGTCTTGCTTCTTCTCATCCTCCGTTCCCTCCGTTCTGAATAATCTCATCAACACCTCCGTTGCTGATTCTGAAAAGTTTAAAATCCACATCAAGGTTTTTAAGAATATCCTGCAACCTGCTCTGATGGGTATCGGTAATGAATATCTGGCCGAACCGGTGGTTGCCGACAAGCCTTATGATCTGTTCCACCCTTATCGCATCAAATTTGTCAAAAATATCATCGAGCAAAAGTATCGGCGAAAATCCGGCCTTCCTTTTAATATAGTCGAACTTGGCCAGTTTCAATGCCACGAGGTAAGATTTCTGCTGGCCCTGAGAGCCCAGAAGCTTCACGGGGAAACCATTCATCTCGAGCAGCAGGTCATCCTTATGAACACCAACGGTTGTATATTCAAGTAACCGGTCCCGTTTCAGGGCTTCAGTCAGTAAATTGCCAAACTCCTCCTTCAGAAGCTGGGATTGATAGATGAGTCTGACAGTTTCCGCCTGATCGGAGATAAAGGAATAGTATTCCTGAAAAACATCAACCATCTCATTAACAAGAGAATCTCTCTCCCTATGTACGACGGAACCATATTTTATAAGCTGGTCATCCCAGACTGAGAGCATTTCAATATCAAAACTTCCGGACATGGTGAAATTTTTCAGGAGCCGGTTCCTCTGCTGGAGAGCCTTATTATACCTGAGAACGGAATCAAGATACCCGGGATTATACTGACTGATTATCTTATTAAGAAATTTCCTTCTCTCCTCGCTTCCTTCCAGTATGAGAGAACTATCAGCAGGAGAGATCATTACAACAGGAAACCTTCCAACATGCTCTGAGAGCCTCAGGTACTCCTTGCCGTTTCTCCTGAGCACCTTCTGCCTTTGCTTTCCGAATGAACAGAGAATATTGCTCTCTTCATCATCTCTTACGAACAATCCCTGGACAAGGAAAAAATCTTCATTATGCTTAATATTGACAGTATCACAATTGTTGAAGAAGCTTTTAGAAAGTGACAGGTAATGAATCGCATCAAGAATATTTGTTTTTCCGACACCATTATTGCCTACAAAACAATTGATCACGGGAGAAAACTCCAGCTCGGCCTGATCGTAGTTCTTAAAATTGGTCAGCGACAGCTTTTTGAGGTGCATAATGAGATCAGGAGGTTAAGAGTGTAACGGCATAACGGCGCAACGGCACCTTGGCACAGCTGGTTTGCCCGTAATGGAAATGCTGATTTGAAACATGAAATCACAAAACAAAGATACTAATATGAGAATTGTTTTAAAATTATCTGAAATAGATTACTTTTGCGAAGTTATTTTTTTGGGCTAAAAGTATAAACTGTTATGGCAAAGAAGAAAAAGGGCGAAAGTCCGCAGACAATACAGAATGTTGAACAAACTCTGACAAGGACAGAACAATACCTCGAGGAGAACTACAAGACTTTGCTGACCGTGCTGGCAGTTGTAGTAGGCCTCGTCGGATTGTTCTGGCTTGCAAGGATCTTTGTCAGTAACAGGAATGAGGAGGCGCAGTCGCAGATGTATCAGGCTGAGAGGTACCTTGAAATGGATTCAGTGAGACTTGCACTGTATGGAGACGGAAACTACCTTGGATTTCTGGATATCGCCAGGGAATACAAATTTACAAATGCCGGCAACCTGGCGCGATACGGAGCAGGTATCAGCTACCTCCACCT
>DIKJ01000098.1:16342-18503 GCA_002424525.1 Bacteroidales bacterium UBA5621 | reverse complement strand
AGTATCACAAGTGATTCCGGTATTCCCAGATTCACTTCCTCCGTTTTGAAGACGGAGAGGAACGCGCTGGCGGCAAGACCGGCAATCAGCATGAATCCGACCAGAATGAATCCCAGGATAGCAAGGAACATTGTCCATTTTCGTGTGGCATTCAGATCTTTTATTGTATTCTGGTCGATCTCAATTATTCTTTTTTCATTATTGTTTTCCATGTCGATGGTTTTTTATCTGTATAGTGGTCCGTATGTAAGGCATGCCCTGTAGTCGGCACCTTCAGGGTCCATTCCGAAAGCGTTCCATGCACTCGGACGGAAGATCTTTTCCTCGCTTACATTATGCATGCAGACAGGGATGCGCAGGATTGATGCGAGCGTGACAAGATCGGGTCCGATATGTCCGTAGCTTGATGCAGAATGGTTGGCGCCCCAGTTGGCCATAACCGAATAGACATCCTTAAAGGCGCCCCTGCCGGTAAGTCTTGGTGCGAACCAGGTAGTCGGCCAGGTGGGATCCGTGCGGTCTGTAAGAATCTTATTCACTTTCGGGGGAAGTTCTACGGTCCAGCCCTCAGCCAGTTGCAAGACCGGTCCCAGTCCTTTGGCCAGGTTGATCCTTGAGATTGTTACAGGCATTACTCCTATTGTGTCGAACTGCGAGGAGAACCCACCGCCCCTGAAGTAGCCTCTGCTGGCAGGGGGCCATTGGGTGGCTTTCAGGCATTCGGCAGCATCCCTGCCCGTAATATCCCAGAAGGGTTTGATGACCGATTCGGTTTTTCTCGTTTGCCTTCCGGAAAAATCGAGTGCTGAGGCTCCTGAGTTTATAAGATGAATGATTCCTCCTTCGGCATGCCCTGTAAGCTTTTCGCCGGTTACCCGCTTAATTGCTTCCGGGCTCCAGTATGTACGTATGTCGGAGAACATCTGGGCACTGTTGGTGAGCAGGTAACCCAGGAGCATCGGTACCCCGTTCATCGCATCGTTCTCAGTCGCCACCAGGTATGGGGGCCTTATGCCGTTCCAGTCGAAGGAAGAACAGAGGATTGCCTCGAGAAAATCGCCGTTGGGCATATGATCGGTCCATTGCCGCTGACCCTGGAACCCGGCAAGGATGGCATTATGGCCGAGAGCCTCCTCGCCAAACCCTGCTTTTTTCAACTCCGGGTTACCTACCATCATATCGCGGGCAATAAGAGTCATTTTTACCACAATCTCCCACTCCTTGTCTTTCCGGGCCCTTGATGCAGGCTTTTCATTAAGGTCTTTCCCCTCCCTGCAATACTTCCTGGTCCAATCAATCGCCTTTTTATACTCAGCTTTGTCGTAGATATCTTCATTCAGCCGCCGTGTAAATTCACTCATGTCGGCATATTCGTTCCGCATGCCGAGATACTCCTGGAAGAAATCTTCCCTGACGATGGAACCGGCAATACCCATCGAAACTGAGCCCATGGAGAGATATGATTTTCCTTTTATGAAGGATGCCGCCAGACCCGCCTTTACGAAACGGAGTATTTTTTCGCTGACGTCATCCGGAATCCCGGTGTCTCCGGCATCCTGAACGTCGCGGCCGTAAATGCCGAAAGCTGGCAGGCCCTTCATGGTATGGCCGGCGAGGGCCGCTGCCAGATAAACCGCACCGGGCCTTTCAGTGCCGTTAAATCCCCAGATCGCCTTCGGGACTAAAGGGTCCATATCGACGGTCTCACTTCCATAGCACCAGCAGGGTGTTACGGTCAGGCTCACACCGACGCCGTTCTTCCTGAATTTCTCCGCACACATCGCGGCCTCTGCAACGCCTCCGATGGTGGTATCAGCTATAACGCATTCCACAGGTTTCCCGCTGGGATATCTAAGATTGTTACTTATGAGCGTCGCCGCCGATTGTGCCATGTTCATGGTCTGCTCTTCAAGTGATTCACGAACCCCATTCATGCGGCCATCGATCGCCGGACGTATTCCCACCCTGGGAAAATCACCTATAACAGTCTGATAATTTTTATTGATCTTTATCTCATTTACAGCCATATGATATGTTTTTGGTTTTGTCAGAATGATTTTTTCCGTAATCAAATATAATTCTTTTTGACATCGGTTCGTTGTATGAAAGTATATGTTTTTAACAGTAAGGAGAGTTGTAAACACATAAGGGTGGCTCTCCC
>DIKJ01000098.1:14628-16199 GCA_002424525.1 Bacteroidales bacterium UBA5621 | reverse complement strand
GATTTCTATGTTTACATGGATGACGATCAGGATCTTTCGAACGGGTTTATCGTACAACTTATCGCGACTAGTGATGGTCCGATAGACGGTTTTGAATTTGATATCCAGACTGAGAATATCCCGGCTGGAAGTTATTATCTCCGCGGGGGGTACGACCGTGATAATCCGGATAATATGGATCCGCTCGATCCTGCCGCCTGGGAGGGAGAGGGCTGGTTCGGAAGCAATAACAGTAATCCGCCTGCTTCACCAAATGTGAGCAGGCTATACGGTCAGTATGACCTCGTGATATATGCGTTGCCCTGATAACTTTAATAGACTGAAAATCATATGAAACCCGGCAGACGATTACCTCCCTGGCTTAAGATGCAGAGGGCAAGCGGAGAGAACTATGCCAGGGTTAAAAGGATCATAGAAGAGAACGGCCTTCATACGATCTGTACAAGCGGCAACTGCCCCAATATAGGCGAATGCTGGAATGCCGCCACCGCCACTTTCATGATCCTGGGGGATATATGTACCAGAGCCTGCAGGTTCTGTGCAACAAGAACTGGGAAGCCTTTGCCGCCCGATTACGGAGAGCCCGGAAGGATTGCATTGTCAGTGAGAGCGATGCATCTCAGGCATACCGTGATTACATCGGTCGACAGGGATGACCTGCCTGACGGGGGAGCAGGCATCTGGGCCGAAACAATAAGATCGGTAAGGGAGATAAATCCGGAAGTGACTATAGAAGCACTGATCCCTGATTTCGACGGTAAACCTGACAATATTCAGAAAGTGATCGATACCCGTCCCGAAATAATCTCACATAACGTTGAAACAGTACGGCGCCTGACTCCCCTCATCAGAACAAAAGCAAAATATGAGAGAAGCCTCGGCGTTATAAGATATGTTGCACAGAACGGCATAGCTTCAAAATCAGGCTTTATGCTTGGCCTGGGGGAGACGGGAAATGAAGTGGCAGAAACCATAAACGATATCCGGGCAACCGGGTGCAGAATCCTTACCATCGGTCAATATCTCAGGCCAGGGGCCGGCTATATGGAGCCCGTTGATTATATCACTCCCGATAAGTTTGAAGAATACAGGATTCTGGCGCTTTCAGCTGGTTTTGAATTTGTTGAGAGCGCTCCCCTGGTGCGTTCCTCTTTTCATGCAGAAAAACATGTGGCAAACCGATAAATTGATTATCTTTAAGCCTTTCTAACGCTATAATTGGTTTGAGCTACTGTGTTGAATATAAGGATATTGGGTTAACGGATTACAAAAAAGCATGGGATTATCAGGAACAGTTATTCGATCAACTGCTTGAAAGCAAAAAAAAGGGAGAGATCTCTGTTGCAGACTGCAGAAACAGAATACCCGGCACATTGATTTTCGTTGAGCACCCACATGTTTATACCCTTGGCAAAAGTGGTTCGGAAGCGAATCTTCTGCTTGATTATATTCAGCTCAGGGCAAAAGATGCCTCTTTCTACAGGACCGACAGGGGAGGTGACATCACTTACCACGGGCCGGGGCAGATAGTCGGATATCCGATCTTTGACCTGGAGGCGCTTGGGATAGGA
>DIKJ01000098.1:12850-14539 GCA_002424525.1 Bacteroidales bacterium UBA5621 | reverse complement strand
GGAAAAGCCAGGAAAATTTGTGCGATTGGAGTGAAGGCAAGCAGGTTCATTACCATGCATGGATTTGCGTTCAATGTGAACACCGATCTTTCATATTTTGATCATATCAATCCTTGCGGTTTTACTGACAAGGGCGTGACTTCGCTTGAAAAAGAGCTTGGCGGGAAACAGGATATTGAAAAGGCAAAGAACATTCTCAGAAACAACCTCCGGGATCTCTTTGGTCTTGGATGGTTAAACAAATAACAGGATGGAAAAGAAGTGGATTTTGAAGGAGAAGCCTGACACCGCTGTTGTAAAACAGCTTGCGGCCTCTCTTGGCGTTTCAGAATCATTGGCCCTGCTGATGGTGCAGAGGAACATTACCACGGCTGAGGAAGCCGACGCCTTTTTCAATCCCCTTCTCGATTATCTTCACGATCCGTTCCTGATGAAGGATATGAATATTGCCGTTGACAGGATCTCGACAGCAGTCAAGAGGAATGAAAAGATCCTTGTTTATGGCGATTATGATGTAGATGGCACCACAGCCGTTGCCCTTGTCTATTCATTTCTCAGGAGCCAGGGCTCAAATGTCATCTATTATATCCCCGACCGCTACAAGGAGGGTTATGGAGTCTCTTATGCGGGGCTCGACTTTGCTAAACAGAATAACTGCAAGGTGATAATTACCCTCGACTGTGGCATTAAGGCGGTTGATAAAGTCAAAAATGCATCATCCAGGGGAATGGATGTGATTATCTGTGACCACCATTATCCCGGCGATGAGATCCCGAACGCCCTGGCAGTGCTCGATCCGAAACAGCCCGCTTGCAGTTATCCATACAAGGAGCTTTCGGGTTGCGGAGTGGGATTCAAGCTTATTCATGCATTCTCAAGGATCCATGGCATTCCCTTCAGTGAAATAACCAATTACCTCGATCTCGTTGCCGTAAGCATCGCATCTGATATAGTTCCGATAACCGGAGAGAACAGGGTCCTGGCTTATTACGGGCTTAAACAGCTGAATGAATCCCCGCGTATGGGACTGAGGGAGATAATCAGGGAAGCTGAGGTTACCAGGGCATTAACGATAGAGGATGTAGTCTTTAAGCTTGGCCCAAGGATAAATGCTGCCGGGAGGATGGAAGCAGGAAGAAGGGCAGTCGACCTGCTTATCTCTGATGATCCGAAAATTGCTTTTGGAATAAGCAGGGAGATAAATAATTTCAATATTGAAAGAAGAACAGTCGACCGTACTATTACAACCGAAGCCATGAGGATGATCTCTGATGACCACCGGTCGACGAATGCCAGAACGACGGTCCTTTATAATCCCTCATGGAAAAAGGGAGTTATCGGGATAGTAGCCTCCAGGCTTATAGAGACATATTACAGACCGACGGTTATCCTTACCGAATCGAACGGATTTGCAACAGGCTCGGCCCGTTCAGTGCAGGGATATGACCTCTACCAGGCCATAGAAGCCTGCAGTGACCTGCTTGAAAGCTTCGGCGGTCATATGTTTGCAGCAGGACTCACTCTGAAGAAGGAGAACATAAAACCCTTTATGGAGCGGTTTGAGCAGTATGTGAACAGCACAATTTCTGAGGATCAGATGGTACCGCGGATATCCATCGATGCTGAGCTTTCCTTCTCCGAAATTGGTGAGGAGTTCTTCAGGCTCCTCAACCGTTTCCAGCCTTACGG
>DIKJ01000098.1:0-12820 GCA_002424525.1 Bacteroidales bacterium UBA5621 | reverse complement strand
CGAATGGTGGGTTCAAGCGGAGAACATCTTAAGCTGGATCTTTGCCAGGAATCCCCGGGGACTAAAACCTATCCCGCAATAGCTTTCGGCCAGGCAAACTATTTCGAATACATAAGGGGAGGCAACCCTTTTGATATCTGTTATTCGGTGGAAATGAATGAATTCAGGGGCAACAGGAACCTTCAGCTCAACATACGGGACATCAAAACCCCATAAATATCTCCTGCAGAAGTTTGTTTGTAAGCAATAATTTCTATTTTTAAGCGGGACAAAATCATTTAAATTATCAATAAAACTATGAAAAAGGAAACAATAAAAGGACTTAATCGTCGCGATTTTCTGGGATTATCTGCCATCGGACTGACAGGGCTGACGATCCTTCCAAGCTATGTGATTGACGGTATCAGGATGCCTCCGAGCGACAGGGTTCTGATGGGTACGATCGGACTGGGACGCCAGTCGCTGTCGGATTTCAGGGGATTTGCCGGAGCACCCGGGCTTCAGATCGTTGCATGCTGCGATGTTGACACAGTAAAACAGGAACGGTACAAAAGGACCATCGAGGAGTGGCAAAAATCGAAAGGACTTGCTCCCCGTTGCGATACCTATGAGCAATATGAGAAATTGCTTGAGCGCAAGGATATCGATGTTGTTGAGATCGTCACACCCGATCACTGGCATGCACTGATGACAATTCACGCCTGCCAGGCCGGCAAGGATGTCTATGTCCAGAAACCGCTCTCCTATACTATCAGGGAAGCTCTGGTCATGACCAGGGTCGCCAATGATAATAAACGAGTGGTACAGGTAGGTAGCCAGCAGCGTTCAAGCAGGGAGTTCCAGAAAGCCATCGAACTGGTTCAGGCAGGTGCGATAGGACATATTGAGAAGATCTATGCAAAGGTCGGCGATCCTCCTAAACCTTACGATCTCCCGGCAACACCCGTACCGGGCAACCTGAACTGGAATCTGTGGCTGGGCCCGCTCAATGACGATAAGATCACCTATCATCCCGACCTTGCACCTCCTATCTCACTCAATCCGGTGCAGAATGAAGCACTCTGGGGAGCCTGGCGCTGGTACCTTGAAATGGGTAATGGCTACACCGCCGACTGGGGCGCCCATATGTTCGATATAGCACAAGCAGCCATCGGAATGGACGGGTCGGCACCATACGAAATCATACCGCAAGGGTATAAGGGACAGCCATACATGACCTTTAAATTCCTGTCCGGTGTTGTTATGACGGAACAGCCATATCTTGAGGATAACCCCGGGGCACAGGGCATTAAGTTCATCGGGACAAAAGGCTGGATTGAGGTGGCACGCGGCTATATAGGCTGTTCGGATCCTTCTCTTATCCCGGCGGAGATAGCCGGAAACCGTCCACAGCCAAGAGGTGAGCGTCCTCCTGCCCAGCAGCAGGCACAGAGACCAGCCGCGCAGGGACGTCAGGCCACAACTCAGGCTTCTCAGGGCCGGCCTGCTCCCACACAGGCAGGACTTCAGTTCGAGATCAGCTCACCTCATATGCAGAACTTCGTCGATTGCGTAAGATCACGAAAGAAACCGATAGCCTCGATTGAAGCAGGTTGCAGTACATCGATCACCTGTTGTCTCGGAAATATTGCACATGAGCTTAAGAGACCTGTAAAATGGGATCCGGCCACATACACCTTTGTTGACGATGCCGAAGCCTGCAACCACAGACTTATGCATTACGAGTACAGGAGGCCGTATAAACTTTAGGAACAGAGCCGAATCAATATCGCCCCGGGTGGATGAATCAAATATCCCCCGGGGTTTTCTTAATCCGCCCTGGTAAAAGTAATATCGACGACCATTATCTCTGATTTAGCTGTGGTTCTTACAGGTGGTCCCCATAACCTGATGCCACTCGATACAAAAAAGTGAGTCTCCCCTTTTTTCATGTATCCGTGGCTTAGCTCATAAACCCTGTTTGTAATGAGATTTATGGGGAACAATTGTCCGTGATGGGTGTGCCCCGAAAATACTACATCAGCAGAGGTTCTGCTGATCAGGTCGATTTCCGTCGGCCGGTGATCCATAAGTATCACAGGCAGGGAATCCGGAATGGTGCTCATGAGCTCTTCGATGCTTTTTCTCGTTCTGGTATGACTGTCGTGCCTGCCGGCAAGAAATAAGGAGCTGTCGATCATTACCACACTGTCGGCCAGTATTTCAATCCCGGCCCTGCTGAAAAAACTCCTTTTACCCTGAGGGGAATAATGCTCGTGATTACCAAGTACGCCGTAAACACCATACGTGGTTTTTATGCTCCCGATAAGCCTCTCAAAAGGTTCCATGTTTTCATCCCCGTCGTAACTTTCGATTATATCCCCGCCAAAAAGCATCAGGTCGGGCTCCAGTTCACCTATGCAGTTTACGAATTTCTCCACAAACCACTTCGGAGTACTCTCCTCAATGTGGAAATCGGATACAAAAGCTATCCTGATACCGGTTGCCCCTGAGGACTTCCCGGGTACTTCAATCCTGTATTCTGATGTCCGTATGGTATTGAAATTTATTATACCCGCGGTAACAACAACCACTGAAAGCGACATGATTACCAGCAGAATACTGAATCTCAGCGATCGTTCCCGTGTTAGCTCAGCCGGAACGATCCTTACAATACTATTAATCAACAGCAAAATATCTGAAAGGAGAACAAAAAGGAAAAGGTATAGAAAGAAAGGAAGAAGATAGTTGGATGTTGTTTCCAGTATCTGCATCAGAGCGGCTGGAGTGTTCCTGCCCGCAAATCTGGTAAGGGGGTAAATAATAAACAGGATCGCGTAGATGACGGAATACCATGCCCGGTGTTTTTTTGGTATGTAGAATTGCCATAGCCTCAAAAAGAGATAAATATTAGGGATTAAATACGAGAGTGCCAGAATTGTACGGAACATGACAGGATAACTCTTGATTTGTCCGGGACAAGTTAGGTCAAAAGTTGATTACCGCAACCCCGGTCGTCATTAAAAAATTCTCTTCCAGGCCGGGTTTCCCAAAATTTGTGTATTTTGGTTCTTTAACTTTTACAATTAAAATACACGTTAAATTATATTATGTTATGAAACCCACATGTATTGCAAACACAAACACGTATGTATATAAATTTCAGACATGTGGGTTCCATCAGACCATTAAAATAAAAATTATATACTGATGAATAAATACAAGATTTTCATTTTCATTCTCCTGTTACCGTTTCTTACCTGGAATTTCACTTACTCACAGAACAGTGTGGAGGGTCTTTTCTATCTGGATCATTCACCTGTCAGGGTGGAGTTCAGGGATGGCAGGATCACAGGCGTTTTCAGAATCGAAAGACTTCAGGAAGGGCAGGGCAGGATATATATTGCTCCCGGTCTTATTGATAATCAGGTTAATGGCTATAAGGGAGTCTCGTTTGTTGATACCGGCGGTGAGCTCAGCCCTGAGGGCATTAATCTTATCACTTCCTCCTTCTGGGAGGTTGGTGTTACTACCTATATGCCGACCCTTACCACCGACGATCATGCCATTTACATGAAAAACTTCGCCCTGCTGGCCAGGGCGAAGAATGATCCCGTGTCGCGTGGCTCAATTGCCGGCTTTCACCTCGAAGGTCCATATATCTCAGCAGATGATGGTTACAGGGGAGCGCACCCTTTGAAACATGTCCGTAAGCCCGACTGGAATGAGTTCATGAAGCTTTATGATGCCTCCGGAAAAAATATCCTTCAGGTTACGATTGCCCCGGAGACCGAAGGTGCCATGGATTTTATATCAAGGTGCAGTTCCCTTGGGATTATAGTGGGCCTTGGTCATCACAACGGCTCGTCTGCTCAGATAACTGAAGCATTGGACAGGGGAGCAGTTATTGCCACACATCTTGGTAACGGTCTGGCCAATACCATCAACAGGCACAGAAACCCCCTGTGGCCCCAGCTTTCTGATGACAGGTTGAACATCAGCATTATCTGCGACGGGTTCCATCTTCTTCCCGAACAGATAAGGGTGTTTTACAGGGCCAAGGGACCGGACAGGATCATCATGACTTCTGATGTCAGTTCGCCTGGTGGCCTGAAGCCAGGATTTTACCTTAATGCCATTGGAGATACCCTGGAGCTCACAAGGGAGGGTGCGGTGATCTATCCGGCACAGAATGTGTTAAGCGGATCAGGATTGCCTTTATCGAGGGGTATAGGGCATATAATGAAAGTTACGGGCTGTGACCTGGCCACGGCAATAAAGATGGCGAGCACCAATCCCGCCCGGTTGTACGGTTTGAAAGACAGGGGAGAAATTAAGCCTGGGTTGAGGGCCGATCTTATTCTTTTTACACTTGAAGGATATCAGATGGAGGTGATCAAGACCATTGTAGCCGGAGAGGTTGTTTATAATGCTCATAAATAACGACTAAGAAGCGTGACCAATGCAAACTAAAACCGGTAAGAAACTACTGATAGCCCTGAGTGCAATCGGCCCGGGGCTCTTTTTGATCGGATACAACATAGGAACCGGAAGCGTAACCACTATGGCCAAGGCAGGAGCCGAGTACGGAATGACCCTTTTCTGGGCATTGCTGCTTTCATGCATATTTACATATATATTAATGGTTGCCTACGGACAAATGACCCTGGTGTCAGGGAACACAGCCCTGTTTAATATCAGAAGATCCTTCAAAGCCGGCAAAATTCTCTCTATTTACATTATTGCCGCACTGATCATTGGCGAACTGCTTGCACTTATGGGTATTATGGGGATCGTATCGGAGCTTGTACAGGAAGGCATCAGGCTTCTTTCAGGCTCACGCACCCTGAAAGTCGATACTTTCTGGATCATCCTTGTATTCGCGATACTTCTCTATTTTTTATTGTGGTACGGAAGGTACAAGGTATTTGAAAAGATCCTGACCGTATTTGTCATCATCATGGCCCTGTGCTTCCTGGCAGTATTCTTTATGGTAAGACCCTCATTTTCTGCAATTTTTGAGGGGCTGGTGCCGGGAATTCCTGCGACATCCGGTGCTTTTCGCCTGGTGGCGGCGATGGCCGGCACGACATGCTCGGCTGCTGTATTTATAATGCGCAGTACGGTGGTTGCTGAAAAGGGCTGGACCATCAGAGACCTGAAAACTGAAAAGAAGGACGCGTTTGCCTCTGCTTTCATGATGCTTTTCCTGAGCGGTGTAATTATGGCTGTGGCGGCAGGAACATTACACATTATGGGGCTCAGGCTGGATAGCACAGTTGAAATGATCAGCCTTTTTGAACCTATCGGGGGAAGGGCCGCTGCCTTCCTGCTGATCATAGGCATAACGGGTGCCGGGCTGTCAACGGTGTTTCCGATAGTGCTCATCGCACCCTGGCTCATCTCGGATTATACCGGCACACCACGTAATATCAAATCTCCCTTGTCAAGGGTTTTAATCTTCATCGGATTAGTGTTTGCTTTTGGCTCAGTACTTATAGAACATACGCCACCAATAATTATGGTCTTTTCGCAGGCGTTCCAGGCAACCATTCTGCCGGCAGTGGCAATTCCTGTCTTTATCCTTTTGAACCGGCAGGCGGTTATGAATACCCATCAGCCCTCTGCCGGAATGAATATTGGTCTTGTTGCCGTAATTATTTTCTCTCTGGTAACCACCTGGTTTGCTATAGCCGGATTCTTCTGAAAACACCCTGTTTAGTAAACATGGCAGACCTGGGGACGCTTTATTAAATTCTGACCACTAACTGTAGTTTGATTTCTTCAATGTTACCTGGCTGGCCGGCATTACCAATTTTTGTGGTTATCCCGTATTTGACCCTCAGATCGGCATGCTCTTTAATCTTCCATTTCAACATCAGGTAGCTCCGTGTGCCCCTGTCGTAAAGCGCCGGTATGCTGAAGCTGTATAAGAGATCATTTTCGTAGGTGTAAAGCCTCGACTCCCATCCGCCCGTGTTGAAAACGCAGAACCGGAACCAGAAGCTGAGAGGGAAAGATTTAAATCTGCAGCTGACATCCTGCAGGAGAAGCATACCCTGGTTTTGTGACGATCCTGTGTTCTTGAAGTCGATCCTGGTCCTGAGCGTCAGGTTTTGCGAAGGTGACCAGACAATCACACCCTTCAGGGTGCTGTAGGAGGTTTCAGCCTGTTTGGGTATCCCGTTTTCCGCAGTTTTATTGACCGTCAACTGCCTGTAGGTGTAGATGCCCTCGAGAGTAAGTTTATTAAGAGGCATATACTTGAGCCTTACCTCCTGCCTTTCCCCGAGCGAAGGAGCACTGCACCTGTACCTGAGCCAGGGATAATGCTCCGTATCGAAACCGGCACTCAGGAACAGGTGCTTCGCCATCTCAAAGGTGAAACTGCCGTAGATGCCCCTTACATTTTTTGTTGCGGAGCTGCTGCCGGGCCCTTTTGCGTGATAGCTGAAGTACTCCGGCCCATATTCACGGTAAAGAATATTTATGGTGAGCCTGTCGGATGGTCTGAGAGAAAAAGCCTGAACAAAGGCCTGTCCCAGATCATGATCGAGGGAGTATTCACCGGAAAATATCATCCGCCTGAAAAGGTGGTTGTAATAAATGCTGTATACACTATTCCGGTAACCTTCAAAATCATGAAGATCTTCAGGCTTTGATGAGGCTGGTATGACGGGCAGTGAAAACCTGTTCCCGGACCACACAATGCCGATTCTTGTATTCTTCAGATTATATGACAGGTTCACCCCGAAGCCTGTTTCGGTGACTGCATCTTTCCCTGACAGGAGAGATTCTGTGTTGTGCAGACCGGATGTCTGGAAGTTCTCAATAAAGCCGTCATCTGTTGCGGATGAAGAACTCACCCTTGCGTCTATCTTATTGCGGGAACCGAAAACCACTATCCCCATTTTTTTTATGGATGCCTCAGCAGCTATTCCCCTGTAGAAGCTGTTTTCGTCGGAAGAGGTGTATGGCCTTATTTCATCTCTTCCTGCAATAAAGCCGGGGCTGGTCAGGGGGATAGCGGTGCGGAATCCTGTATTGACAGCTGTACCCTGACCAAAGCGGGCGGAAAAATCCCCGATGATGATCTTCCTTATGAGACCTTGCCCGGAGTAAGCCAGGTTTGCGGAGAAGAAATCCGGAAGGGAAGGGTGGCCGGTAAGGAATTTTTCTCCGGGGTCTTTTTCAAGAACAAAGCCTCCTGAGAGTCTGCCCGTGGTTAATTTGTATTTTGTAAGGATCTTCCACGGGGATCCCGGAGCTGTCTCTTCAATATTGGAAGAACGGAGGGAAAAGTTTGTCAGGAGCGTGTTTCTCAGGGAAGAGATCATAGGGCCCCCGGTTGTACCGGTTTGCAGAGTGATGAACGGAATAATGGATTCCGCAGTCGCTCTGTCAAATCCAGGGATGTTTACCAATTCGTAGACAGAGACCAGTGAGCCGGATACCCGGACATAATCCATAAGCGCCTTCACCTGGAAACCGGTCAGGAAGAAGAGTCTTGAGATTTCTTCCGCATCGGATGAGTTTATATGTACAGGGTTTTCCCCCAGCTCGTGCAATAGTTCCACATAAAGCTCTGCTTCCCCGGCTTCTGTATCTTCTGAAACCAACTCCTCCGCAACTCTGCCGATCGTCTCCGAAAGGGTTTCTTCCTGGCAGAATACAAAAAATGGTTGGCATAATAAAAAGATAACCATTAAAATTCTGATACACCGGAAAGGTTTCTTTTTAACCGCAAAGAACGCAAAGCCCTGATTTTCATCAGGAACCGCAAAGAACGCAAAGAATTTCCCTTTGCGGGTTATGGATATCATTATTATCGTATTATGAAAATCAATGAAGCAGAACTGGTTACACCAAGGCGATCGTGGGTTGCAAACCCGAGGTCGAGCTGAAAAGATTTCAGAAGATATCCGATCCCGAAGCTGAACGATGTATTCTCCGTACTGAACCCTGCCCTTAACCTGAAATTCTGTACGACCTCATAATCAAAGCCTGTCCTGATTATCAGCCGGTCACCTGAGCTCATTTCAGCTTCCGCCCCGGCAAAAAGGGCCCTGCTCAGGTAGACACCGGCCCCTGCCCGCAACCGGGAAGGCAAAAAGTTTTTTCTTAATGAGCCGGGTACAGGATTGAACAAATGAAGACCTATCCTGACATTATCCGAAGGAATAATAATGATGCCTGTTTCGCATGTAATAAAAATGGTGTTGCTGTATTCTCCGAATGTTCTTTCTGAAAAGCAGTCTGCCTGCACCCCGGCAACTATCTTTTCTCCCAGCCTTAACCCGCATGCAAGTCCGGCCATCTCCCTCCTGAAATCCTGATACCCGAAACGGGAATAGACAGCTCCGATCGTCGCTCTTCCTGCGGGGAAAACAAATCCGGCACTGCGTGTTCCCAGTTCACTGATGCTGAACCTGTTCTCATAGTTGAGCCCGATAGCTAATGACTCGTTCAGCGCCAGCGATGCCTGGTTATGGAACGAACCCCAGAATGAGTTGCTCATAACACAAACGTTACCCATTCCTGCCTCGCGTGCACCTGCTGAAGGACGAAAAGGATCGCCGCCGCGGGCGCATAATGACAGGAATACAAGTAAAACTGAAACAGGTATTTTTTGCAGCGAGCTCAAGACCGTTTCAAATAACCCACTAATCTATGAAGAAAGATCCTAATTTCCAAAAAAAATCACTCACTCCTCACACCTCACACCTCACTCCTCATTCTCCTAGTTGGTTTTGTACGGGAATTTCACCTTTTTCAGCTCCTTATTGGCCTCGATGATCTTCTTCTTCAGGTCCTCCTTGTATTGCACCACAGCCTTGAGGATCCTCTCATCCCCGGCACCTATTATCTGGGCAGCAAGTATCCCCGCATTCTGCGCCGAATTGATGCCGACAGTGGCTACGGGGACGCCCGGAGGCATCTGGAGGATTGAGAGTACAGAGTCGAGCCCTTCAAGGGATGCCTTAACCGGAACTCCAATTACAGGCAAAGGTGTCATTGCGGCGATAACTCCCGGAAGATGCGCGGCCATCCCGGCAGCTGCGATAATTACTCTTATCCCCCTGCCGGAGGCGCCCCTGGCGAAACGCTCGACCTCCTCAGGTGTCCTGTGTGCTGAAAGGGCACTCATCTCAAAAGGTATTCCGAAATCATTGAGTACCTGCGCCGCCTTTTCCATTACTGGAAGATCAGATGTACTGCCCATTATTATACTTACCAGTGGCTCCATATGCAAGGATTTTTTAATTCGCTTAAGGTTGAGGGCAAAAATAAGCTATTATTTTCATATTTTCGCAGCGGCTGACCATTCAAAACTGAAATCATGGAAGAAGTGCAGATACTTGACAAAAAGTTCAGGGAACTGATACCTGAACATGCCGTTCAGAAAAAGATCAGCGAGATGGCGGAACAAATAAACACAGATTATTCCGGCAGGGAAGTGGTATTTGTCGGAATTCTGAACGGTGCATTCATATTCGCTGCCGATTTGATTAAGAAGATCACGTTGAAATCAAGGATAACATTTATCAAGCTCGCATCATATCAGGGTACAGGTTCTTCCGGGGTAATTAAGGAGCTGATCGGGTGGAATGAGGACCTGAAGAACATGAATGTCATAATCCTTGAAGATATAGTCGATTCGGGAGCCACGCTGGAGCATACTGTCAATAATCTGCTCATCAGGGATGTGGCTGATATCAGGGTAGCTGCCATGCTGCTGAAGCCGGCTGCTTATAAAAGGGATATCCCGATAAATTATGTTGGATTTGAGATACCCAACGATTTTGTTGTCGGCTGCGGTCTTGATTATAACGGTTACGGCCGCCACCTTACATCTGTTTATACTTTAGTACATTGAGGTTATACAACAGGCACAATTTCTGCCTGACCTGAAATTAATTTTAATTTTTTCAATATGGTAAATATTTTAATTTTCGGACCTCCCGGATCGGGAAAAGGGACACAATCGGTTAAGCTGGCTGAAAAATTCAATCTCCTTCACCTCTCGACCGGCGATATGCTTCGTGCCGAGATCTCTGCAGGAACTGAGCTTGGGAAAAAGATGAGCCTGATCATGTCGAAGGGGGAACTTGTACCCGATGAAGTAGTGATCGAGATGATCGCAAATAAGATCGATAACAGCACCGGAACGGCAGGATTCCTTTTCGACGGTTTCCCGCGCACAGTGGCACAAACCATAGCCCTAGAAAAAATGCTCAATGAGAGAGCAATGAAGATCGACACCATGCTGGTCCTCGATGTTGATCACGACGAACTCGTGAAACGGCTGACAGGAAGAGCTGAGCTGTCGGGACGGCCCGACGATATGGACCCTGCCGTGATCGAGAACAGGATAGATGTCTACAGGGAGAAGACCGAACCGATCATTAATTACTGCAGCGAAAGAGGATTGTACCAGGCGGTGGATGGCATGGGTACAATCGACGATATCTTCGACAGGCTGAGCGACAGGCTTGGTCAACTATTATGACCTCATCCAATTTTATTGATTACGTAAAGATCTATTGCCGTTCGGGCAGTGGAGGGGCCGGATCTGCGCATTTCCGGCGCGAGAAATTTGTTCCCAGGGGAGGTCCCGACGGTGGCGACGGAGGAAGAGGGGGTGATATTATACTGAGAGGCAACAGCCAGATGTGGACCCTTTTGCATCTGAAGTATAAGCGTCATATCTTTGCCGGCAATGGAGAGGCAGGAGGATCACAGCAGTCGACAGGTGCCGACGGGGCAGATGTGATCGTTGATGTGCCCCTTGGTACAATAGCGAAAAATGAAGCGACCGGCGAAATAAAATTCGAAATAACAAGCCACGGGGATCAGAAGATCCTGGTCAAGGGTGGAAGAGGGGGCCAGGGGAATGTGCACTTCAAATCAGCCACCAACCAGGCACCAAGATATGCCCAGCCCGGGGAGCCCGGAACAGAGGAAGCCTATATTCTTGAACTGAAAATACTTGCGGATGCCGGACTTGTCGGTTTTCCGAATGCCGGCAAATCAACACTGCTTTCCGTCGTCTCGGCAGCAAAACCTAAAATAGCCGATTATCCTTTTACTACACTGGTCCCCAGTCTCGGGATTGTAAGTTACAGGGATAACAAATCCTTCGTAATGGCTGACATTCCCGGAATAATTGAAGGCGCCCATGAAGGCAAGGGGCTGGGAATAAGATTTTTACGGCATATCGAAAGAAACTCCATGCTGATCTTCCTGGTGCCTGCCGACAGCAGTAATATCAGAAAGGAATATGAGATACTCATCGGCGAGCTGAAAATGTACAATCCCGAACTTCTTGACAAGAAGAGAATACTGGCTGTCTCAAAATCCGATTTGCTGGATGAGGAACTGACCGCTGAAATAAAGAAAGATCTTCCTCCGGTCCCTTCGGTGTTCTTCTCATCCTTTACCAGTCAGGGATTAACAGAGCTTAAAGATTTGATATGGAGAGAGTTGAATAAATATTGAAACAAGTGCTTGAAGAACTTGATCAACAACTTTTTTATTTTATCAATTCCCGTAATTCGGAATTCTGGGATTTTGTAATGTATTCCATAAGCCGGGTGCTGGTCTGGGTTCCGCTCTATATCGCAATTTTCATAGCCCTGGGGCGAAAATATGGAAGAAAAACGTTTTTTATCCTGCTGTTCGTTGTACTTACTGTCGCCCTGGCTGACCAGACTTCGGTTTTCATTAAGAATTCATTCCAGCGTCTCCGGCCCTGCCACGCTGAGGAATTGCAGGGCATGGTGCATCTTGTGAAGGGGCATTGCGGAGGAAGATTCGGATTTGTTTCCTCGCATGCTGCCAATTCGTTCAGTATAGCACTTCTGAGCCTGCTTCTGATCAAAAGAAGATGGTTCTCCATTAGTATTTTAATCTGGGCCGCAGTTGTAGGGTACAGCAGGATCTACCTGGGTGTTCACTATCCGGGAGATGTGATATGCGGATCCCTGCTCGGGGCGTCGATAGGCTGGCTGATCTACAGGCTTTACCTGATCACCGATAATAAATTCCTTAGCAAGAGATATGAAATGCCTCAGCCTTGAAACCAATGATCCTTTCTTCAACCTTTCTGCTGACGAGTATCTCCTGAAGAACAGGGAAGAGGATTTCCTCATTCTGGGCAGTAACGACAGATCTGTGATCATCGGAAAGCATCAGGTTGCGAACAGGGAGGCTGATGCAAGGTTTGTATCGGAGAACAACATTCCGGTCATCAGAAGGATCTCGGGAGGAGGCACAGTTTTTCACGATAGCGGGAACCTGAATTTTACAATCATCAGAAACAGCGAACCCGACAAACAGGTCGATTTCAGGAGACAAACCCTGCCGGTGATAAGATTTTTATCAACACTTGGCGTCGAAGCAAAGTTTGAAGGGAAAAATGATTTAAAGGTCAACGGACTAAAAATTTCAGGAAATGCAGAGCATGTTTACAGGAACAGGGTTCTGCACCATGGCACCCTCCTTTATGACACTCTCCTCGAGGACCTCAGGAGCTCGATTAACAGAAACAGGTCATGCTATACAACAAGGGGCGTCGATTCAAATCCCTCACCCGTAACTAACTTTAAGGATCTTATCAGCCAGGTGGAAGGAATGCAGGGACTGAAATCAGCCATGATGGAATATTTCCTGCGCAATGACCCTGATGCGCTAATTTATCATCTTCAGCCCGGAGAGGTATCTGCAATCAATGAACTTGCCGCATCAAAATACAGGACATGGGAGTGGAATTATGCATACGGACCTGAGTATCAATTCTCTAATACATTCAAGATAAAAGGGATACCTCATACCTGCCGGC
>DIKJ01000040.1:21393-22844 GCA_002424525.1 Bacteroidales bacterium UBA5621 | reverse complement strand
GATCCCGTTTATTTAGCAGAAAGCTTCTTTCGGCCGGAAAAGGAGGGTATGGCACGTGTTTTTGCCGTCCGGGTACAAGGTTTATAAACTATATGTGTGTCGCGGTACAATGTAACTAAGTGACTGAATATTAGTCCCGGTATTGTGAATCCGTTAAAGGCAGTGGCGCGTTGGCCTTGTCGGGCGTTCTGGGTCCCCCCGTTAACGGCAGGGAGTCACCAAAAACCATGACAAGCTTATTTACTTTATTGTCCGTGTTAGCGTTTCGTTTTGTTTTGGTTATTAACTATTTATATGGATAAAATATTGACTTTGGTAAAAACTAAGTCTAATTTTGTCTAGATTTTGCTAACGTATCTTACTATTGATACTCTATATTTTAATGTCCATTGTATTCTAGTAATCATTTAAAATTAGTAATCATGAAAAGGCTTTTCTTAGTAACGGTTTTAATCCTGATGACAGGATTTATTTTTGGTCAGACTTTACAAAAAGGTTCCGTTATTTGTTTTCATAATGGTACTTTTACTCCCAACCATGATGTAACAATGAATCAGTGCATTAGCTTTATTAAGGATAAGTATTTTGCAGAAGTTGAAAAGAATTTTCCAGGAATTAAGTGTTACTTATTAAAAGGCGTAAGAGGTGAGAATGTTGATTGCATAAGTTTTATATATCTCTTTCAGTCGGATGAAGTCAGGAACAAATATTGGAAAGAGGAAGGTGTTTATACTGATTTAGGAAATGCTGCTCTTGAAAAAATGCAACCAGTAGGAGAAGAAATGAGTAAATATGGAAAACTAGTTGATAAATACACTGATTGGTTGATTCTATAGAATAACACATTTCTTTTTAATCTAGGAACAGGATAGTAGGATTTTATAAAAATTCATTTATTAAAATATAGAGTATTTTTTTAAAGAGTTAGCGTTCGTTTTATTTATTCTGAAAATAGACGATCGTTATATAGCTTTTATCCCTATGCAGAGAGCACGACAAATGAACGCTAACTCATTTATAAAAAAATAAAATCTAACATTGATTACCTCCCGATGTCAGATATGATTAACCTGAAATTAAAATGATGTCAATATTTTTTCTATCGGTCTGTATTCCCGGTTTATTACAGGCTTTTCACAGCACCGCCCCGTCAGTCACATAAGTAAATTTAATCATGTTGTTGATTAACACTTAGTTATTCTACTTATGGCCAACATCTGACTCTTCATTCCCAATACAAGTTATACAATACCAGGGAATCGGGAGTCTTATATTTTTATTTTATCTGCAAATCTCACCGGCTTTTTATAAATAACTTCTTTGTGATCCTCCTGTTACCTGAATTAAAAGCGATTATGTAGATCCCGTCTTTTATTGCAGGACTAAACTCATGATAGCCGGGTTCATAAATATTATATTTATAGAGGGCCTGCCCCATTAGGTTGTAAATA
>DIKJ01000040.1:20937-21194 GCA_002424525.1 Bacteroidales bacterium UBA5621 | reverse complement strand
GAGATGGTCTTATAGAAGAAATCCCCTTCAATATGTTTTATCCTGAATACTACCTCCCCATCCTTTTCTGTCTTAATTCCGAGCCTTACTGTACACAGGTTTTCATCAACCAGAGGTAAGGCATTGATCGAGAGCCTTGACCCGTCCTCTCCGAAGGAATAGAAATTTGTCACTTTCGCGTCAGTATTATAAAGCTTAAGAGCATCGTGCTGACCATCAAAATTAAGAGTTGCCTTCTCATCGAAATAGATCACTAG
>DIKJ01000040.1:7263-20888 GCA_002424525.1 Bacteroidales bacterium UBA5621 | reverse complement strand
GGATGCGTCAGGTTTGTAATCCTGACTTTGTTCGTCATGCCAAGAGTGCCTGTAACAGGATAGCTCCCGTCAGCCACATGAACGAAGAATCCCTGCATCGACGGGATAACCCCCGTGGCCAGCCCATCGCTTGACACACCGTTCATATATGTCCTGTAAGTTCCTCCATATTGATCAGTTGTGCCTGCGCCGAAGTAATAGAGAGCATCATCGATATTTATTCTTTCCCAACCCTCCGCAGCATCCCAGTCGACAGGAGAAGGGTACGGATTCCCAACAAGATTGAATCCTTTGGTATAGATCTGGTTGTTATTATACAAAGTCACCGAAAGGTCTCCGTTGTTTACAACTCCCGTAACATCAACAGTTGCAGGATCTGCCCGGTAACCAAAGTTGACGGCGTAACCAGTCATTGGAATAAGTAAATTGTCAGGGATCTTATAACCGACCCACCCCGAAGCCGGTGTTCCTGATATCAATCTGTTCTCATCGTACCTGTAGAATGTGGTGAAGGCTGCCCCGAGGTCCATATCATCGCCAAACTCACCAACAGTTGCCGCCTGGAAAGGGGAGCTGAAATATTTATACCCGAAAGCGGAAGGCAGATATCGTTGCATAGAAAGATCACCAAGCACATGTCCTGCACCGCTGCCATCGATCAGTGCTGTCGCGGATTCTGTGGATAGAAGCGTTAGGTTGCCGCCGGCATTAAGAACCCCGTTGCATAGAAGAACCCCGCTGATTGTCTGGCCGGGAGTTACCATAGTGGTTGTGCTGGCTGAAGAAATTGTAAGGTTGTTAAATTGAGCCGGTATATCGCCGTCTATTGACTGGGTACTTCCGGAAAGTACAACTGTACCGTAACTGGTTAAGGAACCGTTGTTTGTCAGATTACCTCTCAGGACAACAGAGCCGCCTGACCCGATAAAGCCTGTACCGGACGAAACGACAAGCTCCTGACAGACCCCGGGGGCGGTCATAAAGGAACCCATTATCAGGATTAGTATGTATATCAGTGATTTTAAGAAATTTGCGAGTTTATACATAATATTAAGACCCCCCTCTGTATATTAAAAACTATAACGAGTTAACGAACCAGTTTATATCCGGAAAAGTAAGGACATCACCCGGGTTCCTTGATGAGCAGAATAATTCAAAATAATCGTTCTGAGAGACATCCTGGAGATAAATTACCGTTGAGAACTGAAATGGCTGATTTGGTGTAGTGATCCTCAAAGTGGTTTCTCCATAGCGGACTGTGGAATCGCCATTTTTGGCAAGTGCCAGTGTAATTACACGGTTGTTGCTGTTGACCATTATATTTCCGGTAATTATTACATAAACGTTTCTTGATTTCAGAGGCAGGTAGGTGATCCTGTTATGCTGAATAAGCCAGCTTATCGTAAATGAAGATGTATTTATCCAGTTAGCTTTATACCACTCATTCGCCTCAGCGCAGGTGAATGAGGAGGCATTATCAACCACAACGATATCACAGTGTGGCTTTCTGTCCTCCGAACCGGTGTTCCCTTCAATATAAGCGTTTACATCACGTCCGTCGGTGCGGGAAAAATCAAATCCTGATATTTTCTGGCCCACATGGGTCCAGGTATTTCCCGAAATGACCATTGATTCGAATGAAAATGAAGAAGGCCTGTAAATTATTGCCGAATCGGTATCGAACTCGTTTAAATAATGACCGGAAAACAACTGAACTTCCGCCATGGAACCCTTTGACAGGTCGATCCCTTTTCTGCAATTAATGAAGTCGGTTTCAGCAACTCTCACTTTGGCCCCCGGCAATGAACTGTGCATTAAGATACCGGCGTTATTCGAATTGCTGATATCGCACTCAAATAACCAGAGCTCGGCGTCGGTTGAATCAACAATTGCATTGTAAAAACTATCGAAAGTGCAATCTTTTATTTCATTGTATGTACCGGAGCCTACAAGTCTTATCGCATCTTCACCCGGGGAAGTCCCGTAACCGGGCAGGGTGGTTGCATCAAATATGAGCATTTTAAAATAACATTCTGACTTGCAGCGGAACATGGGCTTGCCGGCAAGACCCGGACCAGCTGCAAAAATTCCCGTTCCAAAAGATGTTCCCTGGATAGTGAGAGCATAAGGAAGGTCAACAACCTGTGTATCTGAAAGATCGAATGTCTGTCCAGCTACTCTTATAACCTTGGGCCTGTCCATGTGAGCTTTAAGAAAATCGAGCGCATCAGCCAGGGTCTGAAATGATGAAAAGGGACCGACCTCAATAACATCCTCCGATATCACGCTTTTGTCCTGTATCACCCAGTTTGAACCCCGTGCAATAAATGTTCTGCCCCACTGTGGAAGAAGCCTTACAGTATCAATGTTATCTATTGTTGCCCCATCAAAGCCTGTTACCTTGACCAGATCAGTAGCTATACCCACGTTTTTTACGGTTATCAGCAATCCCGTATCGGCGCTGGTGACCTGAGGCAGTGTAATTGTAATATTGTTTAAGGCGAAAATAATATTATCTGTCTTTGAAAGAGTTGTATTTGAGCTGCGTGTAAAGGTCTGCAATATGTTCGTTCCTGTGCTGAAAAATCTTTCCCAGCTTAATCCTCCCCAGTAATAAAAGCCATCAGTAACGTCTCCTCCGATGCTGAAGACAAGCATTCCCGGAGGTACCGGCGCAATAAGCGGATCAGGCAGATTAATGTTGGAAAGGGCGACACGTGGTATGAGTAATCCCTTGTTGGAGCTCTCAAGCTCCAGCAGCGAATTTGAATCCATTGTCAGATCAGAACCGTCAGTGATCTTCACCTGGGCTTCAAGTGAAACAAAAGATCCTGATAGAAACAAGATTGACAGGGTCAGTATTAATTTTATTGATCTCATATATTTTGATGATAAATTCTACTTTTGTGAGCCTTCTCATAAGGTATCGTAAAATAAAAAACCGACCCTTCATCCGGTCGTGACGTAAGCCAGATCCTGCCTCCGAGGAGCTCAATATAAGCCTTCGAGATTGAGAGCCCAAGGCCGGTACCTTCATACATCCGGCCGGGATTGCTGTCAACCTGGTAGAAGTTGCAGAAAATCTTGTCTTTATGTTCGGGAGAAATACCGATACCGGTATCGGAGATATAAAATTCGATCATTTCGCCTTTTATTGCATAACCGAACCCAACCTTTCCTGCCGAGGTGAACTTAACAGCATTTCCCACAAGATTGTGGAGTACCTGCAATAACTTGAAACGGTCGGTGATGATGGTAACCTCATTGGCATCAGCAGCAGCGACATAATCGAGGACCAGACTTTTTTCAGAGGCCTTTTTTCTGAATCTGGAGGAAACCCTTTCCATTAAATCATTAAGATTTACCTCTTCCCTGTTTACATTAACGGTTCCTGTTTCAATATCGGAGCTCTCAACAATATCTGTCATTATCTCAAGCAGATGATCAGCGTTGCGGGTGATTATTTCAACGAATTCCTGCCGGCGCCGGACATCGTTTTCCTCTTCCCCTATAAGCGTTGAGAATCCTACAATGGCATTCAGCGGTGTTCTGATCTCATGCGACAGATTCCGTAGAAATGCTGTCTTTAAACAATCGCTTTCCTCGGCCCGGCTCCTGGCTCTTTCAAGTTTGTCAAGTACCCGGTTCTTCTCATCTATGTCGAAAAGGATACCGGACGCGCCGTAAACTCTTCCTGTCTCCTCATCTACCACAGGCAGACAGGAGTCAAGTATCCACTTCTCCTCTCCTTCCCCTGTCCTGATAAGAATTTCTGCTTTATAGCTGCTGAGTTCACCACTGGTAAATTTTTCACGTAACTCAGCCAGATCAGCAGGAAGATCATCAGAAAGGGGAACTACCTTTTTAATCAGACTATGGTACTGTTTTTCAGTAAATTCTTCCGGAGGAATACCAGTCAGCTTCTTAATTCCTTCCCCTAATTTTAGATAATATCCTTCCCCCTGGCGGGGGCCGAATATCAGCTGATATGGTACTCCGCCAGCATTCTCAATAGCTCTGCAAAATAACGTTTCCAATTTCCCTCCCGTCTCTAGAAATAAAAATTCTTATATCCTCCTTTAAACCTTGCTTTAATAAGCCTCACCATTTTGTTTTTGATCGTATTGAATATACCAGGCCCCGTCAGTCTTATCTGACAAACCCGGCAACATAAATAAAATCAACCACTTCTGGCAAAATGTGATAATAATTAAGCATTAATACATAGTTTAATATGAATAAGCCTTATTTTGTTACCCTGATTTAAGGATTTTTTAAGGAAATAGTTTTAATTTCTTAAATTTGAGCAGCATTTGATTATATCTGAACAACTTTCAAGTATCGTGACAGAATATTCCGACATTGAGATCATCGAGTGCCTGAGGAACCGTCAGAGTTATGTGGTAAGATTCCTGTCAGACAGGTATATGCCCATTATAAGGCTCATGGTTTGCCAGATGGGAGGCACTTCTGAAGAGGCCAGGGATATATTTCAGGAAAGTTTGATGATAATGCTTGAGAAAATCGATAACAAAGATTTTGTACTAACATGTAAATTCAGGACTTTTCTTTATTGTGTCTGTGAAAACCTGTGGAAGAGGGTTCTTGCGAAAAAACGGGTTGCGGAAAATTATTTGACAAGCCGGGTCAGTACCGACAGTAACAGTGATTTTACAGAACTGGCTGATAAAAGATTATACGAAACCATTTTCTGGGATGTTTATAAATCGCTTGATGAGGTCAGCAGGAAAATACTCAAACTTTACTGGCAGGAGATGTCTCCGAAAGAGATCGCCATTAAACTTGGATACACTTACGGTTATGTAAGGAAGAAAAAATGTGAGGCACAGGCAGAGCTGACAGAAAGAGTGAAGAGGCATCCCGAGTACAGGCGAATAATAAGATCAGAGATTATGGCAAAGGATATAGTGTACTAAAATAAAAGCAGGAAAGATCTTAACAATTGAAAATATTCCGGAAAGTGATGAAACGACTGATCAGACACGGTGACAAAGAGCCGGGAACAGAGCCCGGAAAAGCAGCCGGGAGTGGATTTGAGGGTGATCTTCTTCTGAACAGCGATGATTCAATACTTCACGGAATGATTGGAGAATATCTTAAGGGACGACTTGATATTGAGGACGTGATTAACGATCCTTCACTGCCGGGCACTGAAAACCTTGTAAATGAGATGATTTCGGATCATTACAAAAACAATACACGAAATAGTGATACGGAGAAGTTTATAAGGGATGCTCTTAAAGCGGAAACTTCGGACAGGAAGTTAAGAGAGGAGATAAGCCAAATCAAACACGAAATCGGCTACAATGATATAAATGAGGTATCAGAACGAATGGTAAAGGAATGGAACGGGAGGAGACATGATTACCATAAAAGGACCCCGGGAACGGAAGAAATCAGAGATTTTATCGTAAGTTCCCTTAAGCCCGCTCAGGAGGAGCCGGAAACAAGAATCCCCATCAGACTGGATGAACGCCGGACCGGAACGCCGTTCCGCTATATCTCATTAGCGGCAGCTGCAGTAATCGGTGTTTTTATTGTTGTAAGAACTCTTATACCCTCATTCGGCAATGAGAGGCTTTTCAATAAATATTATGAACCCCTGAAGGCTGTATCTCTTGTTACCCGTGAATACGGAAGCTCCGTATCAGGCAGTTATGCATCAGCCATTGAAAAATATAAGATTGGAGACTACGAGGGTGCTGCAACCGGACTTACAGAAGTCTTGCGAGACAATAATTCAACAACTTCACCTCGTTTTTTAATGGGCATCACACAACTTGCACTGGGGAATTACGGTCAGACAATTGATCTGCTTTCAGATACAGCCGTCCGTTCAGGTGAATACGGAAAAGAGGCAGAATGGTATCTCGGTCTGGCATACCTTAAAACGGGTGAGACGAAAAAGGCCCTGGAATGTTTTGAATTGCTGGTTCAAACATCCGGTTTCTATCGCGAGCGGGCAGAGAAAATGATACGGCGGTTAAAATAAACCAGACATACTCCTGTAATAATGATCAGAGACACAATGATTATCAGGACGGAAGTACTTTTTTTCCTCACTATCGGAGCGGTGTTCCCCAAAACATCGTAAGCTGCCCAGTAATAAGGATTGGTATACACCGGCGACTGAGTCTTCAGGTAATCAAGTTTTGCCAGGCGCATTGCTTCATCTTTTCTTACACCGTTTGACAGGTGGTGGTAGAACCGTGTCATTACAGCGGCACTTGCTTCATCATTCACATCCCAGTATGTCTTTACTACTGATGACGCGCCCGCAAGAAAAAATCCACGTGCCAGACTCATTATTCCTTCTCCGCGCGATAATGTACCGGTACCGGTATTACATGCGCTCAGAACGATCATGGGTGATCTGATCCTGCTTATGCCGATCTCATAATTATATAATTTCCCGTCTCCTGTTGTATCGCTTCCGGGATCAAATAAAAGATAAGAATACTTTGAATTATCAGGGTCAGGCATCGAATGCATTGCCAGGTGAAGTATGGCAGGATGTTTTATTACCGATCTGAAATTGCTCACAGTGGCATGTTCACCGGAGTATAGTTTGCCGGAGAACCGCCTGTAAATAGCGGTAATCTCTTTTGCAGCTCCGGCAAGAGTGGCAGCGTTTTCTGCCTCACTTTCAATATTACCACGATAGTCCGGCGAAAAAGCATATACCTTCTCCCTTCGTACCCTGTCTTTCGTTTTGCTGAAGACAAGTGAGGAAGAATAGGCAAAGGAGAAGGTGTAACCGGAGATCAGATATTGAAGTCCTTCATAATTGATCTGAGTTGGATCCGGATAACTTTTAAGAAACGCGCCAAACGGAAGGTAAGCTATCTCTTCATCAGGAATAATTATGAGTCTGTTGCCGGTAAAATGGTCCTCAACCGGCCTGATGAGTCTGTCATACATTCTGAAAAGTGCACCGGTGTAAGCTATGTAACTCTCCAGAGGATCGGGGTCGGATTGACCCATTACTGTCCCTTTCCTGATTATCCCCACATCTTTTATAAACAGAGAATCAAGGTCAGTCTCATGAAAACTTAGTCTCTTTTTTGTGACCAGAAATATAAAGAGCTTTCTTCTCCCGTTCGTCCACTGATTTGACAGGAAATATTCAATCAGGGTTTCATTTTTTTTAAGTTTACCTTTTATTTCATCAAGGCTTAACGGTTCGGTTTTACGCAGAAGGTCCCGATACCCGGGAAACTGAATATTTATCTCATCTTCCAGCTCTTCTTCCGTCCTTTTCATTTCAAAAAGAGCATCTTTCCAGAATTCAATCTTTTTGTTGTCAGGACCGGCTTTTTGTATTTCTTCTCCGACCAGCTTATTATACGCTGCAATCTTGATAAGAAGATCATTGCGCTCCTTCTGCATCGTATCGGGGATGCCGATAGAATAGAACAATTCATTATCTGTAATTTCGTTACGGAGCACTGCCGCCTTAGCCTGGCTGATTATGTTGTAGGTTTTTTGCAGAAAGGCCGGATCTCCGGTCAGGGCATGAATGTTCCGCGAGATATGCGTTGCGTGGATATAAGTCTCTTTTTCATTGTCCGCCAGATAGATACGACTCTCTTCATTCATATAATCATTACGTATCTTATTAATAAGCTGCAGAGCAAGCTCAATTGTCCCGAAACTTATATTCATAAACCTGATTTTATCCTCCTGCTGCCGCCGGTGCACTGCAAGATTTTCAAATGCCAGTGATTTGCTTTTCAGAATATCCAGAAGCCTTATATCATAAAGCGAAGACGTAATTTCCGGATTTGAAAAGATATCAGGATCATTAAAATCATTTACAACTGCAATCAGTGCTTTCTGGTAATACACGAGAGCTGAATTGTTATCATTACGGTTTGCGAAAAAATCCCCCAGGTGCTTATAGGATAAAGAAACAAGTGGGTGTTTATTACCGTAAGTATTAAGACAGATCGTTAATGCTTTTTCAAATATTTCGAGTGCCTCCGGCTCTCTTCCCCGAGACTCAAGAAACTGTCCGTAATCAAAGTATAATTCCGCTATCCTGTAATAATCCTCCCCAAATTCATAATTAAAGCTATTAATACTTTTAATGAAGTACTCTTCAGCCTTTTTATCATCACCTGATTTTAAATGGGTTTTGGCGATATTGAGATATACATGTGCTATTGCAGAAAGATTGTATCTGAGTTTAAGCTCAGCGCTTCTTTTAAGGTATTCCAACGCACTTCTATAATCTGAAATTCTATAATAAATAATCCCGATATTCAAATAAGCAGTTGAAAGAATATGAATGGCAACTTCATCAGGGTTATCTGTTTCGAGGCATATTCTTATCCCTTTCTCAAAAAATTCAATCGCCTGGGTAAATGATCTCCGGTATCCATAAATTATGGCTTTGTTGATATAGATACTTGCCAGCGACAGATCAAACTGTTCTTTTTTAGTAATCTGATCCTCAGCCAGACTATAATATTCCAGTGCTTCTTTATATTTCCCCAGAAGGGTACCTGTTGCACCAAGATTATTATATATTGCGACCATGTAAACACCGGGAATTGATTCCTTTAGCCCCAAAGCCGATAGCATACACTTCTCAGCGTTGATCAGATCGCCGGAATTATAGAGCTTTGCGAATTTCAGAAAAAGGTCATAAGTACTTTCATTTTGCGCTTTAACATAATTTGCAAGAACAAATGAAATATGAATTAATATTATAAAACTGATCCTTTTCACTTAAGTAAGTTAATAAGATCCGATATGTCAGGCACAATTTCAGAAAAGAAAATTAATCAAAAAATTGATTTGAAAAAAAAGAGCATTCAGGGAATAACCGGAATGCTCTTTAACACGCAGAGATCTTACACTGATCTTTTCACACTGTACCCGGCGGTGGCGGAGGGATTATTATTATCGGGATACTGCCATCGCCGTCTCCTCCACGGACTCTCATCATAGCCTGAGGGCTCAGGATTTCTTCTTCCGAAAACAATGAAAATAAATCATTCTCACTGGTGACTGTCTTTTCTGATTCAGATACTTTTTTCATAATTAAATGGTTTAAAAATTATACAATACGGTTATATCCGAATCAGATCATATTTGTTACGTCATTGAATTTCCCGGGGCAGTGAGGCAAAGATGATTTTAACCCTGGCGGGACAGATCATGACTGACCGGAAATTTGCTTTGAGATTGTTTAAATTAAGCAGAACTTTCAGGTAACAATTTCATATCAATTTGAATTAAACAATCAGATAAGAGATTAAGCCGAAATAAATGTAATAAACCAATACTGTCTTATTAAGTTAATTGTACTGCAAATTCTTATGGCAATGAAGAAGCGCATGTCAGCATATTATGTGAGAATAAGACCTCAGTTAAACGGAACCTATTCAGTACATAATGAAGATTGTCCGTTTATACCGGGCAGGGAAGAGAGGATCTTTCTGGGCGAATTCAGGAGCTTTAAGGAGGCTGCAGCAAAAGCGGAATTATATTTCCCAGAGATTTCGTGCTGCAATTATTGCTCAGGGGAATGCACCCAATACGGGAATATGGGCATTCGTAATTTATGCAACTCTCTTTTTATGAGTATTTCATGAGCATCAATGCATGCCATGGTCTGATATACCTCGCCAGGTTGTCTCCTGTCCGGCTGAAGGTGGTACTGTTGCGTGGCGGACCAATCAGGAAATAACTGCAGGATCCTTTGGCAGAATAAAGGTAAACTTAGTCCAGACACCGACCTCGCTTGTAACCCATATCTTTCCCTTATGGTCTTCAATAATCTGCTTCACGATTGAAAGCCCTAATCCCGATCCGGTTTTAATATCTTTCGGGACATTGGATGCGCGGTAAAATTCATCAAAGACTGTTGCCAGTTCCTCTTTGGGGATTCCGATACCGGAATCGGAAACCTCTGAAATGATGTTATTGAGCCTGCGTTTCACCTTCAGTTCAATGTGTCCCTTCGGCGGCGTATATTTTACCGCATTCAGCAACAGGTTTGAATATAATTCCTCGATTGTGTATGGATTGGCTTTGATTATACCGACCGATTTATCGAGATACATATTGAAATCGATCGACTTATCGTTCATGAGTATTTGTATGGGCGCTATTACCCTTTTGATCAGATCTGCCAGCAGGAATTCCTCGAATTCATTATCGTGCTTCAATCGTTTTCTTGTAAGGTTGAGGATGTCCTTAATAAACACGGAAAGAAACTGGCCGCGTTCATAAGCCCTGTTGACAAACTCTTCATGGACCTCATTAAGGGGCCCTGTCATTTTTGACCTGACCACATCAAGGCAGCTCAGCATTGCTGCAATATGTCCTTTTATGTCGTGTGTAACTCTCAGAACATATTCATTTTTAAGTTTATCCTTGTATTCCAGTTCAATATTTGACCTGACATATGCCTCTTCCGTTTTTATTGACTTGTTGATTATCATATGTGAGAGACCCACGACCAATACCGCTGCACTGGCGAAAATGAAACCTGCACCGAATACGTATAAAATATTCTTATACAGATCGTGGGAAATAAAACCTTCGAGTGGATAATGCGGTATGACCGAAAAACATTCAAGAAGAGCAAGTGAAGCAGCCAGCACAAGCGCAAAAGCGGCATAAACGTAGCTCTGGAAGGTGGAAAATATTGAGCTGGCAATTATCAGGTGAAAGAAATAGAAGAGCATCAGAGGATTTTCCACACCGCCCGAAAAATGGAGCAGCAGGGTAAGAATTATCAGGTCGGTTATTATCTGGAAGTGAATGTTCCGTTTTATCCTTTTTGTTACTTTACTGCCTTTGTCTCTGGCAATCCGGTACAGGATAATTCTGTGAAATGTATTCAGAATGAGCAGGATCCCGGCTAGAATATATATCGGAATTTCACGGACTGAAATATCGAGAAGGTGAGTGACAATATAATTTGAAGCTACAAGAGTTCCCAGGGCGACCCATCTTATCCTGATGAACCATTTTACAAAATGAATATGTGCGGGCAGCAGTTTTTCTTCCATATAAACAACGTAAAAGAACGATCATCCTGTCACGAATAACCCATCGAGCTGTGCAAGTACCTGCTGGTCGGTAAAATGCCGGCCCTTGATTGCCGCGGAGGGGCATGCTGCAACACACACACCGCACCCTTTGCACAAGGCACTGATGATATGGCTGTGTCTCTTTTCTTCGATGAATTCGATTGCGCTGTACGGGCAAAGCTGGTTGCAGAGGCGGCATCCGGAGCACAGATCCTCATTTACTTCTGAATAGAGGGCATCAACTTCAATTCTTTCTTTTGCTATCCTTGCCAGTATCCTTGCTGCTGCTGCCCTGGCCTGAGCAACGGAGTCGGGGATATCTTTGGGAGCGACACATGTTCCGGCGATAAATATCCCGTCGGTTGTTGTAGCAACAGGTTCAAGCTTGGGATGGCTCTCGATGAACCAGCCTTCCTTATCCTGGCTGATGTTGACAGTGCGGGCCACTTCGTATGAATCTTCACGGGCCTCCATCCCCACCATCAGGATCACAAGGTCGGCAGGGATCTCAATTACTTCCCCTGAGAGCTTTTCATTGACTTCGATCAGCATTTCGCAGTCGTCTTTCGGTGAAGCTTTATGAATTACCGGACGGTCCCCTTTTTCGTACATCAGGAACAGAGTCTTGGCTTCAGACGACTTGCGGTAGAAATCCTCATGACCTTTCCCGAAGGCGTGCATATCGATGTATATATCGGAAATGTAACTTTCGGGATTGGCTGATTTGATCTCATGAGCATACTTCAGGGCGGTCATGCAGCACACCCTTGAGCAATAGGAGTGGAATTCCTGGCTTCGGCTGCCGACACAGTGGATGATTGCAACATATTTTGGTATTTTGCCCTCTCTTGTCTCGATCCGTCCGGCGCGGATCATCTTTTCCAGTTCGAATGATGTGATAACATTAGGCAGTTTGCCGTAGCCATAGTGTACTATACGTGATGCATCGAATTCCCTGTAACCGGTACAGACCACAACATTCCCTATCTCAACCTCATCAGGGCTGTTTTTACCGGCCCCCATTCCGTTGAGCGACCCGATAGTTGCCCTGAAATTTCCGATAAATCCTGTAAGGCCGGAAACTTTGGACTGCAGATAAGTATGAATCTTTTTATTATTGAAGGTTCGTGTTATTTTTTCAGTAAGAAGATCCCTGGCAGAATAGAGATACGGCGCAGTAAGGTCAACCCGGGCAAGATTGCCGCCGAGATGATTATCTTTTTCAACCAGATAAACATTATTGCCTGCATCAGCCAGTTCCAGGGCTGCGGTCATTCCGGCAATCCCTCCACCTATAACAAGTACGTTGGGGCACATATCAACCGACATGCTTTCCAGTTCCTCGTGGAGCTGGACGCGACTGATGGCAGCATGAACAAGCGCTTTTGCTTTTTCAGTCGCCTCCTTCGGATCGGAATGGACCCAGCTGCACTGTTCGCGGATATTAGCCATCTCAAAAAGGTACTGGTTAAGTCCGGCCGATCGCAGAGCGGCACGAAACGTGCGTTCATGCATATTAGGGCTGCAGGCGGCCACGACAACCCGGTTAAGCTGATGCTCCCTTATATCCTGGCTTATCATCTCCTGCCCGGGATTGGAGCACATATATTTGTAAGTCCTGGCAAGGACAACATTCGGAAGCCCGGATGCGTAGGCGGCCACAGCTTCAACATCAACGATCTTTGCGATATTTGTTCCGCACATGCAAATGTATACTCCTGTTCTGCTTTCTTTCATAAGTCAGTTCATTTACTTAACTACAACCGGATAAGAATTTAATATTGAAACCTGCTTCATCAGCGCCTCTCTGCGGATAGCGGCAAAGTACATGGCCAGCGGGCGGTAAATAAGATGGGCCCATTTGCTGAAAGGCATCCGGAGCAGCCATGGGACCACGCTCATCAGGTGAATGACATAAGTAATATTTGCCATTTCGTAGAGTCCGGTACGATGGAAAACATGCTGGGCGATACCGGTCATAACTATGATGAATAATAAAGAAACGAAAACCCAGTCGGTGCCGTGTGATTTCTTGTACTGGATGTAGTGTTTCTTAAAACGGCTCCTGATGAAATAGATGGTCCCGATTATTAAACCCACTGAAGCCAGGTATCCGAAAATATGTACACGCCAGAGTATCCCGGGCCCTGCCTGCAGCTGTTCGATAAAGACCATGACCAGCACCAGCATGGTTACGTAACCAAGCATCAGTCCCAGGTGGATAAGCCAGGGCATGTAAAATTTATGTTCGCGCTTTTTTTCACACTCCGCGTAGCGTTTCTGTGTGAAGAAGTGCCATGGCAGCTGATACAGTTCTTTCAGATAGAGCCACCAGGGAACATTGAAAGGGGTCCCCCTGATCATTACAAGGTACCACATGTGAATGGCGTTCAGAACAAGAAAAACTAAAAGGATTGCTCCGATCGTGAGGTCAAATCTGTGTATGAATGTGCTGGGAAGGAATGCGCCCTCACCGTCATATATTGAGATACTGCCGCCGGAGAGCCCATAGTAAACCAGGAAAGCACCGGTCAGCAGGGCAACTGCAATAATTGC
>DIKJ01000040.1:5543-7169 GCA_002424525.1 Bacteroidales bacterium UBA5621 | reverse complement strand
GGGCATTGTTCGGAGCATTGACCGCAGTAATAGCACAACCATGGCTCAAGGGTTGTTTCGAGCTTCTGTTCAAGGCCCATCTGCAGCAGGCGCATGGATTTACGCGGGAATTTATAGACTTCATCAGCATGGGGACAGACTGTGGAACAATCTCCGCACTGATAACAGAGCTGGACATCTTCGGCGCCGAAGCGGTCCAGATCATCAATAAACATTGGATTTACTCTGACTGCCATAGCGACCTCCTCAGATTGTGTGTATTGTTTTGGCCCGGGCTTCTATTTCACTCAGGGTAACACTGCTCATGTGCCCGATCCCTTTTCCGCTTGTCAGACTGCCAAGAACACCCGCAGCGACGGCTGAAGCCTGAGCTACAGTATCCGGGATATCCTTTGGCGCCTGACACATACCGGCAACAAAAATGCCTCCCCGGTCAGTATCTGTCGGGCTGCCATTATAATCGAGCTCGGAAAACCATCCATCACTATCCCTTTGTATTCCGAGCATCCTGCTAAGCTCCTCTGTGCCCGGCGATGGTATGAGCCCGACTGCAAGAACGATCATATCTACCTTGAATTCAACTAATCTGTCATTGAAGATATCCTCTCCGCGGACAGCCATCTGCCCGTCGACAACGCTAACCGACGCTGAATGTCCCCTGACAACGAATGTTCCCTCCTGTTTTATCCTTTCGGCAAACTCTTCATACCCTTTGCCAAAGGCTCTCATATCTATATAGAACTCGTAAACATTCGCGTTCGGTACTTTTTCCTTTATCAGATGCGCAAATTTCAGGGAGTACATACAACAAACCCTTGAACAGTAAGGATTATATTTCTTATTTCTGGATCCGACACAATGAATAAGAGCCACGCTTCGCGGAGGTACTCCTTCAGGTGAGAAGACCCATTCATCCTTGTTCAGTTTCTTACTGAACTGCTTTGTTTTTGTAACAATACGGCCACCGGTAGTTCCGGATGCATTTGTAAGGCGCTCAAATTCAATGGAAGTCAATACATTAGGGAATGTCCCATATCCGTACTGTTCAATCGTGCTGACATCGAGAAGCTCATAGCCTGTAGCAAGAATTATGTTTCCGACCTCAATATCTGTGATATGGTCCTTTTCGTTCAGGTTAATACACTCCTTGGGACATTTTTTAACACAGACCCCGCATTTCTTTCCTTCAGACAGGATATAGGTACAACTCTTTTCATCCACCAGGTATGCGTTGGGCACTGCCTGAGGGAAAGGAATGTAAATCGCTTTCCGAAGGGATATCCCTGCGTCGAATTCGCTTTTAACCTTAACCGGGCATACCTCGGTACACTGGTTGCAGGCGACACACGATTTAATATCGACAAAGCGGGCACTTTGCCTGATCTTTACACGATATGATCCGGGTTTTCCGGAAACAGCCACTACTTTCGACCTTGTCAGCAGGCGAATCATCTCATGTTGTCCTACAGAAACCATTTTGGGTGTAAGGATACAGGCAGCACAGTCGAGGGTGGGAAATGTTTTATCGAACATTGCCATGTGCCCCCCTATCGTTCCTGTCTGTTCAACAAGGAATACCTGTTTGCCGGCATTGGCTATTTCAAGGGCAGACTGGATCCCTGCTAT
>DIKJ01000040.1:0-5513 GCA_002424525.1 Bacteroidales bacterium UBA5621 | reverse complement strand
GCTGCAAGCGGGAACGGGACACCCATTGTGGCACAGGCAACAATTGCCTTGGCGCGGTCCATGGCATTTTCTCCTTTTGCACCATGTTCCTGGAAAGAGGCAAGATGAATTTCATCAGTATTACCTCCTGCCATTGCCATTGCCCTGGTAAAGACCGGTTTATAATACCCTGGTATATCTCCGGCTATCACGATCCTTCCCAGTTTACAGGCGATGATCTGTTCACGGAGAAATACCAGATCAGGAAGAGGTTTCATCCTCATGATCTGAACCGTCTCAACATCAGGAAGGTTGGCTGAATATTTTGCTATGGCATCAATATTCAGGTTTCTGTTGTCGCCGGTCTGGCAGAAAAAGACTCCGGTTCGCATAACTGCTTTATTAAGAATTTAAACAAACTTGCTGTCACAATTATCTAATCTCTTACCAGTCGCTGAAGTAATTCACCATTTGCTTCCCGGATTTCAAGGATCATGGGCATTTCTCCGGGGAAACAGTGTGTGGCGCACGAGAAGCACGGATCATAGGCCCTGAAAGCCATCTCGATCAGGTTCAGGATGCCATCCGACACCTCAACATCTTTTTTGATAAATCCCTCGGCGGCTTTTTTTATCGACATGCAAATAGCTGCATTATTGTTAGTCGTTCCTACAATGATATTGACTTTAGTTACAATACCTTTTTCATCGGTCCGGTAATGATGGGTCAGGGTGCCCCTCTGGGCTTCAACGATCCCGACACCCTCACCCGGAATAGCACCAAGCTGTGCCCGCAGTTCCTTGCCTGTTATATCAGGGTCCTCTGCAAGTTCCAGGAGGCGTTCAGCTGAATACAGCAACTCAATAAGTCTTGCCCAGTGCATGGCCAGTGTTGCATGAACAGGTTTTCCCCCGAGGGTGCTGTACATACGATCATACTCCTTTTGTGCCAGGGGGGATGCCATCCCGTCGGCGGCATTCAGTCTCGATAACGGAGTAGCGTGATAAACACCTGAACTCTGTCCGTCGATAAACCCCGTCCATCCGATTTTCTTAAGGAACGGGAACTTCAGATAGCTCCATGGCTCGACATGCTCGGCAATATGATCCAGATATTCGGGAGGAGAATATTTACACAGTTCCTTCCCTTCGGTATCAACCACCCTTACTTTGCCGTTATAAAAATTTACCTTGTTATTTTCATCTACAAGTCCCATGGAATGAAGCTTCAGGGAATATGGTCCGTTGAGGATCAGATCGACGTATTCGTTGTTCTTCAGCACAAAGTCTTCGAAGATCTTAAGTGTGAATTGTGCAAATCCGATAAACCCTTTTCCTTTCTCAACAATATCGTCCCGTTCAGTTTCTGAGAGTCCTCTTCTGACACCCCCGGGGATATTCATAACCACAAAAGTCTGATGCCCGCCAAGCAAAGCCTGGATCTCCTGTGCAATACGGCGCTGTTTAATTACTTCGGTCCCTATCTCCTTACCGACCTTTTCGATCACCCCTATTATATTTCTTTTCGTTGGCGGCGCATATGGCCCGACAACGAAGTCGGGGGCAGCAAGAGCATAAAAATGAGCTGTGTGGCTATGAACGAAATGAGCCATGTAGAAGAGTTCCCTCAGCTTCTTGGCTGTGGGTGGCGGATCGACTCCAAAAACGGCATCGACGGCTTTGCCCGATGCCATATGATGACATCCCGGACAGACCCCGCAGATTTTTGCGACGATAGCCGGAAGTTCTTCCACCGGTCTTCCTTCACAGAATTTTTCAAAGCCACGTAATTCCGGGACCTGAAAATATACATTATTTACTTCCCCCTCATTGTTCAGGAAAATCTCAATTTTACCATGACCCTCAAGACGGGTTATAGGGTCTATAGTGATCCTTTTCATACTAGTTTTCTTCTGATTAATGAAACAGGCAGGCTGAAACGGTAAAATGATCCGGCAGGATCAACCACGTCCTCAAGGACCCTTCTAATCTCTTCAGGCTCCTTTTCATCAATAATGCCGGCGATGGCTGACATCATTTTAGCTCCGGGATCCGCTACACCCGGCGGGGGCCCGTAACAGCCACGGCACGGGGCATTACCTTTTATGCAGCGGTAGCCGCACCCTGCCCTTGTTGCAGGTCCCATACAAATCACACCCTGCTCCATGAAGCAGGATACCCCGTCATCTTCAATCTCCCAGGGACGGTAAAATTTCTTAATGCGTTTGTTTTCGGACTTATTTCTGATACATTCATCACACTGGGTCTTTATATCTGCACCAATCACAGAACCTTTTGGAGGAAGTTCGGCGCCAGTCACGATAGCAGTAAACACCTCCAGTAATCTTTCGGTCTGGGGAGGACATCCCGGGATAAAATAATCCACTTCAGTTACCTGGGAGAGGGAACGGACATCATTATAAAACTCCGGTAGGTTAAGGATCCCTTCCTTAACTTCATATTCAGGAAGCGGGAGTACTTTATCGGGGTTTATGACAGATTCAGTTTCTATGAAAACTCTGCGGAGCAGTTCCTCCTTTGTCGAAAAGTTGGCGAGTCCGGGGATCCCTCCAAGATGTGAGCAGCTGCCATAAGCTACGAGGATTTTGCTTTTTGCCCGCAGGAGTTTTGCCATATGCTCGTTTTCGCTGTTCCTGACCGCTCCGTTGAAAAGTGTCAGATCAATATGTTTATCGGGCATACCTTCGACATCCTTGTATTTTATGTCCAGGGCAATGGGCCAGAAAACAAGATCGGCAGCAGCAATAACATCAAAAAGCTTCTCGTGGACATCCAGAACAGATACACAGCAACCCCCGCAGGCAGAAGCCCAGTAAATGGCAAGTTTCAGTTTTGGTTTTGATTCTTCCATGCTATAAGATTTAACGTTACATTAAAACCTTCATGGTTTCTTTGATTTTACATGGTCCGAGTTCAGTGATCGTTTCCGTAAAGCTGTTGACAAGCTCGGCAAACTGCTTGCCCTCGCTTGCGCTGATCCATTCGAGCTTAAGGCGTTCGGTTTCAAGGCCCATCTGTTTTGTATACTTCTGCAGAAGCAGGAACCTGCGGAGGCATCGGTAATTTCCCTCCTGGTAGTGGCAGTCACCCGGGTGACAGCCACAGACCAGGACACCGTCAGCACCATTAATGAATGCCTTTAATACAAAGGTGGGTTCAATACGACCTGAACACATTACCCTTATTGCCCTTACATTAGCCTTGTATTCCATCCTTGATGTTCCCGCCAGATCGGCGCCCGTGTATGAACACCAGTTACAAAGGAATGCCACAATCCGTGGTTTGAATTCCATAAGATTGATTTTAAAATAGTAAAGAACCTGGTTGTGTATAGTACGGCATTAAATATACAAATTAAATAATATAAGCAACTAACATTAATAATAAATTTATTATTAATGTGAAAATAGTCACAATAAATAATATCCTGATTTGAATTCTGATTAGAATAATTTGAATGCTTAATCACTGATATTGCCACACAATGGGATTAAGCGAAAACAGAGAGTGGCCGGTGATCAATTTGTTTTCCGGCAGAAATAAATAATAAAAATGATATATTGTTCTTATTTTGGCCAATTATGCCATTTACTGACCTTCTGTTTCAGGAGTTCCTCTACTTTAAGAAACAGGGTCTCCGTCTGAACAGGCTTATCAATAAACGAATCAACAGGCAGGAATTCACCGTCAGTTTCGGGTGAGAAGTTAAAGAAGGGCTTTTCGGTGTTTATCGCTGTCAGCATAAGTATGGGGATATCAGAAAACTTTTCGTCGGATCTGATCTGCTGAGCGAAATCGAAGCCTTTTGATTCACCTTTGCTCCCGAACATAACATCGAGTATGATCAGATCAGGTTTTTCATGTTTAAGTTTCTCCCAGCCTTCTTCGGGATCATAAGCACTTTTAGCAATGTACCCTTTGATCTCAAGTATTTTAGTTATTGCAGCAACGAGGTCAGCATCGTCCTCGATGATCAGAATTTTTGATTTTTCATTCATTCGCAGGTTCCTCCAAATTAAATATTAATTGACCGGTATTTTTCACGTCTGTTAAATACAGATATACAAGTAATAACAAAAACTTCGATAATAAGGACAACACTTTTCTATATAAAATTACGAAGAAATGGACAAACAACGACATAATGCACCAAAGAAAAATAGTGACTTTGATTGCGGATCTTGCTCTGGCAACAGCTGAATGCAGATCTCTTCAGTTTAAGCTGATCTATGCCCGGTGATTCCTGATCCTTACCCGGTGATCTCTTTCATAACAGAGTATACCTTTTCAAGGATCCGGGGGTACTGTTTTTTGACCGGTGCGGAGAACTCTTCGCCGAATTCCATATCCTCCACGATCTCCACGGCAATGATATGCAGATCGGAAGGCAGGTCCAGATCCAGATTTTTTCCCAGTTTTAAGGCCGTAAGAAAGTTAATGTCATGAAGATTAGATAAATGGGAAGTCTCACGGAAACCGGAAAGGTCAAAATTATATACTTCTCCCGGGTTCCCGTCAACCGTCCGGATAGCATCAATGAAGACCACCTTGCTGTAGCCTTTGATATATTCCATTATCTCAAGTCCGCCGCAGCAGGCAACTTCAAACCTCACAAGGGGGCTGACTTTCATTTTAGCCAGGTCGCGGACGAGCCTGGGACCTATACCATCATCCGTAAGGATGTCATTACCCATCCCGAGGATCAGGATTTTTCCTGTTTTCTTCACGAAGTATTAATAAGGTCAGATATTAGATAACCTGAGTTGCAAGTTACTGGTTACTGCCCACCGTCGCTATTGCTTTGGCGGGTAATAGTTGCTAGTTGATTGGAAGTCGGGCAGGCAGCACCTGGCAACTTGAATAAGGCATTCAATTTATTAACTGCATGATTTCTTCCAGTTTGGGAGAAAGTATTATTTCAGTTCTCCTGTTAATGGCCCTGCCTTCCGCGGTTTCGTTGCCTCCCCTGGGGTAATACTCCCCTTTACCCGAAGCTGTAAGACGGGTAGGTATGACCTTATAATCGGAAGTCAGTATCCTTACAATGGATGTTGCTCTGGCCACACTCAGATCCCAGTTGTCCCTGTATACAGAGGTCCTGATTGGCACGTTATCCGTATGCCCCTCAACAAGGATGTCGATATCGGGATTTTTGTTAAGCACGTCACCAAGAACCTTCAGGGCTTCAACACCCTTTGTTTCCACCGCGGCACTGCCTGATTTGAACAGCAGCTTATCCGACATTGAAACATAAACTTTGCCGTTCTTTATCTCTATTGACAATTCATCAGAAGCAAAGCCCAGCAATGCGTTGCGCAGGGCACTGTTCAGCTGCCTTGTAATGGAATCCTGTTTTGCAATGATCTTCTGCATCTCCACAAGGGTTTTTTCCCTTTCCGAGAGTAATGCTTCCTTGTTATTCAGTTCATCTGATTTTGCCTTCAGCATCCTGTTGAACTGGTCGCTCTGAGATATATTCTCATCGATCAGTCCGGCGTATTTCTTCTGAAGTTC
>DIKJ01000017.1:2646-2823 GCA_002424525.1 Bacteroidales bacterium UBA5621 | reverse complement strand
TCTACCTACTGAGCTATGGCACCTCCTTTTCGGACTGCAAATATATATTTCAATTCGGAGTACACAAAACTTTGAACAAAAAAAATGAGTTTGGAACAGCTTTAAATCATGCTTACCTTTGCTCCGGCAAAAACAGATTATGGAACTCCTCTTTCATCAGCTTGACAACGGCATCAG
>DIKJ01000017.1:0-2500 GCA_002424525.1 Bacteroidales bacterium UBA5621 | reverse complement strand
GTGGGCGGCGAGCTTAATGCATATACGACAAAAGAGGAGACGGCTGTTTATGCTTCATTCATCAGGGATGATTATGAAAGAGCCGTAGAGATAATAAGCGACATCGCATTTAACTCTGTTTTCCCGGAAAAAGAGATCGAAAAAGAAAAAGATGTGATAATCGAGGAGATCAATTCGTACCTCGATAATCCCGCTGAACTTATTTTCGACGATTTCGAGGAAATGATCTTCGACGGCCAGCCTATTGGCAGGAATATTCTGGGAAAGCCTGAAACCGTCAGGTCATTTACACAGAAAGATCTCTCAGGTTTCGTCTCAAAAAACTATTTCACTGATCAGATGGTTCTTTGTTCAGTCGGTAATATTCCCGGCAGGAAAATCCTGAAACTTTTTCATAAATATTTTGCAGATAAGCCTGCAAAAATCTTACAGACCAGCGAGGAGGTTTCATGGTCATACAAGCCGTCATCAGTGGTAAAGAAGATGAATACATTCCAGAACCATTGCATAACAGGCAATATTGCCTATGATCTGAAGGATGAACGCCGCCTGGGCATGTTCCTGCTGAACAATATTTTAGGAGGACAGGGGCTCAATTCCAGACTGAACCTGTCGCTGCGTGAAAAGAACGGGCTTGCATACAATGTGGAATCTGGCTATAACCCCTATCTTGATACGGGTCTCTTTTCAATCTACTTCGGTACCGACAGCAGAAATATGGACAGGAGTTTTTCGATAGTTATGGCTGAGCTTAAAAGGCTGAGAACAACAAAACTTGGTATCGTTCAGCTCAGCAAGGCAAAGAACCAGATCAAAGGTTACCTGGCAAGGGGCTATGAGAACCATGAGAGCCTGATGCTGAGTCTAGCAAAGAGCCTCCTTGTGTTCGGAAGAATTGCCCCCCCGGAGGAGATATACAGGAAGATCGATAATATATCCTCATCAGAAATTCTCGATACTGCAAATGACATTTTCGATCCTGCCAGATTATCGACACTTATCTATAAATGATCACTGACCGCCAGCTTGAGAGATTTATTCTGGAATACTCCTCACCCGAAGATCCTCTACTCGAAGATCTTTACAGAGAGACTCATATCAGGTTTGTAAATCCTAACCGGATCTCCGGTCACCTCATGGGTAAAACCCTCGAATTCATTTCAAAAATGATCAATCCCTCGAATATCCTTGAGATCGGGACCTTCACCGGTTATTCGGCAATAAGCCTGGCAAAGGGACTAAAGCCGGGAGGGCTGCTTATAACGATCGATCACGATGATGAACTGGCTGACTTCAGCCGCTCCTGGTTCGCAAAGGCCGGCCTGCAATCGGAAATTATGCAGATGACAGGAGAAGCCCGTGATATCATCCCTGCGCTTGACCGGGATTTTGATCTTGTATTTATTGACGGGGATAAGAGAGAATACGTCGAATACTTTAATCTTGTAATTGACAAAGTTGTGCCGGGAGGGTTTATTCTTGCCGACAATGTGCTCTGGGGAGGCAAAGCACTCGACAGGGAGAGCAGGGACCCTCAGACAAGGGGCATTATCGCGTTCAATGACATGATGCGGCAGCAGGATAATACAGAAAGGCTTATACTACCTGTTCGCGATGGCTTGATGCTGATCCGGAAGACCCGTTAGACAATCATCAGATTGGTATAGTTTTTGAGCATTTCAGAAAAAATCAGATATGATGAAAAGGTTTTTATTCTCACTTATCTCCCTCATGATTTTTGTCGGTTTACAGGGGCAGGCAGACAAGACCGGGGTCTTGCAGGAACTTGAAAAGAATACCCACGGAAGTGAGGAAGCTCTGCTTACAGCTACATTAAAATCGGCAAGCAGGCTCTTTGGCGATCCCAATGATCTTACCTCAGTGATTCTCGTAATTCCGTCAGGAGCTGTTGTCGAGGTTCTTGAGTACGACCCTGATTACCTTTATGTTTTCTATGAAGACTACGAAGGTTATATCGTCAGACAACATGCGAATTTTGAGGAACCCCGGGTTAATGCTCCTGTTCAGGTTCAGGTTCAGGTTCAGACTCAACCACAACCACAACCACAGCTACAGGCACAGCCACGTGATGACCGCCCCGTTCAGCAGACACAGAAAGAGGTAATAAGCAGGTTTGCATACCTTGAAGGCAAATACGGATCCGCTATGGCCGCCAGGCTTGATGCAGGAAAGATATGGAAAGGGATGACGAAGGACATGGTACAGGACAGCTGGGGTACGCCTCAGAAGATTAACCGGGTTATCAGTGGCAACATTATTAAGGAGGAGTGGATCTACCGGAATTCATGGCTCTATTTCGAGAATGACAACCTTGTCGAATGGGGTCCGGTCAGGAGATAAACATTTCCCTCCTCTTGTTTGCAGATGAAAATTTTTTCTTATTTTTGCCCGTGATTCCGCGGGAGTAGCTCAGTTGGTAGAGCATAACCTTGCCAAGGTTAGGGTCGCGGGTTCGAGTCCCGTCTCCCGCTCAAACAAA
>DIKJ01000120.1 GCA_002424525.1 Bacteroidales bacterium UBA5621 | reverse complement strand
GGAAGCGCCGGCAACCTGACTGCCATGCTTGCTATCAGGCAGGTAAAGTCGGCCCACAACGTCTGGGAGGAGGGTGTGATGAAGGAATTGAGAACAGGATTCATGGTGACCGACCAGTCGCACTACAGTGTGGCCAGGAACGTGAAGATAATGGGACTCGGTAATGATGCGCTTATCGGACTGCCTTACGACAGTAACTACAGAATGCGTACCGATTTGCTTGAGGAGTACTATGAAAAGGCTCTCCGGAAGGGTATCACAGTAGCTGCTGTTATTGCAAACTCCTGCTCAACAGCCACCGGATCGTACGATGATCTCGGGGCAATCGCCGATTTCTGTGACAGGCATAATCTTTGGCTTCATGTCGACGGGGCCCACGGAACGGGTGTGCTTTTCTCTGATAAATACCGGCACCTTATCAGGGGAATTGAGAGAGCAGATTCGGTAGTGATTGACTTCCACAAGATGCTTCTGGTACCCGGTCTAAACACAATGGTTCTTTTCCGTGACGGCCGCCGGTCTTATGAAACCTTCGCACAGAAAGCCTCATATCTTTTTAAGAAACAGTCTGAAAATGAATGGTATAACAGTGCAAAGAGAACCCTGGAGTGCACCAAGAGCTCACTCGGTTTCGTGGCCTTTACTGCATTCAAATATTACGACAGGGAATATTTCGGTAACTATATTGACAGCCGTTACGACCTGGCACGGAGATTTACTGAAATGGTAAATGAACGGGACAATTTCGAGGCAGCCCTGGAACCTGATGCCAACATCGTCTGCTTCAGGTATAATCCCGGCGGCAGTGATACTGTAGAGCTCAACAGGCTCAACGCCGCCATCCGCGACAGAATCATCAAAGAAGGTAAATTCTACATAGTACAGACCGAACTGGAGGAGAAGCTCTGGCTGAGGGTAACGATAATCAATCCTCTCACCACAGAGGAGGATATGCAACTGCTTCTCGAAACCATCGAAGAGGCAGCTTTTAAAATCCAATAGTATTTTAGAGCATTTCTTCTATTTTCCAATACTATTTTGGAGCATTTCTTCTTATTTCCAATATATTTTACTATCTTTGATCAAATGATCTGTGTAAAATGGAAAGGGAAATTGAAAAATATCTGGCAACATGGAAAGGAAGCCTGAATAGAAAACCACTGATAATCAGAGGTGCCCGCCAGGTTGGGAAAACGTACAGTGTAGAAAAATTCGCAGGTGCGAATTACAGGTATTTTTTAAAAGTGGACCTGGAGCAGGACCGTAACATACATTCAGTATTTGAAACCATGCAACCTGAACAGATCATAAATGAACTGTCGGTGCTTCATCAGGTTCCTGTCGAAGATGAAAACACGTTATTCTTCATTGATGAAATACAGGCATGCCCTAAAGCCATTGCAGCCTTACGCTATTTTTACGAGCAAAGACCAGGATTGCATGTCATTTGTGCCGGGTCCCTTTTAGACCATACCCTGAACGAGATACAATATTCAATGCCGGTGGGCAGGATTGAATTTGCTTATATGTACCCATTGAGTTTCTCTGAGTTTTTAGCAGCGATCGGCGAGGATGGACTGGTTCAGTACATAAACGATTTTTCATTCGCAGGGCTGTTCAGTGAAGCGGTTCATAAAAGGATACTGGAGTTGTTGAGGTTGTATTTCTTCATCGGAGGAATGCCTGAATCAATCGATTATTATATAGAAACGAAAGATCTGACGGGCATTGAAAAGATTCACTCCAACCTGATTACCTCCATTGAATATGACTTTTCAAAGTATGGAACCCGCAAGCAACAGGAGCATTTAAAGGACGTTTTGCGCTACGTGACAAACAATGTAGGGAAAAAGGTGAAATATGTGAATGTGAACAGGAGTGCTTCTTCCGCTCTCTTGAAAGATGCTTTCCTGAAATTGGAAATGAGCAGGATAGTGCACCTTGTCAGGCATACCAGGTCCACAACCGTACCCCTTTCACAAATGCAGGATAATGATGTTTTCAAACCGGTATTTTTCGATATAGGGGTTCTGAATCATATTGCAGGAATCAAATTAACAGACATAGATAATCTGGTGACTTCTTTTGAGGGAGTCCATGCAGAGCAGTTTGTTTTTCAGGAGTTTTTAGCAACCAGTGAGCCTTTCATCGGGCAAAAACTGCACTACTGGATACGCGAAGCCAAAAACTCAAATGCGGAGATTGATTGCCTGTACCAGGTTGGCAATAACATTTACCCCATTGAGATAAAAGCCGGGAAACGGGGTAAGCTGAAATCATTGCATGTCTTCCTGGCGGAAAAACACAAGGATACCGGCATCCGGTTCAATACCGATACCCCATCAGTCGGCAAAGGATTCACAGCCCGGGTCAATTTACCTGGCCGGGAGGAGCTTACCTATAATCTGATTTCGCTACCCATTTACCTTGCCGGCATACTGAGAAGTATTGTCATTCAATAGTCATTCGATTGTTTGACAATAATTGCCGTTGATAGTTTTTATTACGATTCTGGTGTCACCAAAAAATCTACAAGATTAAACCATTTTATACCGTTTCGCTCGCTGCCAAAGTGCTTATCCATGGATAGTACAATTTTAGGGTGGTTATCCTTTACAGATTCAAGAACTCTAAATTCCCTTTCTATAACAGCCTCATTAACCAGTAAATATGCAACCTGAATATACATCTTCTTTTTACCCTTTGCAGCTATGAAATCTATTTCCCGCTCATTCAATTTCCCGATATCGACCTTATATCCTCGTGTAATCAATTCGAGATAAACCACATTTTCGAGTTTACCGGATATATCCTGAAATTTATCCCCAAGAATAGTATTTATGAAACCTACATCGCCCATGAAGTATTTGTCGTAAAGTTCAAGCTGCCTTTTGCCTTTAATGTCGAAACGACTCACCCTGTGAGCCATATAAGCCTGAGAAATCCATTGCAGATAATTCTGCACCGTATCGGCAGAACAAGTTAGTTGCTGAGACTTGATATAGTTGCTTATCCCTTTTGCGGTGGTGATATTACCAATATTATCAGCAAGATATGTGGCTATCCTTTCAAGCATTGCTACGTCACGTACCTGGTTTCGGGTTACGACATCCTTCAGAAGAATGGTGCTGTATATGGCACTTATATACTGGCTGATCACCTCATCAGAAAATTCCATCCTGTGAATCCCCGGGAAACCGCCATATTTCATGAAAAGGGCAAACTCATCATCCTTTTCTGCTTTTGATTTGTTTCTGAATGTAAGAAATTCGCTGAATATCAGCGTATTCATCTTAATTTCAATATACCTTCCTGTCAGAAGTCTTGCCAGATCGGATGCAAGCAAATCCGCATTGGAACCTGTGATATAGATGTCTGCTGATTCATCCGTAAAAAATCCTGCTACGGCTCTTTCCCACTGCCCGATTTCCTGAACCTCATCAATGAAGAGATACTTTTTACCTTGATCTGAGTTAAAAGCTTCACTGACATAGTTTTGAAGATCACTGTATGTCCTGATGAAGTCAAATTTTAATGAATCTTTGTTTATATATATTATATTATCAGGGCTGATCCCTCTTCTTTCCAGCTCATTCATCAGAATTTTCAGGAAGGTGCTTTTACCGCACCTTCTTATCCCGGTGATTGCTTTAATTACAGGTTTATCGATGAAGGGAGCTATCCGATCAAGATAGATGTCTCTTTTTATCATATTCGAGTATATTAAGAATACAACAAAAATACGAAGAAGAATCGAGTATATTATGTTTATCATTAATTAATGATAAAGAATCGAGTATATTCGTTTTAATTCATATTTATATACTTTGTTAAGCATTCTATGGTCATTCAATGGTCATTCGATGGTTCCCGCAAGGACGGGATCTCCGCTGACGCTTCGACATTCGATGGTCATTCAATTGTTAACAATGAATGACAGCGCGCCTTTGTGCACCGAAGCTTTCTTTGGCCGACGTAGCCTTAGCGTAGTCGGTAGCGAAGGAGGTAGCGAAGGTGAAAGGGCGAATGACAGCCAAATGTAAACTCTGAACCGATCCCGGCTTTTTGTCGGGAGAGCTCGGCGAAGCCAAACCTTGAAACTTTGAAACCATGAAACCTTGAAACCCTGTATTAATTATCTTTGCCATAATCATAGCAGAGCATGCCCCTTGACCCGCAGCAAATATTGCCACACCTGCCCCATAAACCCGGCGTTTACCAGTTTACTGACATGTCGGGCAAGGTTATCTATGTGGGAAAAGCAAAGGACCTTAAGAAAAGAATCGCATCATATTTCTCCAAGAACCAGTCAGGCAAGACCACTGCTATGCTCAACAGGGCAGCCGGTTTGCGGCATACGGTCGTGGACAATGAATCAGATGCACTTTTACTTGAGAACAATCTTGTTAAGAAGCTTCAGCCCAGGTATAATATACTACTGAAAGATGATAAAACCTTCCCCTGGATCTGCATAAAAAAAGAGCGCTTCCCGAGAGTTTTCAGTACGCGTAATACTGTCAGGGACGGATCGGAATATTTCGGACCATATACTTCGGGATTGATGGTAAAAACCCTTCTTGGACTGATACGGCATCTTTACAAACTCAGGACCTGTTCGCTAAGCCTGACGAAAACGAATATCGACAGCGGAAAGTTCAGAGTGTGCCTCGAATACCATATCGGTAACTGCAAAGGACCGTGCGTCGGACTTCAGACGGAAGAGGAATATAATGAGAGCATTGACCAGATAAGAAACATACTCAGGGGAAACATCTCCTCAGTGATGGAGCATCTCAAGGGATTGATGGCCGGCTATTCAAAAGACCTCCGGTTCGAGGAGGCGCAGGTCATTAAGGAAAAAATTGAAATACTCTCCAAATTCCGCAGTAAATCAACAATCGTAAGCGCAACCATCAGGAATGTAGATGTTTTCGGAGTTTCACAGGACACGGATAACATGTACGTCAACTATCTGAAAGTGATTGAAGGCGCTGTTATTCAGACCTTTACTCTTGAAATTAAAAGCAGGGTAGATGAAGAGAAAGAATCACTTCTCAGTTTTGCAATAACAGAGATAAGACAGAGGGTCTCGAGTGATTCCCCTGAGATAATAGTCCCCTTCAAACCTGATATTTTGTTCGAAAAAGTCAGATACACAGTTCCGGTAAAGGGAGATAAGCAGAAACTTCTTGAGCTTGCCGGCCGCAATGCAGTATACTACAAACTTGAACAGAAGAAAAGGCGGGAGGAGCTGAAACCCAGGGACCGGACGTTCAAGAACCTTGAAAAGCTGAAGGCCGACCTGCATATGGCAGAGCTTCCGGCTCATATAGAATGTTTCGACAACTCAAACACCATGGGAGAGAATCCCGTTGCGGCATGTGTGGTCTTCCGTAACGGAAAACCCAGCAAAAAAGAGTACAGGCATTTCAATGTGAAAACTGTTAGCGGACCTGATGATTACTCCTCGATGGAAGAGATTGTTTACCGACGCTACAGCAGGATGATCGCGGAGAAAAGCAGTCTGCCCCAGCTGATAATCATCGACGGCGGCAAAGGCCAGCTTTCATCTGCCCTCAAAAGCCTCGAAAAACTGGACCTGCGTAATAAGACCGCGATAATTGGAATAGCAAAACGACTGGAAGAAATATATTTCCCGGGTGATAGTGTTCCGATCTACCTTGATAAAAATTCGGTCAGCCTGAAAATCATTCAGCAACTAAGGAATGAAGCTCACCGGTTCGGGATAAGTTTTCACCGCGACAAGCGATCTTCACAATTCCTTAAATCGGACCTGGACCAGATAAAAGGGATCGGACCCAAAACCAAGGAGGCATTGCTGAAAAATTTTTCTTCCGTGGAAGAAATCTCAAAGGCTCCGGAGAATGAACTTAAAAAACTGGTCGGTCCGGGTAAAACATCAATTTTGAAAAATTACTACAAGAATCGGCTTTAGAATTCAGCTCGAACAACAGTTTATATGTTGTGTGTTAAGTAATTTTAATTCAGAAGATTAAATATTGTATTCGGGTTCGTAAACCCGCCCAGGATTGCATATTTGAAAGTGCATGGGGAGGGGCAGGGAATTTTATTATTCTGCGCCCAGCACTTCAGCCAGCATGGCAGAAATATCAGGCTCGCCGAAAGTTGTCAGCCCGTTCATGCCGATCGAAATGGCCGCCTTAACATTCACCTCCAGATCGTCAATAAAAAGTGATTCGGAAGCCCTGAGTGAATATTGCCTGAGGAGCAATTCGTAGATCCTCAGGTCAGGTTTTGAAAGTTTAGCTTCGGATGATATTACTCCTCCGTCGAAATGCCGGAAGAAGAAATAACCGTTCCTTATTTCCTCGAAAGTATCGAGAGGGAAATTGGAAAGATAGAATAGCTTATAACCCTGCTTTTTTAGTCCGGGAAGAAGTCTGGCATTCTGGTCAAGGGGAAACATTATATCGGAACGAAAATTGAATACCATGTTTATTTCGTCCCTTGTCAGCGAAGATTTCAAGACGATTGAATCAATGGCTTCAGTTGTGGAGATATCTCCGTTATCGAGGCTTTTCCACTCCTGGCTCAGGAAAATATCATTCATGATGGTCTCCCTGATGTGCCGCGAGTAATCCTTCTTGATCAGGTATTCTTCAGGATTGAAGCTGATAAGGACATTACCCAGATCGAATATTATATTCTTTATTTTCAATGATCAGGGATTTTTCATGCTTATAGGCTGTCCGGTAGCTTCAAGGACGTTCCACCAGAGCTCACCTTCCACATCTATCTTTTTCCTGTTTCTGACGGCCATGGGAATGGGTATGAGAGTGAACTGATTGTTCCAGAACCCGAGAACAAAATCGGTTTTGCCGGCAAGCGCGGCATGAACTGCATTCTGGGCAAGGAGGTTACAGAACTTGCTGTCGTTGGCGTTAGCAGGTGCACTTCTTATTATGTAGCTGGGGTCGATGTATTTTATGACATGTGGAAAGCCCTTCGCGCTGAACTCTTCCCTGATCTTTTCCTTGAGATAAATACCTATATCCTTATGCTTGACATTGCCGGAGGCATCTTTCTCCTGGTCATGTGATTCGAAAAGATCCTGTCCTGCGCCTTCTGCTACTACGACCACTGCATGATGCCGTTCCTCAAGACGTTTGCGGAGTATTTTCAGGAATCCCCTGGGACCATAGAGGTCGAATGATATTTCAGGAACAAGAACAAAATTGACCTCCTGGATAGCCAGTGCGGCGCTGGCGGCAATAAATCCTGAATCCCTGCCCATAAGCTTTACTAGCGCTATTCCGTTGTGGGCTCCGTAAGCTTCATTGTGAGCGTTCCTTATGATATCGTTGGCGATTGAAAATGCCGTTTCGAATCCGAAAGATTTCTGAATAAGATCTATATCGTTATCGATCGTTTTAGGAATACCGGCAACAGCTATTTTAAGTTTCCGCTTCTCAATCTCCTCGTGGATGGCATGAGCTCCCCGCAGGGTACCGTCGCCGCCTATGCAGAACAAAACATTTACATTGAGTATTTCAAGCGTATCGACCATTTTTTCAACTGATTGCTCTCCACGGCTTGTTCCCAGAAATGTTCCGCCGGACAGGTGTATTTCGCTGACCATGGCAGCATCAAGATCAACCACGGGGTGGTTAAAGTCGGGGCTTAATCCTTCATAACCGTATTTAATGCCAAGTATCCTGCTGATACCGTACCTGTAATGGAGTTGATGAACAAGACTTCGTATGACGTTGTTGACTCCCGGGCACAAGCCGCCGCAGGTCACGATTGCGACTTTTGTTTTTGCCGGCTCAAAAAATATATACTCTTTTGGACCGGCTTTTTCGAACGACACCGGAATTTCATCAGTTCCTTTCGATCTGTAGTAATTCTCGACGGAAACATCATACAGGATCCTGTCGTCATCATCAACAAATTTATAAACTGGACTGTCAGCCCGCTGGGTGTTTTTCAGGGGTGAAATAAGATTTCCCTTTCCCAGTGTCTGAACAATCAGATCCTCGTATTTCATTTTATGCGGGATTGAGTAATACTAAATATCTGAAAAGCAAAAATTTTCAGATTGCAAAATTAGAAAAAAATCGATTGTATATTGATACAGGTTATTAGTGGTATCAGATTATCTGCTTGATCCTTCCAATAAGACCATTCTCAAGCCTGACCTTTATACCGTGCGGGTGGACCGGTGAGCTGGTAAGAACGTCTTTCACCCTTCCTCCGGTAAGTCTTCCGCTCCTTTTATCCTCCAGCAGCTCCACCATAACAGCAATGCCCGGCCTGACATCCGCTCTGCGTTTTCCTTCCATTTGCTATTGAGTTAAAAACAGGATACAATAATAAATAAATTTTTCTCAGACAATGCAGAAAAATCAAGATGTTTTGACCAATGTTGAAAAATTGAAGATCAGTAAGCCCCCTTTATACGGGTCCTGATACGGTAAAGACCTTTGCTTGCAGTGATATAGAGGCTTTTCCGGTCCTTGTCGCCGAAGCAGACATTGGCGGTCCAGTTTTCCGGAACAGCGATGTTGCCAAGTTGTTTTCCTGTTCTGTCGAATATTGTAACCCCTTTTCCTGTTATATAGATGTTACCTTTCCTGTCTATTGTCATGCCATCGGAGCCCATTTCACAGAAAAGCGTTTTATCGCTGAGGGAGCCATCGGCATTTATACTGTACGACCAGGTCTTCTTTCCTCCTATATCAGCTACATACAGGGTTTTGCCATCGGGGGTTCCGATGATTCCGTTGGGTTGTGTAAGATCTTCCGCCACCCGTTTCAGTATCTTGCGGTCGGCACTCAGAAAATAGACGCATTGTTTATCCTGCGGCCTCTCTTTATGAGACCACCAGGTTCTTCTGTAAAAGGGATCGGTAAAGTAAACGCTCCCATCAGGTGTTATCCACAGGTCGTTGGGGCCATTCAGCAGAGCGCCGTTGTAATCGTCAAGTATCACTTCAACCTCCTTTGCGGGGCTTATTTTCCAGAGTTCGTTCTTCTCATCTGCACATGCCCAGAGGAATCCCTGACGATCAAAGAAGAGGCCGTTTGATCTTCCGGAGGGCTGCATGAATGTTTTCAGTTCTCCTTTTGTGGTCCAGATCATAATGCGGTCGTTGGGCTGGTCAGTAAAGTAGACATTTCCCTGCCGGTCAGGAGCCGGCCCTTCGGTGAACTGAAAATCGCCGGATAGCTTTTCAAGCTCCGCTCCGGGTTTAATTACAAGAGCAAGCCCTTCGGATTGTGACAAAGCTGTCAGTGACGGAAAGAGTAATAGTGAAACCAAAGTTACCAGGTATTTCATGGTTGACATAGTTAATTGGATATCAAGTTAACAGGTTACTCATGCCAGGGTCACCTTCCTGAATCTCCCCACGTAATTATCGATCTGATCAGGCTGTTCAAATCCCACGATGACCATGTCGACCGTACCCAGCCCGAGAACGAATTTCAAAGTTTCATCAATCCTTGAGGAATCGTCACGATAGTTACCGTTGCCGATAAGTTTCATGCCGATAATTCCTTTACCGGTTTTGTGCATCTTCTCAATCACAGGAACCACCTGTGAAGGATCTTTGGAGTCCATGGAGATCCCGAAGGGGTTAATACGCACATGTATCACATCTACCCACGGGCTGTCAGCTGCAGCCTCAAGGGCCTGAAAGGAGTGAACGGATACACCGTGAGCTTTAACAATCCCCTTTGCCTTAAGATTATCAAGAATCTCCATCTGCCGCTTCTGTTCGTCTGTCCAGGTTCCTGTCATCATGCAGTGGAGCTGGACAATATCAATGTAGTCGGTATTCAGCTCTTTCCTGAAACGATCCACGACGATATCTGCATCGGGACGTTCCGGCTCGGGAATTCCTCCTCTCAAAACCCACATCTTTGTCCCCACAACGTACGATTCGCGGGGATATACCTTAAGGGCATCACGGGTATGAGGATGTGTGCCGTAACTATCGGCACAATCGAAATACCTGATGCCTTTTTCATATGCGGTTTTTATAAGTGATTCAGCAACGCCTGCCCTTGTGATGTTGGATGAACGGTTTCCTCCCGTAAAGCCCGTGCCCATACCCAACAGTGTGGTTTTGATTCCGGTCTTACCGAGAGTCACGATCCTGAACGGATCGGCTGCCTGCGGTGAAGTAACTCCCGTGGACCCCAGTACATGTCTGCCAAGAAGGATTGTGCCGGCGCCCGTTGTAAGAGCGGCCATGAATTTCCTTCTGCTTATTCTGTGTTTTTGCATATTCTCTTGATCTTGGTTCAGGATAAAGATATCAAATTATTTCAAATAACCGACGGTTTAAACAGGCGGCTTTCAGATCCCCAACTGCGAAACCAGATTCCCGGGAGGCACTGGTCTTCCGTTGCGGATCGCTACTCCCGTGACTTCTGCCTGAACAACCGTTTTCCAGTCGGGAACTCTGAAAATAGCCTGTTCAAACAACAGCCTTATATTCCCTTTTCTCCGGATATTAAGCTTAACGACAAACCTGTCGCGGCTCCGAAGGGGATATTTGTAGTCTATTTCCACCCTGGTCACAATAAGGTCAACACCCTCGGTATGAAGTCCTGCAAAGCTTATCCCTTTCGACAGGAGGAACTGATGCCGTGCATGCTCCAGGTAATGCTGGTAATTGGCATTATTGACGACACCCTGCAGGTCACACTCATAATCCCTGACTTCCATTTCGATACTGAAGGCATACTCATTTTCAATCATTTGTGTTGAAGTTAATTGATAAAATAGTGCCGGCAGCCTGTTGCCGGTCAGGCCGGATCCATTCAGGACCCAGATCATCTGACCAGCCAGGGTGCAATATAGCCATCAGGCCGCGGTTCTTTAACAGGTTCAGGAGGAACAAGCTCTATGTCAATCTTTTCAGCATTACGGCCTTTAAGCCTGTATAGAAGTGACTGGTAAGGCCTGAACTCAAGATTCAGACTGTATTTCCTGCCATTAAAAAAGAGCTCCACCGGCCGGTTGTATTCAGTAGTGTTCAAAGATTGCCCGTACTCAAGAGGGAACTTAAGCCTTTCACTTTGCGGATTTGGGAAAAAGACATACAGCGTGTTGTCATCCTTTCTGCACCAGTGCGCCGGGATTTCAGGGCCCTTTATGAACGGGAAGAGGCCGGCTGGCAGGGAAGCGATTTCCTGTCTGTAGGCCCTGATCTTTCCGATAAGCTCCTTATAGTCTTCGTGTATTATTGTACCGGGTTCTTCCGGGATCTGCTTCATCACGACCGGCAGGCCCTCTCCTGCAAGTTCAGCAATCCTCCTGACAACCTTATATTCAAGAAACTTTGAATCAATATAGAGGGCCCTGAAACGGGCATTGCCAACATTGAAGGTTCCACCGCTCATTTCTCCCTTTTCAAGGAATTCGTAGTTTATCCAGGCCGGATTGTATGCTTTAAGCTCTTCAGGAAAGTACACATAACGCATCTCGTAAAAACCCCACGCCCAGATAAACTGCTTCTCTGCCGGCATTATTCCGGCTCTCCAGGCATCCTCAGTGGGCAGGTAAACTGCAATGTCAGCATAATTGTCACCTTTCTTCATGTATGAAGAGACCTTTTCGAGGTATCTGTTAAACTCCGGCAGTTCGTCTGCAAAATGCGCATCGGGGCCGGCATGGGTACTCGCGTAGAAGCTTACGGTATCGTATCCTGAGGGATTATGAGGTTTCCCGTGCCAGACTATATGATTTATGCCATTGGCAAAGAGAGCATCAGCTACAAGCTTAAGGTCAGCTGTCTGTTCTCTCCTCAGATAATCAGCCGGCCAGCCGTAGAGACAGGTAAAGGTCTCGGACGAAACGGCTTTCCCGGAAGAAAGGAGTGCGGCTGATGCAGGAATTGCGCAAAACTCCGGTTCGAAAAGCATCGATTCTCCTTCAGGGATATCCATTAGTGCATAGCCTGATATCAGGTCACAGGGGGCACCGGACACCTGTCCCCGTGAAAAAACACCCGCATCATTAAGCCTGCTGTCAAAATCCCTGTAAAACCCCAGGACTTTCTCTGAAACCAGCGACATATAATCATAAAGATATCGTTGATTCGATGGCTTATATATGGAATCCATCCAATCTGCAATATCATAGCCAAACCTCGATTTGAAATCAGCACCGAAACCCTCTGACCATAAATATTCTGTTTCCACCTCCCAGCTGTCGATGAAGTACGATTGAGGCAAACGGGTCTCAGGACGGGGGAAAGCATCGAGGAGGCGTTTAAAATAGGGGAGATAATTTGAAGGTGTAAGATGATCTGTAACATATCCGGGTTTGGGATGCTCCCATGATCTTGTTATTACCTGCCGCCACTCCGGATCGCCATACCGGCGGGTTGCCTGATCAAAAGAAACGTACGAATCGCCGAAAGGCCAGAGCGTTCCTAGTGTCAGATCACAACCAAGTCCTATACTGTCAGCATAACGGACAGCATATTCCGTTATCATGCTCCATTCTTCGCTCAGCCATTCCTGGCGGGGAGTGTAACTGGTGTCGCGTGGGTTGAACCGGTTAAGCGGGTATACCCATGCGATCTCAACTCCGCCAAAACCATT
>DIKJ01000188.1:24787-32849 GCA_002424525.1 Bacteroidales bacterium UBA5621 | reverse complement strand
GTTTATTGGAAATGAATATATTAATTATTGTTAATAAGTGGAATGAATTATGGACGAGATTATCCATTACTCTATAAATCACCTGGAATCAATTTTATGATCGAAAATCCAGTAAAAATATTTGTTGTTGAAGACAGCGAGTGGTATAACAGGCTTCTGGTGCACACTCTCAGCCTGAATCCTGATTATGAAGTAAAGAGTTTTCAGAACGGGAAGGATTTTCTGAACGCCCTCGGCGAATCTCCGGACATCGTTACACTCGACTTCAAACTTCCGGATCTGACAGGACTTGAAATCCTCAGAAGGGTTCGGGAGGAGCATCCCGATATACAGGTGATCCTTATCTCCGAACAGGGAGACATTGAGACCGTCGTCTCGCTGTTAAAGATGGGGGCTTATGACTATATTACGAAATCGGAGGACATAAAGGAGCGCCTGATGATAACGGTGCAAAATATAAGGAATGGCATAGGTCTTAAAAGGGAGATAAGCGCCCTTCGTAAGGAGATACGGAAAAAATACAGCTTTGGTCAGACGATTCTTGGGGAGAGCCCTGCAATAAAAGGGGTTTACGAATTGATTGACAAAGCACTGGGCTCGAATATCAACGTTACAATAACCGGAGAGACAGGCACCGGAAAAGAGCTCGTGGCAAAAGCAATTCACTACAACTCAAAGCGCAGGGACGGGGCCTTTGTTCCGGTGAATATTTCAGCAATTCCTTCTGAACTGATCGAAAGCGAGTTGTTTGGCCATGAGAAGGGAGCCTTTACGGGTGCAACATACCGCCGGACAGGCAGGTTTGAAGAAGCCGACGGTGGCACTCTCTTCCTCGATGAAATAGGGGACATGGAAATGAATGTGCAGGCAAAACTATTGCGGGCTTTGCAGGAGAAAGAAATTGTGCGGATAGGAAGCAACAAACCGGTTAAGACCGACTGCCGTATCATTGTGGCTACCAATAAAAACCTGAAAGATGAGGTGAGCAAGGGAAATTTCAGGGAGGACCTGTATTACAGACTGTTAGGCTTGTCCATCGAAATGCCGCCGTTGCGCAGGCGGGCAAATGATGTCCTGATTCTTGCACGCCACTTTATCGCTGGCTTTTGCTCAGACAATAGTGTTCCCGTAAAAAAACTGTCGGAACAATCACAAAAGAAACTGATGAGTTATCATTTTCCGGGGAATGTAAGGGAATTAAAATCAGTTATTGAGCTAGCCGTCACACTCTCAGAAAAGGATGTCATTGAGCCCGCTGACATCGTGCTTGACAATGGAGCACCAATGTCACCGGTAACCAGCGAAGAACTTACCCTGCGGGAATATGAACGGAACATCATCAAAGCTGTCCTGAAAAAACACAATAACGATGTCAGGATGGCGGCCAGGGAACTGGATATAGGAATCTCCACGATCTATCGCATCCTGAAGGAAGAAAAAGAACAGGACTGAGCAGATCGTTACCTTTTCAGACAGGGCCAGCCGGACCAAAACCTGGCCTTCTGATCCGCTGCTTTTTCTCAAAATGGGAATGATTGTCTTAAAATGACAATTCAGGCTCTTTCTGCTGATAAGCTAATCCACGCAATATTAACAGATTACATGCCGCTTAAATTTCAGGCATCTCCTTTGCAATGAACTGTTAAATCTTAAAAGAGAAGTATTACCAGTTTATAAACTTAATAAGGGAGGACCAACAATGAAAAATGATGAAAAAAATGATCCTGTTTTCATGGATGAAAAAATTACCATGAGGGATAACGTTAAAAAAGCCAAAAAAGAAGGACTTACCAGAGGATCTCTGATCACTGCGGCAATCAGTGTTATATTAATTATTGCCGCCGGGATTTTTGTTTATTCGGCTTACAACCGCGAGCATAACAGGCAGATCGCTCTCATGGAGGAGGAAAGAACCTCATTTGAGCTACAGCTGGTTACGAGGGATTCGACCATCAATTCATGGCTGATGACCTTTGATCAGATTGAGAAGGACCTTAGTGTGATTAAGCAGAAAGAGGATCTGATCACCCTGAAATCGTCGGATGTCGAATTCTCAAAGGAGAGGAAGGAGCAGATTCTGGAAGACATCAGGCTTATAAACACTTTACTTGAGAATAACAAAAAGAGGATCGCCCAGCTGAGTGCCCAGCTGAAAAAATCGGGAACAGAAATTTCCGGTTTGCAAAATATGATTGCCAGCCTCGAGGCTTCAATTGTACAGCGCGAGGGTGAAATATCCGGATTGAAACTTGCGCTTGTCGAAAAAGATTTTGAGATCGGACAGCTCAATAACCAGATGACCGGTCTGCAGGTAACTGTTTCCCAACAGACCGAGACTATCAGCAGTCAGACAGAAGAGATGAACAAGGCTTATCTTGTTTACGGCACATACAAGGACCTGAAGGAAAAGGGCATCCTTACAAAAGAAGGAGGATTTCTCGGATTGGGGAAAAGGGAAGCTCTGATTGAGGATTCACCTGACAGTCTTTTTACGAGGGTGGACATCACCGAAACCAGGCTTATCCCTGTTAATTCAAAAAATGCAAAGCTCATAACCAATCATCCGTCAGGATCATATGAGATTATAGCTGAAGGGGAAAACAAGATCGCCGGAATCGAGATAAAAAATCCTGATGAATTCTGGAAGATCTCAAGGTATGCTGTCGTTGAGTTAATAAAATAATAGCTTACAGTCGAAGTCGGGAGATCCGCTGTCGCAAACGTAGTAAAAGGCGCTTTCAGGCGCCTTTTATTATTTAATTTTCTGGTGAAGAAGTTCCGAGGCAAAGTTTATCTGTTCAGGGTTTCCCAAAAGGTAGGCAATGTCATTTTTGTTCAGAACAGTTTCCGGTACCGGATGTTCGATAACATCACTCCCCCTTCTTATCGCCAAAACCGTTACACCTGTCGTTTTGCGCAGATCTATCTCGATGAGCGATCTCCCTTCTGCCGCGGAGTCAGGTTCAACCTTTACGGCAGTGATATTGATATTCGAAAACTCATCAAGGATGGAAGTCTTGCCTGCCATGTCCTTTTCACTAAAGACCCCGAGGTTGAAGTTCCTTATCCGGGTAAGTATCCTGTTCACTTCATTCTGTGGCACCAGCCTTTTTAGAAGAATCCTGTTAAGCAGATCAATGGCTATCTCGAGTTTCTCGGCCAGCACCTGGTCTGCCCCTATCCTGTAAAGCTGTTCAATATTGACGATTCGCGGAGCCCTGACCAGGATATATGCATTTTTATTCAGCTGTCTTACTTTTTCGACAATTGCCATGCATGGTACTATTTTCCCTACCGAGACCACCACAATATCGGCTTTGTCAGCATACGCCTTTTTCAATACAGACTCGTTTGTAGCATCGCCGTAAACTACAAGGTCTCCCTCGTTCATTTTCTCTTTTGCCAGCGATGGGTCAAATATTACTGATACATGCCTCAGGTTGTTATATTTTGCCATTATCGACAATTTGATGGCACTGGCATCTTTTCCTATTATTACGAGATGGTTGCTGAAATCGGGAATTTCAATCTCTTTAAGCGGGAAAAGCCCGTTTACCAGAAAGCCTGGAAGCGGCAGTTTGAGTAATAAGTTAGAGAGTGGTACGGAAACATGAAATAAAAGCGGCGTAAGGGCCATGGTTACCACGGCTATTGCCAGAAAAAGGTGGTAGAAGTAATCTGACAATATTGAATTACTGAATCCTATTTTGGCAAGTATGAACGAAAATTCACCCACCTGGCTCAACGCGAGTCCGATCAGCACCGTCCCTTTGAGGGTATGTCCGAGTAAAAAGCCCACACCCCCGGCTATCAGGCTTTTCAGAATGATAACCATTAAAACACTGATAAGAACCAGTTTGTAGTTTTCAATGATAAAGGAGATTTCAACAAGCATTCCGATTGAAACGAAGAAGAAGCTTGCGAATACATCCTTGATAGGAAGGAAGTTGCCGAAGGCGTTGTGGCTGTATTCCGAATCGGATATCATCAGTCCGGCCAGGAATGCCCCCAGTGCAAGAGACATGCCCAGCTTTGAGGTCAGCAGTGCCACTGCAAAACAGATCAGGAAAATACTCATGATGAAGAGCTCCTGGTTTTTTGTCATGGCGATCAGATGAAGCAATTTCGGAAGGAGCCACTTGTTGCCTGCATAAACCAGCCCAAGTATGAATATTACTTTCAGCGACATGATCAGTAATTCAACCGGGATGTTTACCGAGTTGCCGGCCAGGATATTACTGAAAAGAATGAGAGGCACAACCATCAGGTCCTGGAAGATGAGTATACCCAGGACCGTACGCCCGTAGTTCGACGTAAGTTCCGATCTTTCCTGGAGAAGCTTCAATACCAGTGCCGAACTGCTTAAGGCCAGAAGGAACCCGAAAAATGCAGCTGCTTTCCAGTCAATACCATAGAAATGAGTAGCAACTACAAAAACCCCTGCCGTGACAAATACCTGCAACAACCCGCCAAAGAACACTATCCTCCTGATTTTTAAAAGATGTTTCAGAGAAAACTCCATGCCGATAGTGAAAAGCAGAAGGACAACCCCGATTTCGGCAATGAGTTCTATCTGATACCTTGCCGAAACAAGTGAAAGCAGATGGGGTCCTGCTATTATGCCGGTCAGGAGATATCCGACAACGGTAGGGATCCTGAATCTCGTAAATACAAGGTTTACCAGAGTGGATAAGGCAAAGATCAATACTATGTCTTTCAGTATTGCCAGTTCCATTTTTCCCGGTTGTGGATGCGGTTACTTTTTGTCAGCCAGTGCAGGGTTTTAATGCACCGTTAAATTACACACTAATTTCGGATTCTTTTGTTCCTGCCGGAGAATTAATTAACCTAAGTTGCTAGTTCAGCAACCAGGAACCAGCACCCGGCAACTTGAGTTAATTAATGCAGGATTTACTTACAAAGGCTGGGAACTCCGATAGAATAAACTTGACTTTGATTTCATAAAGGCGTAACTTTGAATATCAGGAGGTAATATATATTGCAAGTCAGTAAATTAAATCTTCAGCTATGAAAAACGTTATCTGTTTTGGTCTGATTATTATTCTGATGACCTTAAGCTGTGGCAAAAAAGTTGATCAACCACTTGCAGGTTCATGGCAAATGGTCCAGATGCAAAGGATGGAAAGCGGAAAAGTGACAAATTATTTTTCCGAAAGATATGCTATAGACCAGATCAAGACATGGTCTGACAAGCATTTTTCATTCGTTGGCCGCTACCGTGTCGACACCATTACCAGTTACAGGTTTGGTGTCGGGACTTTTACTCTCAGCGGCAATATTTATGAAGAGGATATCCTCTATCATTTCGACAAAACATATGAAGGCCGCAAGAACAAGATATGGCTGGAAATCAGGAATGATACTCTTCTTCATATATTCCCGGTCGATAATACCGGCAAGCCCGATCCGCGACTGAACTGGACTGAAAAGTACCTCAGGATCAAATAATCCTGCAAGAGGCTGTAGTTCCGGGCGAAGCCAGCGATCCGGGTCCATTTAATTCCTTCTGTTACGGGGTTGTTGCAAAAGGTATATTTATCCAACTACCTTTTTGCCAGTCGGGGTTCCCTTTTGGCTTAAACGGAAAATATATTATATTGCCGCTTCGGAAAATGAAGAAAGGCAATATAATACACGTATCCTATGGAGACCTGTTTAAATTTACCAGTCAGCACGGAAAATCATTACAGCAGAAAACCCGACAGTTTTTGGAAAAGAATACTCTTCCCATACCTGGCAATTTGTTTTCTCATTTCACTTTCCGGATGCTCCGGAAAGGTTCAGGATTTATGTGAATGGCCATCTTTTCATGGACCTGACCGGACAAACAAATCATCTGAGACAGGGCTCCTGAGGGAATGGCCGGAAGATGGTCCTCTTCTTTTATGGGAGGCAGCCGGCCTTGGTGAAGGCTTCAGCACTGTTTCAATCGGGGGAGGTCTTATTTATACGGCAGGAATTTTAGACAATCAATCGTACGTCTTCTGTTTCGATCTTACGGGGAATCCTGTCTGGAAACAGCCAAACGGCATCTCGTGGTCCACAAACATGTCTCATGCAAGTTCATATCTCGGTCCCCGTAGCACTCCGACGTTCGATAACGGAGTAATTTATCATCTGGGCGATATGGGAAGGTTGGCTGCATTTGATGCTGAGTCAGGCAAAGAGATATGGTATAAGGAATTGCGCGAAGAATTTGATGCTGATATCCCCGAATACGGCTATGCCGAATCGCTTCTGACAGACGGCGACAATATCTATGTTCGTCCTGCAGGAAGAAAGGGCTTCCAGGTTTGTCTGAACAGGAACACAGGAGAGTTGGTCTGGGCAAACACTGAGATCCCCGGGATAGAGGGCTACTCCTCTGCCATCATCATGGATTTCGGAGGATCCCGCCAGGTATTGGGCTCAAGTTCAAACTGCTACTATGGTGTGGATACAAAAACCGGAAAACTGCTCTGGAAAGTCGATTTTGAGAATCAGAGAGAGCTTAACATCACCGATCCTGTCGTCCGGGGTGATCATGTATTCATTTCAGGCGGGTACGGAAAGGGGAGCATGCTCTTCAGACTTAAAAGGGCGGGAGAAGAAATTATTCCTGAAATTATATGGGAAACTGACCTGATGGACAATCATCATGGAGGAGTTATTCTTCATGAAGGGTATCTGTATGGTTCCGGCAGCAATTCAAGGGGCTGGTTCTGTCTCGATTTTATGACTGGGCAACAGGCCTGGAATGATATCCGGGGCAAAGGATCCGTTACATTCGCAGATGGCATGCTTTATATGCTCGATGAGAGGGGTACCATGAGGCTTGTACGGGCATCGCCGGAAAGTTTTGAAGCAAAAGGCGAGTTTAAGGTTCCCGAGGGAGGCAGGGGTATGTACTGGGCTCATCCTGTAGTCTGTGGCGGACGTCTCTACATCCGTCATGCAGATAAGCTTTTCGTGTATGATATCAGCAGGAATGGACAAAATTAAATATTCACAACTTTAAAAGGATCTTAATCAGCAAATCCATTCAATTTATTAATTTTAGGTTGAATTGTTAAACTCAATCTAATTTTAAGAAAATGAAAAAAATTTTGCTGGTTCTGCTGATGGCAACGCTTCTGCCCCTGGCAGCATTCTCTCAAAGCAGGTTTAACGGCCTCGACATGAACATGGGTAATCTTTACAGATTATCCGATGCTAAAACCCGTTCCATAAGCCCTGAAAATTTCACCGGCGAGAAGGGGAGGGGTGGAATGGCTGACCCGGCCGACAAGGACAAACCAAACACAGCCAATGCATTCAATGCAGCCCGCGACCTTGGACAGGGCTGGAAAGTAAATCCCTATGTGAGAATAAAGCCGGGGGAGACATTCACCATGGCAGAGATAGAGGGCCCGGGCGCCATCCAGCATATATGGATGACCCCAACCGGTAAATGGCGTTATTCAATCCTTCGCATCTATTGGGACGGTGAAGCCGAACCTTCTGTGGAATGCCCTGTAGGAGACTTTTTCGGGATGGGCTGGAACGAATATTCGCCGCTCGTTTCAAATGCAGTCTGCGTTAATCCCGGGAGTGCCTTTAACTGCTACTGGGTAATGCCCTTCCGCAAAAAATGCAGGATTACCATGGAAAATGTGAGTGATGCTGACGCCATGTCACTCTATTATCAGATCGACTATACCCTTACTGAAGTTCCTGCCGATGCTGCCTATTTCCACGCTCAGTTCAGGCGGCTGAACATCAATACCACTTCTGATTATCCCATTGTCGACGGAATAAAGGGCAAGGGTCATTTTGTCGGTGTCTATATGGCGTGGGGCGTTAATAACAACGGATGGTGGGGAGAAGGGGAAATAAAATTCTTTATGGACGGAGATACTATGTTCCCTACGATTTGCGGGACAGGCACGGAAGATTATTTCTGTGGTTCCTACAACTTCGACAGGGAGGGTAAATATACCGAGTTCTGCACCCCCTACAGCGGCCTCCACCAGGTAATAAGACCCGATGGGACATACAGGTCACAGCAGAGGTTTGGCATGTA
>DIKJ01000188.1:15117-24782 GCA_002424525.1 Bacteroidales bacterium UBA5621 | reverse complement strand
GTTCGTTTTGAGAAGGACCTGAAGATCACCATCCAGGATCTTGGCTGGAGGCAGGGCGGGAGATACCTGAAACAGCAGTCGGACATTGCTTCGGTATGCTACTGGTACCAGTCTGAGCCACATGCCCGCTTTCCGAAACTTCCGGGCTGGCAGCAACTTGAAGTAAATTAAGTAATTTCAAACCACATAAATATTACATTATGGGAAATGAGAATCATAATCGGAAATTGCATGAAAATGAATTGACACGGAGAAAATTCATTTCAAGGAGTGCCCTGGCAGCAATAGGAACAGTTGCAGCAGCAGGTATTGTGACGTCATGTCAGCCTAAAGGAAAGGAAAAGCTTCCCATACTGCTTGACGAGGCACCCGACGGGAAGCTGTTAAAGGCGGGCCTTATAGGTTGCGGGGGAAGGGGAACAGGCGCCGCAATCAATTTTCTTGATGCCGGCCCTAATCTTCAGATAACAGCGCTGGGAGATGTCTTCCAGGATAAACTTGATCAGTGCCGGGAACAGCTGAAAGCAAAGAAGGGTGTGGAAATACCTGATGATAAATGTTTTATCGGATTCGATTGTTATGAAAAGGTCATTGATTCGGGAGTCGATGTCGTGCTTCTCACAACACCCCCCCATTTCCGGCCTGCACATGTTGAAGCTGCCGTCAATGCCGGTAAGCATATCTTTATGGAAAAGCCCTGTGCTGTTGACCCTGTTGGTGCAAGAAGAGTTCTGGTGGCAGCCGAGAGGGCAAAAGAAAAGGGGCTTTGCATTGTCAGCGGCACCATACGCCGGTCGCAGAAGGATTTCATGGAAACCCGGCGCAGGGTAGCTAACGGAGAGATAGGGGATATTGTAAGCGCCCATATAATTAGGAACGGGGGTTCCCTCTGGTTCATCAGGAGACAACCCGGATGGTCGGACATGGAGTATATGCTTCGAAACTGGGCAAATTTCACCTGGCTCTCGGGTGACCATATCGTGGAACAGTTCATTCATGAGATTGATGTGATGAACTGGCATGTGGGGATGAATCCGGTGAAGGCAATCGGCTGGGGAGGCCGTCAGAGAAGAGTTACAGGCGATCAGTACGACTTTTTCAGCATCGAATACATCTACGAAAACGGGATGCATACCCATTGCGCAGCCAGGCAGATCTCGGGATGTTCCAACCTTACAAAACAATTTATCGTGGGAACCAGAGGATTTGCTGATGCAAGAGGTACCCTGTACAATCTGAAAGGAGAGGAGATATGGAAATATCCAAAACCTGAGGAGGATGATCCTGATCAGACATGGGCCGTTAAAGATCCATTTATCCAGGAGCACATTAACCTTGTGGCTGCAATACGCTCCGGAAACACCATAAATGATGCCGAAGCTCAGGTTAATTCAACCCTTATTACCATCATGGGCCGCATGTCTGCCTACACGGGCAGGGATGTTACCTGGGATGAGGTTTTTAACTCAGATCTTTACCTCGGGCCAGCGACATATGAGTTCGGACCCGTGCCGGGGATCCCTGAAGTACCGCCGGTAATTGGTGCAGAACCAAAATTAACATAACATGATATGAACAGACGACAATTCACCAGAAGAACCATCATGGCGTCAGCCATGGTATCTGCCGGATCACTCCCTTCACTTTCAGGATTCATGAATCCCCCGCAACGGAATCTTAAAAGAGGGATAATGTGGGGAAGCAACAGGGTCGGAAAAACCGTGATGGAAAAGTTCCAGTCGTCCAAAGCGGCCGGTTTTGACGGCATTGAGGTGAACAGCCATCTCGACAGGAGCGAGGTGCTCAGGGCAATGGAGGCTACCGGCATGCCGGTACCCAGCGTTTGCGGTGCATTGCACTGGAAGTTCCTTCTGTCGGATCCCGACCCTAAAGTAAGGGCGGACGGTGTGGAGGCACTTAAGGTCTCACTTGAGGATGCCAAAGCCTTCGGCGCTGATACCGTGCTACTTGTCCCTGGCAGGGTAACTGAAGCAGCCACCTACGATGAGTGCTGGAACCGTTCCGTGGAAGAGATCAGAAAAGCATTGCCCCTTGCCGAAAAACTACAGGTTAAAATTGCTATCGAAAATGTCTGGAACAATTTCCTGCTGAGTCCCATGGAAGCTGTACAATACGTTGATCTGTTTAAAAGCCCGATGGTAGGGTTTTACTTCGACTGCGGCAACATCCTTGCATTCGGTTTCCCGGAGCAATGGATAAGGATACTCGGGAAGCGTGTAGCCAAGGTCCATATTAAAGAGTACAGCCGCAAACTTGCTGATTCCCAGGGCAGATCGGCAGGGTTTAAGGCAAACCTCCTTGAAGGAGATGTGAACTGGCCGGCAGTTATGCAGGCTCTTGATGATACAGGTTACAGGGACTGGGCTACGATCGAACAGCCGGGAGGGGACACACCGGAGGGACTGAAGGATCTCAACGACAGGTTGATAAAGATCCTGGCCAGCTGAACCGTTGTGCCGGAACTTCAGATCCGCTGCTCCGGCTCAGGTTCTATTTTAGTTTTTTAATTCCCATGTTCCAGAGCGTAAAGCTGAAGATATCAGCATATAGCTCAATTGTCTTGTGCACCGGGGTTCCGGCTCCGTGTCCTGCATCTGTCTCGATCCTTATTAACACAGGATTTGTGCCAGCCTGTTTGGCCTGTAAATGAGCGGCAAATTTAAATGAGTGTGCGGGAACAACACGATCGTCATGATCGCCTGTTGTAATAAGTGTTGAAGGATATTCAACACCTTCTTTCACATTTTGCACCGGAGAATATCCAAGCAGATATTTAAACATTTCGGGATTATCGTCGGATGTGCCATAATCGTAAGCCCAGCCGGCGCCTGCAGTAAACTTGTGATACCTGAGCATATCAAGCACACCTACAGCCGGAAGTGCAACTTTTAACAGGTCAGGACGTTGTGTCATAACTGCCCCGACAAGAAGGCCTCCGTTCGAGCCACCCCTGATTGCCAGGTATTGCGGTGATGTGTATTTGTTATCTGTCAGATAGACGGCTGCTGCAATGAAATCATCAAATACATTCTGTTTGTTCATTTTTGTACCTGCCAGGTGCCACTCTTCTCCGTATTCACCTCCTCCACGGATATTGGGTACGGCATAAATGCCACCCATACTGAGCCATTGTGCCATGGCAACCGAGAACGAAGGTGTCTCACTGATGCTGAATCCTCCATAGCCATACAGTATTGCCGGGTTTTTGCCGTTCAACGGTGTACCCTTCCTGTATGTGATGATCATCGGTACCTTCGTGCCATCCCCGGAAGTGTAGAATACCTGGGTGGATTCGTAATCACCGCCGCTGAACAGCAGTTCCGGTTTCTTGAAGATACTGGTCTCTCCGGTATGGGGATCTGATTTATAGATTGTTGAGGGGGTCGTATAATTAGTAAACATGAAATAGAGGTCTTTATCATCTTTGTACCCGCTGAAGCCCGATGCGGTCCCGATACCGGGTAAAGCAATCTCACGAACCAGTGTACCTGTTTTATCATACTGTTTTATGCTTGTTATGGCATCAACAAGATAATTTGCGAAGAAATAACCCGAACCGGTTGAGACGCTCAGGGTATTTTCCGTTTCGGGAATAAAATCCTTCCATCCTGCAATGCCCGGGTTTTCTGCATCAACGGTAACAATACGTGAATTCGGAGCATCGAGGTTGGTGAAAATAAAAAGCTTTGATCCTTCGTTATCAATTACATAATGATCTTTTTCGAAATTGCCGACCACTACCCTGAAATCCTGCGATTTTTTAGTCAGATCTTTGATATACAATTCATTGCCAGTGGTGGAAACAGAAGCAGTCACAACAAGGTAACGATCGTCTTCCGTAACATATCCGCTGACGTATCTCCTTTTCATGTCGGCTCCGAACACAACCTGATCATCCGACTGCCTTGTACCCAGTTTGTGAAAATAGAGTTTGTGATGATCAGTCATGGCTGTGAGTTCACTGCCCGCGGGCTTATCATAGCTTGAATAATAAAATCCCTCATTGCCATACCACGAGATCCCGCTGAACTTGATATCTTTCAGCGTATCGCCTATGATCTCTTTTGTATCGGCATCCATAACGATTACCTTTCTCCAGTCAGAGCCCCCTTCTGAAATTGAATAGGCCACTTTGCTGCCATCTCTGGAGAACCCGATTTCCCCCAGTGAAATTGTTCCGTCAGCGGAGAACGTATTCGGATCAAGGAACAGCTCTGGCTCCCCGCCTTCTTTTTGCCGGTAAACAACATACTGGTTCTGAAGTCCGTCATTTCTTGAGAAATAGATGTAACCGCCTTCTGAAGATGGAATGCCATATTTTTCATAATTCCACATCGCGGTAAGCCGGTTTCTTATTTCTTCCCTGTATGGGATCTTACCAAGATATCCGAACGTTACCCTGTTCTGCTCCTTCACCCAGGCAGCAGTCTCATCCGAACGATCGTCCTCCAGCCAGCGATATGGATCCGGGACAATGGTTCCGAAGATCGTGTCAGCCACGTTCCCTGTTACGGTAACGGGATATTCCATCTTCCTGCTCAGGGAGTCATTACAGGAGGCAAGAATCGCAAAGGCGGCAAATAATGGCATTAGTGTTTTCATTTTTAGTCTTGATTTGTTTATGCTGTTATCTTAAATATTAGCAGATAATTCCCAAAGATACTGAAATGGTTCATAGGATAATTATGACCACTGTTTAATATCCCATCCCTTCCTTATTGCCGTACTCCGGAGCTTACTGCCGGGATTCACACAGACCGGGTGGCCGACGATGCTGAGAGCGGAAACATCGTGAATGGAATCGCCAAAGAACCAGGCCCTGTCCAGGTCACAATTATGTGCCGCGCAGTACTCTGCCAGTCTTACCCCCTTCTCGCCGTCGAAACAGAAAGCACCGGATGGTTTACCCGTACAATATCCGTTGATGATTTCCGGTTCAGTACAAATGGCATCATCCATTCCGAGGCTGTTCACAGCTTCCCTGCATATAAAGGATATTGATGATGACAGGATAACCGTTTTTGCGTTCCTCTCTTTATGAAACCTGATCTCATCCCTGGCATTTGTGTAAACTGACGGAAGGAGCACTTCCCTGAAAACCCCGGCTGAAAGATCCGCCAGGCTTTTTTCCGGAAGCCCTTTGAGCCAGTTCATCATTGATCCGATTATGCTGAGAGGGTCCTCAATGCTCAGTTTATAGAGCAGCGACATATAGAGTGCATGGACAATATCAGAGGTACTCATGAGCCCTTTTTTATAAGCAGTCACCGCCAGGGCTTTGCCACTGATCTCCCTGGTTATTGTGCCGTCGAGATCAAAAAACGCAAGATAACCGTGGCCGGGTTTCTCATTTTCTGAAGAAATGATCCCCATCAGGATTGTATATGGTTGTTAAAGCTCCGGGTATGATCCCTACATTGAATTCCTTTGAATAGAACAACTCGCCGTCAACATGAAACGGGACCTCTTTTTCAAATTCCAGTTGAAGTGCGGCAGTTTTATAATAGATTACCTTGTTGTTTGTAATGTGCCTGCCTTCGGGTACTTTCAGCAATAGTCGGAATCTCTGAAAAAGATTTAGTCTTTTTATCATGCAAACATCAAGGAGTCCGTCGTTGGCAACTGCCTCAGGTGTAAGAAAGAATCCCCCTGCAAATCTTCTGCCGATGGCGATGGTATTGATGAAGCAATCGCTTTTATAGCTGGTGTGATCGGCCGTTACGGTCATTCTTTTTTCCCGGAAGAACAGAAGTGTCTTGATAATATGCCACAGGTACTTGTTTTTACCTCCTTTTTTTACCTTTCCCGGCTCGGTGTAGTTTTCTGAAGCAACCTGAGCATCAAATCCGAGCCCCATTCCATTGAGAAAGATCATGTCGTTAACTGTGCCGGCATCGAGGGTTGAAACGTTTCTGCCGAAGAAGATATCCCACTCCTTCGGGGTGAATCTGCCCGGAAAACCGAGTATCTGGATGAAGTCGTTCCCCGTACCGGCCGGGATTATGCCAATCGTAACATCCTTCCTGTTAATCAGTGGCCTGGCAATCTCGTTCAGAGTACCGTCTCCTCCGACTCCGATAATATATTTGTAGCCAATCTCCAGAAAGTGCCGGGCAAGGTCAGTGGCATGGCCGCTTTTTTCGGTAAGAACACACTCCCCGTCAATATTATACTTTTTTATCATCTCCTCAATCCCGGGAACCAGCGTTTTGGCAAAACCGTTCCCTGCAGTAGGGTTGATTATAAAAATCCATTTCTCTTCTTTGTCTTTTCTCATATCAGTAATTAATTTAATTCAAGTTGCCAGGTGCTGTTACCTTCCCGCCTTCGCCGAGGCTTCGGACTTCGGCCGACATAGTCCCGATATATCGGGACGAAGTCGGCGGGTAAAAGTTGCCGGGTAGTTTCTGATAAATTATGGCCCCGGCCGTAACTTTGTTTCCGAAACCTGGTGGGCCGATTCTATTATTGATTTAATCGCTTCGACAATTTCCCTGTCGCTTCTGGTTATTAAATCCCCGCGCGGAACAGGTTTATGAATAACAACACTGAGCTTTGACCTGAAATTGATCCGGAACCGGTTTTTTGGCTTAAGGTCATAGAAGCCGTTAAGGGTGATGGGCAGGATATCTATATCCCTTGTCCTGAGCAAATAGATAAAGCCTCTGTAGAAAGGATTAATTCTCCCGTTGAGTGTTCTCGTACCTTCAGGGAACAGTGCAACAGATTGTTTTTCCGCTTTGTTATAAAGCTGATCAAGCATATGCCGGGTGTTCGTTACTGTCGGCTCTTTAAAGGGAACGTAATCGGTCAGTTTAAGGAAGTACCTGAGAAGCGGGACCCTTAAAAGGCGTTCATGCCCGAACCAGGAGACCCCGGGATAAAACGACATTATTGCTACAATGTCAAACAGACTGGAATGGTTCGCAGTAAGGATATACTTCTCATCCCTTATGATGTTATCCTTTCCGGTTATTTGCAGTCTCTTGCCAAGGAGGAGGAAGACAGACCTTGCCCAGATCATTGTGAGGAACCTTATAAGCCTTTTTGCCCTGAACCACGAGAGGAATATTACCGTAAAAATACCAAGAGCGGTAAAAATATAAAGCATTCCGAATACCAGGACGGAAAGAATTGTATAGAGGCCGGAAGTCATTCAGAAGGCTTCAGTATGTTTTTCCCCGAATTGCTGACAAATGCAATCTGTTTGCTGTCGGGCGACCATGACGGTACATTGATGGTTCCCTGGCCCCCGTACAGATATGCTATAACCCTCGGAGCTCCACCTGAAACAGGCATTAATCTGAGCATTACTCTTTTATATGACGGGTGACTGTTCTTCTCAATATCAGGCGGGAATGAAATAAATGCGATCCATTTTCCGTCGGGAGAGATATGAGGGAACCAGTCGTTATATTCATCGAAAGTGAGCTGTTCCCTTGCTGTTCCGTCGGGTTTCATCCGCCACAACTGCATCGTCCCGGTATGACTGCCGTTATAATAGATATACTTTCCGTCGGGCGAATATTCACAACCGTCAACATGTTCGCCTGCCGGAATGTCAGTAAGGGCAACCTCTCTTCCTCCCTTTATTGAATTCCTGTAAATATTATATACATTCTTCCCATCACGCTGGCCAACATATAATACTTCCTTATTATTCGGAGCCCATCCGTGCCAGTATGAAGGAGTATGTTCCGTGATCCTTTTTGGCTCTCCTCCTTTCAGGGGGACCACATAAACCGCAGAACTTCTTTCTCCTTCCGGTGTGCTGCTGATAGCCAGTAATTTGCCATTGAAGGAAATGCCATGATCATTATTATTCCTTTTCACAGAACCGGTATTAAGCATCTCAATTTCTCCTCCTGTAACGGGGATTTTCCATAGTAATCCGTCCATGTTGAACAGGAGCTTTTTCCCGTCAGGCATCCAGTTGGGAGCTTCAAATCTTCCGGCCTTTTCGTAAATCACCTTTCGCTTACCGTCAAAAACATTCATTGTCTCAAGCCTGCAGCCTAAATATCCCTCCCTGCCGGGATTGTAGTTATCGCCGACCGGCCGGTCGATCCGCACGTTCCATACGATTGCTTCCTCAATAATTTCGGGATTATGGGAACAGACAAAGATGCCGGCCAGGACCTCATCAGTCATATTGATCATCTCATACGATCCTATTGTTTCCAATGGCTCACCTGCGCGGGCCGCCCTTATGAAGATTATCCTTCCGGACCGTTCAATCTGAAGGACCTCATATCCGGTTCCTTTAGCAAACATCTGATCTTCAGGATCTCTCATGGAAGCCCCTTTGAAATTGCGCCACTGCATCAGAGTCAGTCCGTCTCCGTGAAGTACGGCAGAGATATGGGGAGAATCATCATCGGCTGAAGCTCTCAGCATTATGCCTGTTTTCCGGTGCGGGTCGGTGCCCTTACCCACGAAACTGAAATTGGCGGTGATCATGAAATCACCTGACATCTTATTATACTGATAATGAAATTCGTCTCTCTCAAACCAGATATTATAGCCTGAACCTTTCATGGAATAAGACTGAGACTCACTGTCATAAGCAGAGGATCCCGCAATGGCGGGATTGCCAATATCCCGGCTGAAATTAAAAATGCCATTGCCCGTGTTCTGAGCAGCAGCAGTGCTAATAATGAGGCAGCCAAGGATAATTATTGTATACTTCATCGGCGTGTAATTTTTTCATAAAGTTAATTAAATAATTTAAGTCGCCTGTAATTAGCAGCCTGCAATCAGGGTAATTCAGCAGGTCTGGCAGCAAAGATGGTGATCAGCACTTCAGAAAAAATTTATGCAATCGGTTGCAGTGCAAAATTAATTTTCTAATTTTGAATCGTGTTTGGATCAAAAACCTATATTTGATATTCGGTACAAACGTCTATAATAATCTGTTAAAATATGAATGAACTTCTTGAAAAACTATCACGCTGTGTTGAGTTGGGCAAAACTGATTTACTATCTCCCTATCCGCCCGACATGAAGGGGCAGGATGGTGCAGACGAGCTGGCAAAAAAAGCGCTTGAAGAGGGCATAAGGCCTGATGAAATACTTGAAAAGTCACTGATCCCTGCCATGGAGATCGTAGGTGACAAATTCAGCAGAAAGCAGATCTATGTTCCGCAGATGCTTATGGCGGCAAAAGCCATGAACAGCGCCATGAAACACCTTAAGCCTTACTTTCAGTCGGGGGAGGCGAAAAGGAAAGGGAAATTCATTATCGGGACAGTTGCCGGAGATCTTCATGATATAGGCAAAAATCTGGTATCCATGATGATAGAAGGCGGGGGATGGGAGGTGATAGACCTTGGAGTTGACGTGGGATCCGATAAATTTCTCAGGACCATAGAAGAGAACCCGGGCGCCGTGGTTGGTCTGTCAGCTCTTCTTACAACAACCATGGAAAACATGCGAACGACTGTGACTGCCATCAGGGAAAGGTACCCTGATGCAAAAGTACTGGTCGGGGGAGCGCCGGTGACGATGGAATACTGCAATAAGATAGGCGCCGATTTCTATTCTCCCGATCCCCAGGGAGCTGTTAACTATCTGAAACAGCTTGCAACTTAGATGAAAACGACACTTACAGGGACATCTAAAGAATTAATTATCAGCACTGACGG